>DASRHU010000062.1:0-20487 GCA_035650335.1 Gemmatimonadaceae bacterium | reverse complement strand
CCGTCATCGGACGCCTCGTCTTCTGCGCGAACCCGGTGCGGGCCTCGGTCTACCCCGACGAGACCGCGTTCATCTCCGCGCCGGCGAAGCGCGGGTGCGTGGTGCGCATCAACGTGGCCGAGGCAGCGGCACTGGGCGCGTCGATCACCGTCGCGGGTATCGTCACCGCGGCCCAGGGGACCTATCGATCGAACAACATCTACATCCAGGATCCCACGGGCGGCATGCAGGTGTTCGGCCTTCCCGCGCTCGGGCTGCAGCTCGGGGACAGCATCGAAGTCTCCGGCGTGCTCGGGCAATTCGGCGGCGAGCTCCAGGTCAACAACCCCGTGGTCGCACCAAATCGCAAGTCGGGCCTCCCGGTTCCAGCACCCTTCGAGCGCGCCACCGGCGGCATTGCCGCGGCCGTGAGCGCCGGCGGCGCAAAGGCCGCGGACGTCGGGCGTCTGATCGTCGTCAGGCACGCCACGGTCGGGACCTTCGCGTCCGGGAACGCAAACCTCGACGACGGATCGGGGCCGATCCAGATCCGTCTCGACGCCAACGTCGCCGGCACCATTCCCACCAGCACCTTCGACCCCGCCAAGTGCTACGACATCACAGGATTGCTGGGCTTCTTCAACGGCACACCGCAGCTCAAGCCGCGCGGTCTCTCCGACGTGACGGAGGTCCCGTGTCCCTGACGAGACTCCTGGCGCGGGTGCCTGTCGCCCTCGCCCTGCTCGCCGCCACAGCGTCGTTAGGGATGGGCCAGGCATCCACGACCACGGGCAACATTCGCGGCCGCGCGATCGACGAGGCGGGTGCACCGCTGCCGGCGGTCACGGTCGTCGCCACCAACGAGGAAACCGGATTCCAGCGCGGTACGCAGACGGACGATGCCGGTCTGTACGTCATTCGATTCCTCCCGCCCGGCAGCTACCGCGTCTCGGCGCGCCGGATCGGGCAGCAGCCCTCGGAGCTTCCCGGCGTGCGCGTGACGGTCGGAAGCACGGCGCAGGCGGACTTCACGCTGCGGACGGCGGCGGTTCAGCTGACGGGGGTCGAGGTCACCGCGACGACGCGGGAGATCGACGTGGCCGACGCCGGCGTGAAGCAGACGGTCTCGCAAGAGGAGATCACCGAGCTCCCGTCGTTAGGGCGTGACTTCACCGACTTCATCACCCTGTCCGGGCTCGTCAGCCCCTCCCCGGAGGTGACGACCGGGGGCCAGTTCTCGATCGCGGGGCAGCGCCCATCGCAGACGAGCATCCAGATCGACGGCGTGGACGCGAACAACGCGTTCTTCGGCGAGAATCGCGGCGGAAGCCGCATCCCCTTCGCGTTCTCGCTCGAGTCGATCCGCGAGTTCCAGATCATCACCACCGGATTCGACGTGGAGTTCGGCAACTACTCCGGCGGCGTCGTCAACATCGTCACCCAGGGCGGCACGAACGACTTCCGCGCGTCGGTCTACGGCAACCATCGCGGAAAGTCGCTCACCCGCTCCGACTTCGATGGAAATCCCGCGAACAACTTCTCCGCGCAACAGTACGCCGCCGTCGTTTCCGGCCCCATCACGCGCGACCGGCTTCACTATCTGGTATCGCTCGACGGCCAGCGCCGCCGTGAGCCGTTCCGGTCGATTTCTCCGGAGCTCCTTCGCGGCAGGGACGACCCCGACGATGCCGCCACCGCCGACAGTCTGGAGCGCTTCTTCGACGTGCTCGAGACGCAATACGGCGTGGCCAACCCGCGATCGCAGTACGGGGAGTGGGAAATATCGAACGACGTGCTGACGCTGTTCGGACGACTCGACTGGACGCTCAACGACCGACATCGGCTGTCCGTCCGGAACAACTTCTCCGACCACAAGAACCTGGATGAAGCGGGGGGATTCGCGTTCCCGGCGGGTATCTCCCAGGCGGAGTCGTTCAAGGATCGCGCAAACTCCCTCGTCGCCGAGCTGACGAGCGTCGTGACGCCGCGGGTCTTCAACGTGCTGCGCCTCCAGTACGCCACCGAGGAGCGTCCGCGCCTCGGCAACAACTTCAAGCCCGAGCTGCGCGTCAGGCTCGATGCGAACGAGACCGTCGAGTACGGCGGCTCGTTCATTTCATTCCGCAACAACCTCGATGAGAAGAAGATTCAGCTCATCGACAACGTGACGCTCGCGCTCGGCGGGCACTCGATCAAGCTGGGCACGAACAGCACGTTCTCATCGATCGAGAACGTGTTCTGGCTGAACGGCTCCGGCGGGTTCGAGTTCAACTCGCTCGCCGACTTCGAGGCATTCCGGCCATCGCGGTTCAACCGGAACGTGAGGGCGGATTCCACCGTGCCGGCCGCCACGTTCGACGTCCAGGAGTATGCGTTCTACGCGCAGGATGAATGGCAGATCACGCCGAAGCTGCTCGGCATTTTCGGCGTGCGCTACGACGTCCAGCGCTACAGCGACCGCCCCGGGCGTGTGATCGACGCCGAGCGGGCGTTTGGTCTGGAGACGGGAATCGCACCGATCGACGACAACAACATCTCACCGCGGGTCTCGTTCACGTACAACGTTCGCGGCGACGGCACGCAGCTCGTTCGGGCCGGCGCGGGCCTCTTCTACGGACGCGTTCCGTTCGTGATGGGGAGCAACGTCGCGATCACCGACAGACCCTTGCTGGTCGTGGAGTGTCGTGGGTCGATCGCCGAGGATGCGCCCGACGCACCGCCTGACCCCGCCGATTACCCCGATTGGGCTGCCAGCGGCAACGAAAACCCGTTCGGGTGTCGCGGTGGCGGTGGAGTCGGCGGCGTTCCCGAGTACACCTTCTGGAATGGCGACTTCTCGCTCCCCGAGACGTTCAAGGCAAATCTGGGATACGAGCGGAAGTTCGGGCGCACCACGCTCGCGTCGGTGGATTTCCTCTTCTCGGAATCGAGCAAGCTGTACACGGTGCGCAACATCAACCTGCGCGACCCGCAGTTCCAGCTCGCGAGCGAGGGAGGGCGGCGGATCTTCGTCCCGGCGGGCCGGTTCAGCCCGAGCGCGGCGGCCGGCATCGATCGCTTTCGCAACACCGACTTCGCGAGCGTCTACGTGAATTACAACGACGGCGTCGCGCGCTCGTTCTCCGGGACGGCCAACGTGGAGCATCGGTTGACCGACTCGAGCGCCATCCGGGCGTCATACACGTACACGTGGGCGCGAGACAACTCGAGCTACTTCTGCTGCACGGCCAACGAGGGCTTTACCGGGCCGCGCTACGGGGCGCTCGGGCCTAACGTGATCGGCGCCATCGGCGACGAGTCGGCGGGGTGGGGACCAAGCGATTTCACACGCGACCACACCATCGTACTCTCCGGGACGTTCCGGCTCCCGTACGGCATCCGGGTGAGCCCGAAATGGAGCATTCGAAGCGGACGCCCGTGGGGTCCCGAAGTGAGTGGCGACATCAACGGCGATGGTGTGAGCTTCAACGACCGCCCCTATATCTTCCGTCCCGAGGAGCTCCCCGTCTTCGTGGCGCCCACGGTCGCCAATCGCGACTCGGTGATCGCCCTGCATCGCGCGCGCTATTCCGACTACCTCGAGGAGTTCGACTGCGTGGGCGACTACGTCGGGCAGGTCATCCCGCGCAACACCTGCCGGCAGCCCTGGTTCAACCAGCTCGACATGACGATCCGCAAGCGCTTCGCGACGACGCGAAGCCAGGGGGCCGAAGTGCACATCGATCTCTTCAACGTGCTCAACGGCCTCAATCCGAAGTGGGGGCGCAACGTCTCGGTGACGACCTCTCGCCGAAACCTCCTATCGGCGCAGCAATTCAACACGGCGGACGGAGAGATCGAGTATACGGTGCCGACGACCTTCGGTGACCGCATTCAGGTCGGAACTAACCTACTGCTTCAGTTCTCGGCCCAAATCGGCGTCAGGTACTACTTCTAGGGGTCAGGGGTCAGGAGTCAGGAGTCAGGGGGGATCAGTGTCGAGGGTGCAGGAGAGAAACGCCCTGAACCCTTCCCCTTGGTGTGGTTCTGCCCTACAACCCACCCTGACGCCCTCGACGACCGCGGACAATGACAGCAGTCACGCCTCGGGTGACTCTGTCATTCGAGTCGTAACCGGACATTTTGAGGATTGGCTCGAAAGGTCAGTCGAAGCGTGGGTTCGAGGGAGAAGATACAGGGAGGGGTCAGGGCGCAGTTCTGTCCTGCAACCCACCCCCTGATCCCCCCTGATCCCTGACTCCTGACTCCTGACCCCTCAGTTATTCGGCCAATCCCCCACCGCCGGGAGGAACTCCGGCCGGTCCACGAAGGGATTCCTGTTCCCCTGCACCCGGAACGCCAGTGAGTTCCGCTGACGCTCGAACGCATCGGGAGGATCGGCGGTCGCCCACTGGAGCAGCACCGGCTCCTCGATGTTGAAGTTCTCCAGCGTGAAGCTCGGCGTGCGGCGCAGGTTGTAGCGCGCGTAGAAGTAGAGGATTGCGCGGGCGATGTCGCCCTTCTTCGCGTTGCGCGGCTCGAACACCTCACGATTGTTCGCGTCGAGTCCTCGCTTGCTCACGTCGCCGTCGCCGTCCGGATCAGGGCTGGTCCACGTCGGCGTTCCGACCACCACGCCGAACGGAAGGTTCGAGCGCTGGCCGTTCGCGACCTCGTCCGCCGGAAAGAGGTGATGCACGTCGGTCATAGCCGGGAAGGTCTGCGCACCCTTGCTCTGCGGCCAGCTGTGCTCGGCGTTGAAATCCGCCGTCAGGGCCGTCGCGCGCGAGTTCACGGTGGCGACGCGCCCGGTGTAAATGTCGGCGAGGAGATCGTTGTTGTCGGGGTCCTCGATGTTGGCGTACATCGAGTCGCGAATGTTGTCGTAGCTCAGCGCGCGCGTGCGGCACAGGATCCGGTCGAGGGCCGCTAGCAGCGCGGCGCCGGTCTTACCCTCGGCATTGCTGTAGTAGCCGGCCGGCAAGGCGGTATCGCCGGTCGCGGCCGGAGGCGCACACGCGACTGGCTCGAAGGGGGCGCACTGCACGAGCGCGGTGCTCCAACATCCGCCGTATACTCCATCTCCTTCGACGGCGCGCACGACGACGGTATACGACTCTCCCGCCACGGCGTCGAAGGTGATCCGCTCGCAGTTGGATGCGGTCGTCGATGTCTCTCCCTCACCCTCCAGATCGAAATTGAAACCCGGCTCCCCGCAAATCGCGACGGTGGTCGTCCCCGTTCTTCCGGGAGTGAAGGTGACCGTGTCGGCCGCGTCCGCGATCAGCGTGTCGCTGAAGGTCCCGGTGAGCGGAAAGCGGGAGTCGATGGGTGATGTGAAGTCATCTTCGCAGGCTGCGGCCAGAAGAATCACCACGAAGAACAGCGCACGACGCATTGGGAGGCTCGGCTAAGAGGGAGGCGTCAAGATACACGCGTAGAAAAGCGAGGGGAGGGTCAAGAGCAACGGAGCAGCGGTCCGCCCTCGACCCTCCCCATGGCCCCTGGCCCCTGACCCGCTTAACGAGGGCCAGGGCCTCAGAATATCTCGAGGTTAATGTACTTCCTGGGGTTCTTCTTGAAATCCGCGGTCAACGAGTCCACCCGCTGCACGAGCGCCCGCACGTCGTTGTACAGCCCTGGATCGTTGAGCAGCTTCGCCGCGCTGCCATCGCCACTCTCCAGCTTCGTCAACAGCGCCGTCATGCGCTCACGCGTGTCCTGAAAGTCGGACGAGAGCTGAGCGAGGTTGGCGGTCGTCTGCCGGATGTTGCGCATCGTGGAGTCCACCACGGCGGAGTCGATCGCACTCACCGAGCGATTGAGGTTCCTCGTCAGGCGCGTCAGCTCGCGTGACTGCTCATCCGCGATCCGACTGATCTGCAACACGAGGCGGTTCGTCGAGGAGATCGTCCCCTTGAGGTCCTGGATACCGCCCTCGCGAACCATTTGGATCTCGAACGCCTGCGCGACGTCGGACACGCCGCGGCTCACCGAGTCGAGGCGCGACAGCAGCGCATCCATCGTCGGCGGCGGGGGCGCCGCGGGGATCGTGTCGCCGGGCTGCACGGCCGAGCGGTAATTCAGCGGGGGCTCGAGGTTGATCGCCATGTCGCCGAAGAACGACGCCGTTTTCAGCTGAGCGATCGATCCCTCGGGCACCGTGTACTTCTCCTCGACCACCATCCACACGTCGAGCCAGCCGTCCGGACGCAGCTCCACGCGGTCCACCGTCCCGACGGCGAACCCGGCGAGCCACACCTCCTGCCCCTGCTTCAGGTTCGCTCCCCAGCGGAATCGGGTGTACAGCGGGTACGTGTCGGACAGGAGCCCGCTGCGTGAGAGCCACAGCGTTCCGAGCACGCCGATGATGAGCGCAACGGTGACGAACACACCGACGAGCACTTCGTTGCGTCGCTTCATGACTGAAGATATCGGGCGAGATACAGTGCGGTGAGCGCGTCCAGCAGGAGAATGATCACCGACGAGATGACGACCGTGCGTGCCGTCGAGCGGCCGACGCCTTCCGCACCGGCCTCGGTAATGTAGCCTTCGTACGTCCCGATGAGCGAGATGGCGCCTCCGAAAAGGGTCGCCTTGATGAGCCCGTAGACCACCTGGAAGCGGTCGAAGGTGAGACGGAGGCCGCTGACGAAATCATTGGACGTGACATCAGTGGCCGCGATCGAGATGAGATAACCCGCGAAGATGCCGGTCGCGTTGGCGATGATCGTCAGCAACGGCAGCATGAGCATGGCCGCGACGAACCGCGGGACGACGAGATACGCGACCGGATCGTACGCCAGTGTCTCCAGGGCATCGATCTGCTCGGTGACGCGCATCGTGCCGATCTCGGCGGTCATGCGCGCGCCAACGCGCCCTGCCAGCACGAGCGCGGTCAGCAGCGGACCGAGCTCGAGCACAATGCTCTGGCGCGTGATCCAGGCGACCGCCGAGAGCTGCGCGCCGGGAAAGAGCTGGTAGAACGTCTGGAACGCCGTCACCGCACCGATGAACGCGGCGACCGTGAACACCAGCGGTAAGGAGTCCACGCCGATGTTTCGCGCTTGCCCGAGCGTGAGCGGAAGCCACGTGCGCCACTCGTTGAATGCGCGGAACATCTCGCGCGTGAAGTACGTGCGCGCTCCCATGCTGCGGAAGAAGCCGCGTGTGGAGCGGGAAACCTGCCGGAAGAAGATGATCCCCGCACGCTGGGGGATGGGAAACGTCGCCGTGCGCCTCGGGCCGGTGTCGGCGTCCGTTTCCTGCGGGAAGGTCACGTGCGCGTGCGTGCGAGCAGAATGGCGCCTGCGACCCCGAACACCGCGTTCGGCATCCACGCCGCGACGTTCGGCGGAAGGATGCCGCCGCCGCCGATCGCCTTCGTGAGCTGAATCAGCATCAGGAAGATGACGGTCACTCCGAGGGAAACGCCGATGCCGTACGCGGCCCCGCCGCGCTGCGTGCTGGTGGCAAGCGGCGCGCCGAAGATCGCGATGATGAGACAGGTGACGGGAATCGCGATGCGCAGCGCCTTTTCCACCTT
Source organism: Gemmatimonadaceae bacterium (assembly GCA_035650335.1). Classification (GTDB taxonomy): domain Bacteria; phylum Gemmatimonadota; class Gemmatimonadetes; order Gemmatimonadales; family Gemmatimonadaceae; genus JAICNG01. Next base: position 12,983 of record DASRHU010000062.1, on the reverse strand, counting down.
GAAGCGGTTCACTTCACTCGACCCCGACCGCTCGAGCGCCGAGATGAAGCGGGCCAGCTCCTTGTATCGCATCTCCTGGGACGTTTTCGGGGCGGCCATCAGCTCGCGCGGCGCCTCGACGAAATGGTTGTCGGCGAGACTGTCGAATGCCACCGCCATGCTCGTGCTGTCGGTGGGGACAATATGCATTTGGCCATCGCGGAGCATCCAGTGGCCCGCGGTGTCGCGCCACGTTCCCCCGCGCGCCGTGACGATCGTGGTCGGATAGTCCGGCCCGCTCCCTTTACGCTCGACCTCCAGAAAATCGATCGCCCCGTTGCCGACGTTGAGCGCCTGGATCTTGTACACGCGCCCTTCCTCGCCCGCATAGGTGAAGTTGAATCGATCGTTGGTGCCGCTGAAGCGGTTTTCCTCAATGATCTTGTTCCGCTTTTCGTTCGCCACTGGAACGATCTCGCCCAGAAATCCAGCGAGCACGGCCACCATCGATGCGCCAAGGAAGATCGGAAAGGTCAGGCGATGAAAGCTGATGCCGGAGGCTTTGGCGGCGGTGATCTCCGAGTGGCGCGTGAGCGAGCCAATGGAGAAGACCGTGGCGAACAGCACCGCCGCTGGCAGCGCGAGAAACATCGACTCGGGGATCCAGTAGAGGTAGCTCAGCAGGATCTGGCCCCGCGAGAGATTGCGGCTGAGATACTTGTCGAGCTTCTCGGTGAGGTCGATGATGATGACGAGCATCGGAAACCCCACCGCCGTCGCCGCGAAGATCTTCCAGAATTCGCGAAGGACGTAGCGATCGAGAGGGCGGAAGACGCTCACCGTACGCGTCTCCGCTCGAGCGGAATGCCGACGCGGCGCGCCTTACGCGCGAACCAGGCGCGAATCGCATCCCACGCTTCCGACATGTCTCCGCCGCGCGCGGTCGCTCCCTCGCGCTCCATGCGCACCAGCAGCAACGCCGCGATCACGAGGAAGACGATGTTGGTGAGCCACATCGCCAGGAATGGGCTCATGATGAGGCGGTCGGCGAGCGCCTCGCCTCCGACCAGACCGACGTAGTAGAGCGAGAAGATGCCGACACTCGCGCCGATCACCAGCCCGACGCCGCCACGCGGAAACCGCAGCGCGATCGGCGCGCCGATCATCACGAACACGATACACGCGAACGCGAGCGCGAACTTCTTCTGAATCTCGACGTCATAGCGATTCATCCCGGTTCGCGAGTCGCGCATGCGAGCTCCAATGAGCTCGATCTGACCGATGAACGGATCGAGCACCTCGCTGGTGCCCCCCTTGTAGAAGTCCACCGTCCCATACCCGCCGGCCGAGGGCGGCAGTCCCGCCGACGGGGGGATACCTAACGACCGCTGGCGGGCGCGGCGACGGTCGGTCACTCCGGCGGTTTCGATGACCACCGGCACCCTGCCCGCCCGCGCCGTGTCCCGCCGCTGCGTACCGGGCTTGCGGACGATGGAATCAAGCTGAGGGAGCTGGTTTCCCGCCAGCGCACTGTCGGGCTTGATGAGTCGCCCGACGGCCGCCAACGCATCGCAATAGAGTCGCCCCAGGCCGAACGGCTCGCGGTCCTCGACGGCATCCGGCATCTCGGTGGGACCGGGCGGCTTCCCGGTCGCCACCCGCCGCGCCGATGCGGCGAGGGCTTCCTGCAGGTGATATTTGGCGGTCTCGTATTCACGGGACGCCTGCGCGACTTGCGCCTGCATCTCGCACACGGACATCTCACGATCGCTCTTGTAGGCGTCTTCCTGCGTGCGCTGGAGCGTATCGGCGACTCCCCGAACCCGGATGAAGTCCACATCGAAGAACAGCCGCTGCAGCTTCCCGGGCTCCTCCTTCGGGATCTCCTGGGAGTACCCATCGAAGAGCGTCAGCTCGAGATCGCTCATGTTCTTGCTCATGCCCATGCGCCCGCTGTCGGCGTGAATCGTGCGCCTGCGCAGCGGATCGCTGAGGTCGATGATCATCACGTCGCGGAGCAGGTCCTGCGCGCCGTCGATCTTCATCGTCCGCAGGAACAGTCTGCCCGGAGAGACTTCATTGATCACCTGCTCGCGAAGGGCAAACGTCGGCTTCTTGCGCGCGATGTCCGTCTGGAGCTTGCGAAGGCGATGATTCGTGCGCGGCAGGATCTGATCGTTGAATCCGACCATGATCAGCGCGAGGACGGCGCCGCCGAAGATCACCGGACGAAGCACTCGCGTCATGCCGACGCCGCTCGCGCGCAACGCCGTGATCTCGTTTTCGGCGGCCAGCCGGCTGAACGCGTACAAGGTCGCGATCAGGACCGCCATCGGCGTCGTCATCGCGATGATGAACGGGATCGAGAGCGCGAAGAACTCCCAGATGACCTTGGCGCCGAGTCCCTTGCCGACGAGGTCGCCGAAATGGCGGGCGACCTGGTTGAGCAGGAACAGCGAGGTCAGCGTGGCGAGCGCGAAGAGGAAGGGCCCCGTGTGCTCGCGCAGCACGTAGTGACGGAGGATCTTCACGCTGGGTATCTCAAGCGAGCGGCATATTCCACGCGGGGTAGCTACTGCAAGCGAAAGGAGGACCGAGGAACGACGAGCGAGGAATCATTTCCTCACCGCTCATTCCTCTTTCCTCGTGCGGTTGGGATGTTATTCTCGTGAGACACGTCAATTTACGTTCCCGGCGCCCCGCGGGCGAACGGGAGCGCGCGTGGCTCCCCGCTGCCGGTAACCGGGTGCGCCTTTTCCGTCTCTTATTCCCCGCGGCCCTCTCGATCGTTCCCGCACTCGGCGCGCAGCAGCCGGCGCAACCGCCGGCGGCCGACACCGCGGCGCGTCCGGGCATCGGTGTCCGACTGCGGTTCCCCAACGACTCGCTCGTCCTCGAGCGCCCAGCGGCGCTCGGGCCGTTCGGGCGTCTCGCTCCATCGCGCGACAGTGGCGCGACCCTCGCCGATCGTCAGGTCGCCGGCCTCCTCCAGATGACGGAAGTGGCCCGTGCCGCGCGCTGGGGCGAAGCGGTGGTCGCGGTGTTCGCCGATTCGGCGCGAGCGCCGGTCGCGCAGCTTCCAGATTCCGCATTCCGCATTCCGCAATCGGACTCATCGCGCCGCGAAGGCCTCTTCGGCGACTACGCCGACCTCGGTCTCCATCTCACATCCCGCATCGAGACGAAGATCGAGCGCGATCGAAACGAGCGCTGCCGCTCGAGCGACCTGCTCACGCCCTTCGCGAGCTGCGCCGGGACGATCCAGCCGCAGATGGACTTCCAGTTCAACGTGCAAACCGGTGGGGTGGTCGCCGATCGCATTCACGTCAACGTCGATTACGACTCGGAGCGCGAGTTCGACGCGTCGAACAACATCTCGATCTACTATCAGGGGAAGCCTGACGAGATGCTGCACCGCCTCGAGGTCGGGAACGTGTCGTTCGCGGCGCCAGCATCGCGGTTCATCACCGCCGGGATTCCCAGCGGGAATTACGGGCTTCAGGCCGTCGGCCAGATCGGCCCCATGCAGTTCCGGTCGATCGTCGCCCAGCAAAAGGGCAACGTCGTCCGTGACAAGGTGTTCACCGTCGGCGACCGGTCGGTGCAGACGATCGAGCGCGACATCGAGGACTTCGTCGTCGAGCGCGGTCGCTTCTTCTGGGTGATCGATCCCCGCCGGGCGTTCGCGGGCCGATTCCCCAACGTCGACATCCTCGGCCGCGACCTCGAGGCGCTGGCGGCGGCGATCCCGCCGGGCGAGCGTCCCCGGCGCGTGCTGCTCTACCGCTACCGCCCTCCCACGCCCGGCGGCTCGGTCTCGCGCGACATCAACGGGCCGTACGCCGTCACTCGTTATGCCCGCAACACGAACGAGATCGGCCCCTTCGACGTGTTGCAGGAGGGGATCGACTATTACATCGATCCCACCAACCTGTGGATCGCCCTCGTGAACCCCGTCCAGCGCGGAGAGCGGCTCGCCGTCTCGTACACGGTGAGCGGACCCGCCGGCGATGAGGTGATCCTGGGACCGGTTGGCGGCACGTTCCCCACGTCGCGCGGGCCAGCCGGGCGTGACACGATCAACCTGCTCTGGGACGCGGAAGTGCTTCCCGGCGACGCGGTGTTCGATCAGGAGATTCGATCCGTCTACCGCCTCGGCGGCGAAGACCTGCGCCGAGAGACCGTGCAGCTCAAGATCGTCGTCGGCGCCGGCGGCGATCAGGAGCGCCCCATCGGCGCGCCTTACGAGACGTTCCTCCAGATGTTCGGCCTGGCGCAGCCGGTGAATCCTTCGGCGTTCGACGTCGAGAATCGCCTGTGGCCGCGACCGAGTGACCCGAACCTCGCGAGGAACGCGGCGCAGGGCGGGGCAAAGCTCATCCGGGACTACTTCGTCGTGTTTCCGTCGCTGCGGCCGTTCGCGGATTCCGGGATGGCCGATCCTCCCAACCCGCTCAATGATTCGCTGTATCGCACGCCATACGAGGACCTCTTCACGCAGCGGCGGCCTCCGACGCAGTACCGGCTGCGCGCTCGTTATGCGTCGGAGGGCGGGGGCGACGCCGGGACACTCGCCCTCGGCGGCGTCCAGATCCGCCAGGGCTCCGAGCGCCTCAACATCGACGGCGTCCCGCTCGTGCGCGATGTCGATTATCGGGTCGACTACGAGTTGGGCCGGGTGTCGTTCACGCGGCCCGACACCCTCTTCGCGCGACCGCGCCGCGTCACCGTCCAGTACGAGGAGAATCCGATCTTCGCCGCGCAGCCGACGTCGATCCTCGGCCTCGCCGCCGAATTTCCCACCGAGGCCGGACGACTGTCGTTCACGGCGATGTCGCAGCGCCAGAAGACCACCTTCAACCGGCCGCTCCTCGGCTTCGAGCCGGCATCGTCGCTCGTGGCCGGCGTCACCGGCCAGTTCAGCTTCACGAGCGACGCGCTCACTCGCGTGCTCGACCGACTGCCGTTCGTGGACGCGACGCAGCAGTCGCGCATCGATGTCCAGGGCGAGTTCGCCACCAGCCGGCCACAGCCGAATGCCGCCGGTGTCGCGTACGTCGAGACGTTCGAGGGGGAAGGGGGAATCGGCATCGTACTCGGCGAGCAGGCGTGGCGGCTCGGAAGCCGGCCGTACGCGCCGGGTGGCGTGCCGATCGGGGGCACTCCGTACCACTTCGAGCTCGATTCAGCGGCCGCCATTGCCTGGCAAAACCTCGTTCGCATTGGCGACCTCGCGCTGCAGTTCTTCCCGGAGCAGGTAGACACCGCCTTCAAGTTCGTCGGAGGGCAGGCATTCCGCGTCCCCGAGATCATCCTCTGGAACACCCTGTATCCAACCGGCATCGAAGGCTTTCTCACCCCGCGCGGGCAGGCGACACCGGATTACCTCTGGGAGACCACACCGCGCCCGGGACGCCGCTGGCGGTCGCTGATGCAGCCGCTCGCGCAGTCCGGAATCGATCTGACCCGTGTTGAGCAGATCGAGTTCTGGACCATGATCGAGACGGATCCCGCGAAGCGCGAACGCAATCCCACGATCGTGCTCGACCTCGGCGACATCTCGGAGAACGCGGTCGCATTCCGCCCGGAGACGCTCTTCGTCACCGGAGCCGACTCGGCGTTTCGTGGGCGTGCACTCACCGGCTACGACGTGATGGACTCGGAGCGCGACGAGATCACACGCTCGTTCGACGCGGCCACCGATGACGTAGGCCTCCCGTCCGATCGTGCCGACACGCTCATTCGCGTGGTCGATGGCGCCACCGAACGGTTGCTGGACGCCGAGCTGTGTCTCGGTGGCTCGGTGATCGCGGAGCTGGGGGACACGCGACACAACTGCTCGATCCGGAATCGCCGGCTGGACGAGGAGGATCTCGATCTCGACGGTGTGCTCAACATGAGCGGTCCCGAGAACTCGAACGAGCGGCTGATGCGCTACGTCATCGATCTCGCCGATCCCGAGAGCGTCACGAAGGTGGGACTCTGTCATCACCACCCGAGCGATCGCGCGCGCACCGGGCCGCGTACCTTCTGCTGGGCACTGGTGCGCGTGCCGCTCGCGTCGGCGGAGCTGATCAACGACCCGCTCGTCAGGCGCATTCGCGCCGCGCGCCTGACGATCGTCTCCGGCGATGCGGCCGACACGTCCTTCACGTACACGCCGGTGTCGCGATTCCGGTTGCTGGGCGCGCCGTGGGTCAAGCGGGCGACCACCCCGCTCACCGGCATCGCCGGCACGCGCGAGACGGGGCTCGGGTCCATCCAGGCGACGGTCATCGGCACGCTCGACGCGGGGACCACCGGCATTCGGTACCAGCCCCCGCCCGGTGTCGCCGAGTCCCCCGACGACCGCACCGCCGACGTCGCGACGGAGCGCACGCAGGTGAACGAGAAGTCCCTTCGCCTGCTGACGACCGCGCTCGACGTCAACCAGCGCGCGGAGGCCTATTATCGGTTCCCGGAGGGCGACAAGAGCTTCATGGGCTACCGGTCGCTGCGCGTGTGGGCGCGTGGGCGGGGGAAGGGGTGGGGGGCGAATGGGGACCTCCAGTTCTACGTTCGCGTGGGTCGCGATGCGGACAACTTCTATCTCTATCGCTCCCCGGCGAACGTCGGCCCTGATTCGACGGCGTGGCTGCCCGAGCACGTCATCGAGTTCTCCAGATTCTACCGTCTCCGCACCCAGCTGCAGAACGCCTTTCTTCGCGGCGGCGATTCGCTCGCCTGCTCGGGCGTCGATCTCGCGCTGATCGAGGCGAGCCAGCCGCCGACGGCGCCGGGGAGCCGACGCTTTGCTGCCTGCCAGGATGGCTACATCGTCTACACCGCCAACCCAGCGATCACGCCGCCTAACCTCGCCGCGGTTCAGGAGCTGTCGGTTGGAATCGTCCGCGTGAGCGCGGCGGGCGGTGGCGTCGGCGGCCCGATCAGCCCGCTCGACACCCTCGAGCTCTGGGTCGACGACGTGCGACTCGGCGAGGTCGTGGACGACGCTGGGTACGCCGGCCAGTTCGGCGTTACCGTCGCGGCGTCGGATCTGGGATCGATGACAGTGAACGTCAGCCGGCGCGATCACAACTTCCGTCAGCTGGGGGAAGCGCCGTCGTACGTCACCGACGATCAGCTCAATCTGACCTCGTCGGTGCGGCTTGACCGGCTGCTCCCGCGCGCGCTCGGGCTGGCCATTCCCGTCACGATCAACCACGCCTCGTCAGGCACCGACCCGTTTTTCCTCGCGCGCTCCGACATCTCCGGGCCCGATCTGGACGGGTTGCGAAAGCCGAAGACGTCGGCGACCTCGTATACCGTCGCGCTGCGGCGCGCGACCCGACGGGGCGGCGGCGTCACCGATCTGCTGCTCGACAATCTGTCGGTCCAGTCCGCCTACACGACTGGAGCTCAGCGCAGCGAGTACCAGACCGGCGACGCCTCGTCGTTTACCGGATCGGTGGACTGGGACTTCTCCCGCGGTGATGGCGAGGGGCGGCGGATGCCGGGGTGGGTGCGCGGCGCCGTCAATGCGCTCCCGGGCTGGTTGCGCGAGAGCGCGGCGCTGCGCGGCCTGCGAGACGCGAGCCTCCGCTTCTCCCCGGCTGCCATCCGCCTCACGAGTGGATGGGCGCGTGCCGAGGACAGGCGCGCATCCTTTGCGCTTCCGGTGTTCGTCGCGGAGGACACGGGTCGCACGGTCGCCTCATCGCGGCACGATTGGCGGAATCGCGCGCTCGTCGAGCTTCGTCCGGTGGACGCCCTCATGGCGAGAATCGATGTCAACTCGGTGCGTGATCTTCGTAATTACGGCGACGACACGGACGTGGCCCTCGTCGCCGGCTTCGAGCGCGCGGAGCTCTTTGGTCTCGACGTGGGGCTCGAGCGCGAGCGGCAAATGCAGAGTGCGCTCCGGTTCACACCGGCCGTCGCGGCCTGGCTCCGCCCGAGCTTCGAGGTCGCGAGCACGTTCACGATGTTCCGCGATCCGAACACCAGCAGGCTTCTCCGCGCCGATGGGGACACGGGTGAGCTGCGGCTCCCGCGGCGCCTGTCGAACTCACAGGTTCTCTCGGCGGCGGCCGCGGTCGATCTCGGTGGCGCGATTGGCCGCTACGCGGGCGACTCGGGGATCGCGCGAAGGATCGCGAACGCCATCCAGCCCGTACGGCTCAGCTGGACGCGCGAGATGCGATCGCTGTTCGACGAGACGCCCTTCACGCCCGGGTTTTCTTATCAATTCGCATTCGGCGGGATCGAGGACTTTCGATCGTTGGGTGATGTCCTCGCCACCAGCGCGGGAGTGGCGCGCGGCCTGACCGTGGATCACACGCTGTCGCTCCCGTTCGGGGCCAGTTTCACGCAGCATTACCAGCGAACGGTCAACAACACCTGGACGCGTCGCGCCCAGGATGCGCAGTCGATGCTCGAGGCGCGATCGGTGACGTTTCCCGACGTCGCCTTGCGATGGACCTTCCGGCCGGGTTTCCTGTCGGTCATCGTTTCATCGGTGAGCGCGGAGGCTCGCGCGTCGATCACGCGCGCGAGCAGCTTTCAACCGGCCCTTCCCGGCGGCGCCATCACCCTGTCAGGCGTGCGGACCGAGCTCGAGACGCGACAGTACCCGTTGCGCGGAACGCTCTCGTGGACCCTCTTTGGCGGTTTCACGACCTCGGCCGGGTGGCTGCACACGACGCGCCGCGAGCTGCGCGCTGGAGGGACGAGCGAAGGCGAGCAGAACGACGTGACGGCCGACATCAGCAAGCTGTTCGCGCTTCCACAGTCGTGGGGCCTTCCATCGAGCATGCTCCGCGCGTATGTCGGCATGCAGCGCATCAGCACCGAGACCGTCTTCCTGGCCGACACCACGGAGCGTCGCATCGCCGACAACGGCCGCTGGGCGCTGAACGCCCGCGCCGAGACCGATGTCGCCGAGAACGCGTCGTTCTCCCTGTCGGCATCGCGGACGGTGACGTACGATGAAGTGAACGATCGCCGGTTCACGCAATTCGTGCTGTCGGCGGTGCTGCAGCTTCAATTCTTCGCGGGGGAGCTCAAGTGAGGCGAATGCGGAATACGGAATCCGGAATGCTTTTGAACGGCGAACGCCAGTCGCCAATGCGGAGCGGTCCTACCGGCAATCCGCATTCCGGTTTCCGGATTCTCGTTGTCGCTCTCCTGGCATTCGTTTCTTGCGAGACCGCCGAGTCCTTCGCGGCAAAGACGGCCTTCAGTGGTGCGCGCGCCATGGAGTACATTCGCGCGCAGCTCGAGTTCGGGCCGCGCGTGCCGGGAACCGAGGCGCATCAGCGCGCGGGCGACTGGATTGTCGCGCAGATGCGGACGCGCGCGGACACGGTCATCGAGCAGCGGTTCTCGCACGTCACGTCGGATGGCGACACGCTACCGATGCGCAACATCTTCGCGCGCATCAAGCCCGGGGCCGCGGAGCGCGTGCTGTACATTGCGCACTGGGACACTCGCCCCATCTCGGAGCGGGCCTCGAACCCCGCGGACCGCACCCAGCCGGTGCCCGGCGCGAATGACGGGGCGTCTGGCGTCGCGCTGTTGATGGCGGTCGCCGACGTGTTGAAGACGACGCCGCCCGAGTGGGGAGTCGATCTCCTCTTCGTCGATGGGGAAGACTATGGCGAATTCGCCGCCGGGCATGACGTGCTCATCGGCTCGAAGTACTTCGCACAACATCTCCCGGGGCCCGACTATCGCCCGCTCTTTGGCGTGGTCTGGGACATGATCGGCGACGCAAACCTGGGGATCTATCAGGAAGGGCACTCGGTTCGCCGCGCCCCGGAGATCGTGTCGCGCGTCTGGCAGACCGCGGCCGACCTCGGCTACTCGCGGTTCTTCGTGCCGCGGGTCGGCGAGTCGATCACGGATGATCACGTCCCGCTGCTCGACGCCGGCCTCCGCGTGATCGATGTGATCGACATCGAGTTCACCGCGCACCACACGCCATACGACACGATCGACAAGGTGAGCGAGCGGAGCATGCAGATCGTGGGCGATGTGGCCGTGAGGCTGCTTCAGTGAAAGGCTGTCGAGGGTGTCGGGGGTGTCGAGGATGGCAAGGTGGACCCCTCGACACCCTCGACTACAGCCTCTCAACTGGCGAGCGCGTGTTCGCGCCCTATATTGCTGGTGGCGCTGAAGCCGCGAGGACCATATGTCCAACAGGACCGTCTTTGTTGTGACCAGGGCCGCTCTTGTGTGCGCGGTTCCTGGACTATTGAGCGCGCAGGGCGCGCCCTCGGCCGCTGCCGATCCTCCGGCGACCTACGAGGTGACCGGAGTAATCACCGACGTGGCCCGCGAACCCGTCCCCGAAGTCGAAGTGACGGCGGCCGACGGGACCGTCAGAGCCCGCGGAGCTGTGACCGACTCGCGAGGACGCTTCAATCTCGGACGGTTCCCGGCCGGCCCTCTTTCCTTGCACGTGCACCGAATTGGGTACGAAGCGCGCGCTATCAAGGTAGAGGTCGGCGCCGGTGGAGAGGCGACTTCAGTCGAGATAGTCCTGCTGGCGGTGCCGGCCGAGCTGGCGGGCGTTTCCGTCATCGCCGATGCTTCAGGGCGTCTCCGCGAGTTTTACCAACGGAGACAGGACCGCGCCGCGTTCGCGCGGTTTCTCGATAGCGAGGACATTCGACGTCGCGGCCCAGCGAACGCAAGCGATCTCTTCCGGACTGTTCCCGGGGTCAGCATCAAGAACAATCCCGCCGCCGGCGGGAACGCGATTCGTATTCGAAGCTGCCAGCCCATGGTGTGGGTGGACGGGCAACGGTCGCCTGGCGCCGAGCTCGACGAGGTCATTCGACCAGAAGAGATAGCGGCAATTGAGTTCTATCCGTCCTCTGCGGGGACACCGGCGCAGTACCTCGAGCGCGAGAACCGCCTCTGCGGGCTGATTCTCGTCTGGACCAAGTCCCGTTAGGAAATTCACGATCCGGCTCCTGCGAAAAGCCCCCCGGAATCCGGGGGGCTTTTCCTTTCCTCCTGCAGGAGCCGATCTTACCGCACGCCGCAGCTCGCTCCCGGCCATGTCGGCGCCGCCTCGGGCTCGGTGTCCCAATACACCCTTGTCGCAAACTCGTCCGCGCCCTGCCGGGCGATAGCCGCCTGCACGTTCGCCGAATTCACGGAGTGCTCGCGGACTGAGTACTGGTAGCGCCTCGGCACCGTGTTGAAGATCGCCGCGGGCCCCGGCTTTACCGTCTCCGGCACGCAGGTGCGCCGCCATTCCGACCACCCCTCCACGCCGTCGGTATAAAGCGCTATCCACTTCTGCAGAGCGATCTGCCTCAGCCCTGGGGTACCACCCTGGTACGCAATCTCTGGCCGTGCCAGGTAAGCATCAATGGCAGCCTGGTCGGTCACGCCCCACTGCTCCATCGAGGCGCGAATGCCCTGCTCGTATAGCTCCGCCGCGTCGCCGGTGATCCAGCTACGTTCCGCTGCTTCGGCAAGTATGAAAGAGACCTCCGCATACGTCATGATGAAATTCGGGAAGGTCGCGCCATTGAGCGACTGGCAATCGACGCAGAAATCGGGAGTGGAATAGAAGACCTCTCCCGGACGCGAAGTGACTTTCGCGAAAGTCGCGGCATCGTTCGCCTCCAGGCCGTTCACCAAACCCGCGTACTTGGGGGGATTGGCTGGGCAACCGGCTACCGGATTGAGGAAGCACTGCGTCGGCTGAGCATACACCCCCAAACGCGGATCGTTGAACGGCACCATCTGGTCCGCCAGAGTCTTGGACAGACGGTGATCATCGCGGCTCTTGTTGTTGGCCGACCACGGATTGTCATACACGCCGTCACCCGGCCAAATGATCTGCGCGTTATCCGCATTGGACTCTATGAGTCCTCCGGGATCGCTGATCGCCGCGTTCAGCTCCGCCTGGGCGGTCGGGGCATCCACGTTCGCCAGACGCATGGCATACCGCGCGCGCAGCGAATTGGCGAAGCGCCGCCATTTCGAGCCGTCGCCGCCATAGATAGGATCCGCATCACCAAGATCCTGCGTGCCGCCCGAAGCCATGGCCGCCGCCGCCTCCTCCAGGTCGTTGAAGAGGCCGGCGTAAATGTCCTCCTGCGGATCGTAGGCCGGAAGGATGATCGCTTCAGCGGCGTCTCCTTGAAGCGCCTGGGAATACGGAACATCGCCCCAAACATCGGTCATGTGCGCGAATAACAGGCTGCGCATGACCTGAGCAGGTCCCCAGATGAGGGGCTCATCAGTCGCCTTCCCGGCGTCCACCACAGCCTGAAAGTTCTTCAGTTCCCCCGTGTACGCGTTGATGAAGCTGGCGTCGGTGACGGTGCCATCGAGACGAAGGTACTGATCCTCGTCGGGATACTGGCTTTCAGCAAGCTGCTGCACCGTGAGCACCGGGCCAACCATGTTCATCGGGTTCCTGCCAAACCAGCGCTGCATGCTCACGCGGGTGGCATACGTGAACACGGGCGGCGCCGGTGCCGTCGTTGGATTGTTCGGATCTTCGTTGACCCGCACCAGGTCGTCAGTGTTGCAGGCGCCCCAGGCGAACGCTGCAACGCCGAGACCGGCGAGTCCAAGCCATCTATATCGCATTGTCTTTGATCTCTCTGCTGAGGATGAGGTCATGGAACCAGGCGGAGATTCATGCCGAAGCTCCGCGGATTCGGCGACATGTTGACTTCGATGCCCTGGTCATTCCGGCTGCTGTACGCGAATTCCGGATCGATGTTCGGAACGTCTTTCCAGGTGACGAGGTTACGTCCGGTGAACGCGATACTCGCCGCGCGCGCGCCCAGGATCCTGTTGGCCCAATTTCCCGGCAGAGCGTAGGTCAGACGCAACTCCCGCAGCTTAACGTAGCCGGCGTCATACACATAATTCTCCGTGAACCCGAACAGGCCGTGGAAATACCGCTCGGCCGTGATATTCACGGTGTTAGGCTGACGCGTGTTGACGTTTAGCCCTGGCACGACGATGCCCGGCGAATCCCAGTCCTCTTC
>DASRHU010000061.1:0-6187 GCA_035650335.1 Gemmatimonadaceae bacterium | reverse complement strand
GGTCATCCACACGCTGATGCTGACCGCGAGCCCGGCGGTTCTCTCGATGCGGCCTGGCGCGGTTGCGCCAGCGGAGAACCCCAGGAGCGGCCGGGTGGAGGCGGTGCAGCCGGCAATGGATCCGGGTTCCGCGAAAGTGGTGGTGAAGGAAACGGTCCCGGGGCGGGTGGGCAGACCCGATTTAGGCGAGGCGCCCGTGGTCGTGAGCGGCGGGCGGGGCCTCCGAGCGGCCGAGAACTTCCGGCTCGTGGAGGAGCTCGCCGACGCCTTCGGCAACGCTGCGGTGGGCTGCACTCGCGCCGTCGCGGATGACGGGTGGCGCCCGCAGAGCGACCAGATCGGGCAGACTGGCCGCACGGTCAGTCCCCAACTGTACATCGCAGTCGGGATCTCCGGCGCGATTCAGCATCTGGCGGGGATGCGGACGGCGAAGACGATCGTGGCCGTGAACCGCGACAAGGAGGCCCCGATCTTCAAGGTCGCGGACTATGGAATCGTCGGGGATGCCCTCGAGGTCGTCCCGGCGCTGACCGCGGCGGTCCGCGATGCGAAGAAGGGTCACTAAGTAGCTTCCCCTTAGCAATTTAGACACATGTAACGGACCGGGCCCGAAGCCCGGTCCGCTTTCGTGTTTTGACCGGTCGAGGCATGGACCGTGCGTTTTGAAGCGCGCGCCGGGGGCTGATCGAAGGGGCTGGCCCGCCGGTCAAACAATCAACAGTGAGGTCGTATGAAGAAGTCTCTTGTCGGCGCAGCGCTCGTGGCAGCCATGGCGGCGCCGCTCGCCGCGCAGTCCTCCGTGATCACCGGGCAGCCGAGCATCTTCAGCCTGACCCCCTATGCCGGCTACATGGCGTATGGGGACCATTTCGAGACGGCCAACGGCGCCGAGTTCACGAACGACAACGGCGCGATCTACGGGGTTCAGCTCGGGATCGACATGACGCCGAATCTGGCTCTCGTCGGCAACCTGGGCTACTCCCGCACGAACTGGGAGTTCGAGTTCGCGGGTCCCGGTGAGGTATTCGCTGGAGACGTCGGCGTTTGGCTGTACGACGGCAACCTGCAGCTGAAGTTTGCGTTGCCGGCGGGCGGGGGCACCTTCTCGCCGTTCGCCCAGGCCGGTATCGGCGCAATCCGCTTTACCGCCGATCGCGACGACTTCAACGCCGATGGCACCACGAACGTGGCCTTCAACGCGGGCCTCGGCGCCGACTTCAGTGTCGGTGCGCTCGGTCTCCGCGTGATGGCGAAGGACTATATCTCGTCGTTCAAGTGGGACGAGTTCCGCAACGCGAACGATCCGAACGATCTGCGCGACGCTGGAACGTCGCACAACTTCGCGTTCACGCTTGGGCTGAAGCTGGGGTTCTGAACGGCAAGTAAGGAATGAGGCGAAGGACCGAGGAATTCTGATTGAATTCCTCGGTCCTTCGTCATCGTTCCTCATTTTGCCGCAAGCATCATTCTTGTTTGCTCCGCGAGCCCGGCCTACCTTCCGCGGATGACGACAGAGAACTTCCTCTTCCTGCTTCTCGTCGCCGCCGCGGGCGCCTTCTTCGCACTCAACGTCGAGCGGCTCGTACGGTACCTCCGGATCGGACGCGAGGTCGATCGCGGCGATCACGCGCTGCGCCGGTTGCGAAACGTCCTCGTCATTGCGCTCGGGCAGTCGAAGCTCCTGCGCGACCCCGCGCCGGGCGTGATGCACGCGCTCATCTTCTGGGGCTTCATCGTCCTCACCGCCGGCACGATCGAGCTCATCGCCCAGGGCGTCTACCCGCCGTTCTCCTACGGCTTCCTGCCGACGTGGGCGTATTCCGCCTATTCGATTTCGCAGGACGTGTTCGGCGTCCTCGTGCTGCTTGCCGTCGCGTTCGCGCTCTTTCGTCGACTCGTCCTGCGGCCGAGGCGCTTGAGCGGAGATGGGCTCGAGCAGGCGGACGCCATCGTGATTCTGTCGGCCATCGCCGCGCTCATGATCACGATGCTTTTGACGAACGCCTTTCTGCTGGTCAACGAGCCGACCTCCGTCGTTCGTGAGAAGTTCGTGTCGCACGCCCTCGCGAACGCCTTTCGCGGGTTGAGCTCCGGTGCCGCGGCAGTCGGGCACGACGTAAGCTGGTGGGCGCACGCGATCATCCTCTTCGGCTTCCTCAACTACCTGCCGTACTCGAAGCATCTCCACATCGTCAGCTCCGTTCCCAACGTGTTCTTCTCGAACGCGCAGGGGATGCAGGGCAAGGGCGCGATCCCCCGGCTCGACCTCGACGCCGAGGGCGCGGAGCAGTTCGGCGCCTCGGATGTGGAGCACCTGACCTGGAAGCAGCTCCTCGACGGCTATTCGTGCACCGAATGCGGGCGATGCACGGCGGCGTGTCCCGCGAACATCACCGGAAAGGTTTTGAGCCCGCGGAAGATCATCATCAACACGCGCCAGCGCCTGATGGAAAAGGCGCCGTTGCTCGTCGGTGATGTGAAGGAGGTCGAGCATCCGCGTCTCGCGCATGGCGAAGGATCGGATGCCGCCGCAACGTCCGTCAGCGAGATCCTCGAGAATCGGCTGCTCGACCGTTACATCAGCGAGACGGAGCTCTGGCAGTGCACGACGTGCCGCGCGTGCGTGCAGGAGTGTCCGGTGGGAATCGAGCATCTCGATACGATCATCGACCTGCGCCGGAACCTCGTGCTGATGGAATCCCGGTTCCCCACCGAGGTGCAGCCGGTCTTCGAGTCGATGGAGCGCCAGGGCTCACCGTGGCCGTTCAGCCCCGGAGATCGCGCGCGGTGGGCGGATGGTCTCGACATCCCGACGATGTCGGAGGTTGCCGCGCGGGGTGAATCGGTGGACGTGCTCTTCTGGGTCGGATGCATGGGCTCGTTCGACGACCGGGCGAAGCGCATCACGGTATCGTTCGCCCGCATCATGCAGGCTGCACGGATCCGGTTCGCGATCCTCGGTCAGGAGGAGCAGTGCAACGGCGATCCGGCGCGTCGCATGGGGAACGAGTACCTCTGGCAGACGCTGGCGCGGGCGAACATCGAGACGATGGATCGCTATCACGTGCGCACCGTCGTGACCATCTGTCCGCACTGCTTTCACCAGATTGGCAACGAGTATCCGCAGCTCGGCGGCGACTACGAGGTCGTGCATCACTCGACGTTCATCGAGCGCCTGCTCGACGAGGGGCGCATCCCGCTCGCCGAGGTCGACGGGGATGTGCGCAGCATCGTCTATCACGATTCCTGCTATCTCGGGCGATACAACGACGTCTACGACGCGCCTCGTGAGGCGTTGCGGAAGGCGCTGCCGGTGTTGACGCTCGCCGAGCCGAAGCGCTCGCGATCGCGAGGCCTCTGCTGCGGGGCGGGCGGCGGTCGCATGTGGATGGAGGAGCGCGAGGGGAAGCGGATCAACATCGAGCGCACCGAGGAGCTCCTCGCCACCGGTGCCGATGCGATCGCGACCGCGTGTCCGTTCTGCATGACGATGATCGCCGATGGGACCAAGGCCAAGGACTCCTCGACGCCGGTGCTGGACATCGCGGAGGTGATCGCGGGCCGCCTCGCGACGACGATAGGGGTCAGGAGTCAGGAGTCAGGAATCAGGGGGTGACAGGTGCAGGGTTGCAGGAGAGAAAGGCGTCTGTCTCCTGGCACCCGCAACCTGACACCCCCTGAGCCCTGACTCCTGACTCCTGACCCCTGATCTCTAAAGCTTCTTCACGACCTCTGCCGCCGCCTTTCCACCCTTCAGCCCCAGACGCTTCATCGCGACGGCAAGCGCGAAGGAGCGCTCGGCGTCGCTCACGTTGCCGTTCTCGAGGCGACGAACGAGGTCATCGTAGATCCGCTGGCGCTCGGCTTCATCCATCGCGGCGGTTCGCTCGTTGAGCGGCGCGTCGGCGCTCAGCTCGCGGAAGGTGACGTCGAGAACTCGGCGGTGCTCTGCGTCGTGCGGATCTTCGCGCACCGTGGCGGCGGTCTCTCGAGATGCCGCGCGCTCGAAGAGCGTTTGGCCCGGCCCGGATCGAGATGGTTTCCACACGCTTTCGAGAAAGCGGTGGCCCTCGGCGTCGCGTGAGCCCCCGGAGATCTCGAGCAGGGAGCGCCCGATCCACCGGATGATGGCCCACGCGACGGCGAGCAGCGCGACCGCCTCGGCGAGGTACTTCGTGCTGAACGTCACGCCGAGGTGACGACGGCGCGGAGCGCGCCGTCACGATCTCTACTTCGCTGCGACGCGAATCGGGACGCTCGCTTCCGTGGTATCCCAGCGCAGCACGAGCGTTCCGGCGTCTTTCCCCGTCCGCTCGATCGCGATGGCGAATTGCTCCACGGGCGTGCCGAGCTTCGTCACCTTCATCGGAATTCGCGCCAGATCGCTGGTCTTGTCGTAGTCCGTTCCCCAGTTGCCGGTTTGCCGATTGACGATGAGGGTCCAGCTCTCGCGGTCGGGGATGGTCCACAGGGTATAGGTGCCGCGGGGAACGCGAACCGTGCCGATCGTCAGGTCGTAATCGGTGCGGATGTGCGTTGCCTCGTTCGCGCCTGTCCGCCACACGACTCCATAGGGTACGAGCCCGCCAAAAATCTCCCGCCCCCGCTTGGAGGGCCGTCCATAATCGATGACGAGATGCGCGTCGCCAATGGTCTGCGCCGTCGTGTCACGAGGAGATAACGGACGAGGCTTGCTCTGCTGCGCGAGAAGCGTGGAGCCAGGCACCAACACGAGCGTCGCGGTCACGAGCGCGCGTGAAAAAAACGACATGAGAAGAGCTCCCTGAATGCATGGTTGGACGATACGAAAAGGATGACCTCTCCATATACCCCGAAGCCAGTGTCGTGGCTGTTATGACTCTGTTCGAGATTTAGCGACGCGGGCTCGGGCGCTCCGAGCCGCGCCGGATGGAGTAGAGCGTGATCGTCTGACGAATGGTGCCTTCCACGAACGGATGCGTATCCCGATCGATGCGCGTGAGCCCTCTCGCCGCGCATGCGTCGAGGAACTGGCCGACCGCGATGCGCCCGGGATCGGCGATGATCGCCATCCCGCGTGGAGCGAGCGCGCTTGCCAAGGCGTCGGCAATGAGCTCCGCGTACGTCATCTCGTACAACACGTCCGCCGCCACGACCAGATCGTAGGTCCCGAGGTCGGGCGGCAGCGCCCGCCAATCCACCATCCGCACCGCCGGCTCGCGCGCCAGGTTGCGCCAGGCGTTCGCGCGGGCGAAGAGCAGCGCGTCCTCGTAGTAATCGGTGGAGAGCACATCGAATCCGGAGCGCAGGGCGGTGATCGACACGATGCCGAGGCCGCAGCCGAGCTCGAGGAGCGTGCGTCCTGCTCCCGGGGCGTTGGCAAGCCGCGTCGCGAGAATCACCGACGACGGCCACACGTCGGCCCAATAGGGAAGGCGCTCGTCGCGTACGTAGTCCGCTTCGCTAATGAGATCGTCGGAGTTGCGCGGCTTGAGGATCGCGAGGGACTCGCCGGCGACGCCGACGTCCACCGTCGTCGTGACGAAACGGCGCTCCAGATCCTGAACCAGATCCGCCCCGATCGCGCTCACAGCGAGAACGTGGTGGCCAGCTGCGTTTCCTCGGTGAGGAGAAACGCGTGCACGGTCTCCCCGGCCTCCACCCGCGGCCGCTCCTCGGGCACGATCAGCAGCGCCTCGGCCTTCGCCATCGAGGTGAGAATCCCCGAGCCCTGTGGCCCCGTTAGGCGAGCGACCAGCCGGCCGCCGGAATCCGGGCGAACGGTCGCGCGCAGGAAGTGCGTGAGCCGCGCGCCGATGGACACGGGCTCCTCGAGCGTGACCGGAACCGGGCGCCGAAAGAGCCGCTCGTGGCCGAGCATCTTGCGGATTGCCGGCCGCACGAACAGGTCGAACGTCACCATCGTCGACACCGGATTTCCCGGAAGTCCGATCCACGGCGTGCCGCGCAAGAGGCCGAAGCCGAGCGGGGCGCCCGGACGCATGCGCACGCGCCAGAATCTCAGATCCACGCCCATCTCATCGAGCACGCGTCGCAGGTGATCGAACTCTCCCACGGAAATGCCGGCGGAGGTGACGATGAGATCGCAGGTCGTCGCGCGCTCGAGGCGGGCTCGAATGTCGGCGGGATCATCGCGCGCCGTCCCCACCGACACGGGGGTACCCCCGGCCTGTCGGACGAGCGCATC
>DASRHU010000060.1:0-5284 GCA_035650335.1 Gemmatimonadaceae bacterium | reverse complement strand
CGATCCCCACAACAAGGAGCACTACACCTACATGAAGTCGTACTCTCCGTACGACAACGTGGGGAAGACGTATCCCGCGATGCTGGTGACGACGGGACTCAACGATCCGCGCGTGGCGTATTGGGAGCCGGCGAAATGGGTGGCGAAGATCCGCGCCAACAAGACGGACGGGAACCTGCTGATCCTGAAAACGAACATGGGCGCGGGCCACGGCGGAGCATCCGGCCGGTACGACAACCTGAGAGAGCTGGCGTTCAGGTACGCGTTCATCATCGATCAATTGGGGTTGGCTGGGGTGCCGTCGGTGTCGATGCCTGAGTGACGGGGGCTGACGGCAAAGAGGACAGAATTCAGAATACAGATTTCAGAATTCAGCGAACGACCACGGGCAGCCACGCATTGGCTGCCCGTCGGTTTTATCTGGATTCTGAAATCTGTATTCTGAATTCTGTCCTCTTTGCCGTTCCCAAGATGTGAGCCCCCACATAGTTTTCCGTCATGCCCGATGCCGCTCGCACTCCCGTCATAATCTCTGCGACCCGTACCCCCATCGGGCGGTACCTCGGCGCCCTGGCGTCGGTGACCGCGCCCGAGCTTGGCGCGACGGCCATTCGCGAGGCGGTCAAGCGCGCCGGGGTCGGGCCGGAGGACGTGCAGGAAGTCATCATGGGGAACGTGGTACAGGGCGGAGTGGGCCAGGCACCGGCGAGACAGGCGGCGATTCGAAGTGGCCTGCCCGCCGCCGTCTCCGCGGTCACGATCAACAAGGTGTGTGGCTCGGGACTCAAGGCGGTGATGCTCGCTGCCCAGGCGATCAAGGCCGGGGATGCGCAGGTGGTCGTCGCGGGCGGACAGGAGTCGATGTCCAGCGCGCCGCACTACCTGTACGGGATGCGCACCGGCATCAAGTTCGGCGACCAGACGCTGGTCGACGGAGTCATTCGCGATGGGCTCTGGTGCTCGTTCTGCGACGTCCACATGGGCGGGCACGCCGAGTATACGGCGAGGAAGGCGAGCGTCACCCGTCAGATGCAGGATGAGTTCGCGGTGCGCTCGCACGCCAAGGCGGTCGCGGCCATCGACGCCGGCAAATTCCGAGAAGAGATCGTTCCGGTGCAGGTCCCCGGAAAGAAGGGCCCGACGGTCGTGGACACCGACGAGGGACCCCGGCGCGACACCAGCCTCGAGACGTTAGGCAGACTCCGCCCCGCCTTCGCGAGCAATGGAGAGCGGCCCGAGGAGCTCACGGTGACCGCCGGCAACGCGTCCCCGATGAACGACGGCGCTTCCGCGCTCGTGGTGACCTCCGAGGAGTATGCGCGGGCTCACGGTCTCACGATGATGGCGCGCATCACCGGGTATGCCACCGGTGCCGTCGAGCCACAGGAGCTGTTCTTCGCGCCGATCGAGGCGGTGAAGCGCCTCATGAGTCGTGCGGGGACCCGCATTGGCGACTACGATCTCATTGAGGCCAACGAAGCGTTCGCGGTGCAGGCGATCGCCGATGGAAACGCCCTGAGGTGGGATTGGGATCGCGTCAACGTGCACGGCGGCGCGATCGCGCTCGGTCACCCGATCGGGGCGAGCGGTGCACGCGTGTTGACGACGCTGTTGTACGCGATGCGCGACCGAGACGAGGAAACCGGGCTCGCGACGCTCTGCCTCGGTGGCGGAGATGCGGTGGCCCTCAGCGTGGAGCGCGTGAACTGATGGGAACGAGCTCGAGGGTGGCGGTGCGCGACGCGCGAGTCACGACGTTAGGCGTCGTCGGCTTCGCGGTCGCTCTGGCGGCGGCCTCGCAGGTGGCGATTCCGGTGCCGGGGACCCCGGTGCCGATGACGTTGCAGCCTCTCGTCGTCGCCCTCGCGGGCCTGTGGCTCGGGCCCGTCGCCGGCGCGGCGAGCATGGTGCTGTATCTCGTCGCCGGCACCGCGGGGCTGCCTGTGTTCGCCCCAATGGGCGCACCCGGCTTCGCCCGGCTGCTCGGCCCGACGGGCGGGTACCTGTGGGCGTACCCGGCCGCGGCCATCGTCGCCGGCCTGATCGTGAGCCGGCGGCGTACGTTCGCGGTTCGTGCACTTGCCGCCGCCGCCGCGATCGCGGTGGTTCACGTCGGGGGCTTCCTCCAGCTTCTCCTGCTTACGGGCAGCGCCGGGCAGGCGGTGGCGCTTGGAGCGGTTCCCTTCATTCCGCTCGACCTCGTGAAAGTACTCGCCGCCGCCGCGCTTTCTTCAACGACACCGCGCGCGACCGCTTGACGGCGCGCGCGGTGTTGCGTTCGGGGGACGGCAGGCTGCGCGCGCCGTGGCGCCTCCTCGTGTTCGGGGTCGTCGCGCTCGGCCTGGTGGCTGTCGCGCTGAGTCTCGTCGCCCTGGCCATACCGTCATCAGAGCGGCCGGCGGTGCGCGAGGCGGACGACCTCGTCGGCCTGGATGCGACGCTGGGAGCGTGGGCGGTCGTCCTTGCATTCATTGGCGCGCACGCGTTCGTGCTGAAGTTCGTGGAGCGGCGCGGGTGGGACTTCGTCTGGATGCATGCGCGCGCGGCTCGCCCGCGGCTCCTCGGCGCCGGGCTCGCCATTGGCGCGCTGACCATCGGAGCGCCATCGGCGCTCCTCATTGCGACGGGGTGGCTCGATGTCGCCGACGCGCCCGGTCCTTGGCGGGCCGGAGCGTTCGCCACCGCGATGTTCCTGCTTCCCGCGGCCATGTACGAGGAGCTCATGCTTCGGGGATATCCGCTCGCCGTGCTGCGCGAGACGTTGGGATGGCGTTGGGCCATCGTGATCACGAGCGTCGTCTTTGGCGCGCTGCATGTCTTCAACGAGAACTCGGTGGTAATCGCGATCGTGCTGGTAACCGTCGCCGGTGTGTTTCTGGGCGCCATCGTCTACAAGACGGAAAGCCTGTGGACGGCGACGGCCGCGCATTTCGCCTGGAACCTGACGCTGGCGGTCGTGCTCCACGCCGCGGTTAGCGGAAACGAATTCCCTGCCGGCGATTACCGCGTCATCGATGGCGGTCCGGATTGGGCCACGGGGGGCGCGTGGGGGCCGGAGGGTGGTGCTGGCGCCATTGGCGGGATGCTGATTGCCGCGGCGCTCCTGCTGCGCCGCCGGCGCCGGCCTCGGGAGGCGGCATGAGCGAGCGCGTCGTCGTCATTGGCGCCGGCCAGATGGGGAACGGAATCGCCCACGTTTTCGCGCAGGCGGGCATGTCGGTCACGCTCGTCGATGTCACCCCACAGCTGCTCGAGCGGGCGCGCACGACCATCGAGAAGAACCTCGATCGCCAGGTTCAGAAGGGGACAATCGACCGCGCGACTCGCGACGCGGCGCTCCAGCGGATCGACCTGAGTGTGGAGCTCACCGCGGCCAGCACCGCGACGCTCGTCATCGAAGCGGCGAGCGAAAACGCCGAGCTGAAGTTCAAGCTGTTCACCGACATTGATGGCATCGCGCCGGCGCACGCGATCCTCGCGAGCAACACGAGCTCGATCTCGATTACCGAGATCGCATCGCGCACACGCCGTCCGGATCGCGTCATCGGCATGCACTTCATGAACCCGGTGCCGGTGATGCAGCTGGTCGAGGTGATCCGTGGGCTCGCGACCAGCGAGGAAACGACGCGACACGTCGTCGACCTCGCGAAGCGACTCGGCAAGACGCCCGTCGAGGTGAACGACGCTCCGGGCTTCGTCTCCAACCGCGTGCTCATGCCGATGATCAACGAGGCCGCGTATTGTGTCATGGAAGGAGTCGCGACGCCCGAGGCGATCGATACCGTCATGAAGCTCGGGATGAATCACCCGATGGGCCCTCTCGCGCTCGCCGATCTCATCGGACTCGACACCTGCGTATCGATTCTCGATGTCCTGCAGCGCGGCCTGGGAGATCCGAAATACCGTGCCTGCCCGCTGCTGAAGAAATACGTCGCCGCCGGATGGCTCGGTCGCAAAGCCGGTCGCGGCTTCTACACCTACTGATCGCGCATGTCCTGGGCGCTCGTCCCTCTCACCGAGGACCAGAAGGAAGTCCAGCGCCTCGCGCGTGAGTTCGCGCGCGCGGAGATCGCGCCGCACGCCGATCGATGGGATCGGGACGCCGCGATGGACCCGGAGATCATCCAGAAGCTCGCGGAGCTCGGATTCCTCGGAATGATGGTCCCCGAGCAGTACGAGGGTCTCGGCCTCGACACGGTGACCTACCTCGTCGCGCTCGAAGAAATCGCCGCGGTCGATGCCTCGGTGGCGGTCGCGATGAGTGTGCACAACTCGCTGCCGACGCAGATGATTCTGCGCTATGGGTCGGATGCGCAGCGTGCTCGATATCTCCCGCCAATGGCGCGCGGTGAGCTGCTCGGAGCGTTCGCGTTGTCCGAGCCGGAGGCAGGCTCGGACGCCGCCGCGATGACGACTCAGGCGGTGCGCGACGGCGACGCCTGGATTCTCGATGGAACGAAGGCGTGGGTGACCAGCGGAAACGACGCGGGCGTCATCGTGGCGATGGCGCGCACGGATCGCCCCGGCGAGCGACGTGGGGCGCGCGGAATCAGCGCCTTCATCATCACGCCGGACCTGCCGGGCTTCAAAGTCGGAAAGAAGGAGAACAAGCTCGGCTTGCGCGCATCGCCAACGGTGCAGATCGCGTTCGAGCGGATGCGCGTTCCATCGGACCGGCTCCTCGGGCAGGAGGGGAAGGGGTTCGTCTACGCGATGCAGTCGCTGGACAACGGGCGGCTGGGCGTCGCTGCACAGGCGGTTGGCATCGCACGATCGGCGCTGGAGCATTCGGCGCGGTATGCCGCCGAGCGCCGGCAATTCGGAAAGCCGATCAAGGAGTTCGAGGCCATCCAGTTCAAGCTGGCGAACATGGCCACGCGCGTCGCGGCGGCCCGCGCGTTGCTTTACACGGCGGCATCGGCAAAGGATCGTGGCTTGCCGATCACGCAGTTCAGCTCGATGAGCAAGCTGTTCGCGAGCGAGACCGCGATGTGGGTGACCACCGAAGCGATCCAGATCTTCGGCGGCTATGGTTACATGAAGGAATATCCCGTCGAACGGCTCTTTCGTGACGCGAAGGTCACGGAGATCTACGAGGGGACCTCTGAGATACAGCGGATCGTGATTGCCAGAGAGCTCTATGCCAGGTAACGGCGGGCCAAGGGCCAAAGGCCAGGGGCCCAGGGTGTGGTATGCGAGCGGCCTCCGGCCGCTCGCTCATCGGATGAGCGCGGCTGCCGCGAAGCGGCGCCGCGCCTTTCCACACCCTTGGCCCCTGGCCCTT
>DASRHU010000059.1:0-2649 GCA_035650335.1 Gemmatimonadaceae bacterium | reverse complement strand
GCGTCGATGCTGATGAAGCATCTCACCGAGCGCGCGTTGCCGGTTGACCAGAAGCGTCCCGAGATTCCTCCGGATCTCTCCGCGATCGTCATGACGCTGCTGGAGAAGGAGCCCGAGCGCCGCTTCCCGAGTGCGTCAGCGCTGGTATTGATGATCGAAACAGCGTCGACCGCGCCATACACGCCGCCGCCGCGCCCCACCGCTTCGGCGAACCTTCCGGCGCCGGTGGCTTCGCGGCCGCTGGCGACGGCATCGGATCGGACGGCGCCGATCACGGCGCCATATGCGGTCTACACGCCGACGCCCGACGACATGGCCCGGTGGGCCGCGCCACCGGTCGAGGAATTTCGAAAGAAGTTCATCTTCTACGCGGCGGTGAACTCGGTCGTCCTCATCGCGGCGATCTTCACCGGCATCGGGCTCACGCCGATCACCGTCTTCTGGAGCATGTACATAGCGTACAAGTACGCCGGGCTCTGGACGACGGGGTACGATTGGCGCGATGTCTTCCGTCAGCCGCGCACGCGCTCGCTCATCGACGTCGCGTCCGACACGGTCGACGAGGCGCGGGGCATCTTCGACAAGCAGCACCGCATCAAGCGGCGCAACACACGCGAGCTGGCGTTGCCCGCGCCCGCCGTCCCCGGACGGGCGCTGCCACCAGGCTCTCCGTCCGGCGTGGCACAACCCGTCATCCCGGAAGCCGCCCTCGGGCGCTACAGCGCCACCGTTCGTCAGGCAGAGCAGGACAGGAACGAGCTCCATCGCCTCGTGGCCGAGCTGTCGCCGTCCGACCGCAAGAGCGTCGGCGATGTGCTTCCCTCGGCGGACAACCTTTTCCGCCGCGTGCAATCGCTCGCGATCACGGCGGCCGAGCTGGATCGTCAGGCCGACACGGGCGATGCGATCAAGGAAGTCGAGGCGCAGATCAAGCAGCTCGAAGACGAGGCCAACCCGTTCGATCGCGCACGCAGCGAGGAGCGAGTGCGACGCCTGGCGTTGCTCAAGCGGCAGCGCCGCACGCTGGTCGGCATCGGACAGAAGCGCGAAGCGGCGCAGGCAAAGCTCGAGAGCTGCACGCTGGCGCTGCAGAACATGCGATTCGACCTGGTGCGTCTGCGGGCGGGCGGCATCACCGTGGATCACCTGACGACGGTCACCGAGAGAGCTCGAGCGCTCGCCCAGGAGGTCGATGCGGTCGTGCACGCGGCGGACGAGGTACGGTCCGCCGTGCGCTCGGGCGCGCGACGCACCTGACGAGCGATGCATGACCAGCTCAAGGACCGCGTCATCGTCGCGATCGGTACTCACTACGACATTGGCGATGTGATCGGCAGTGGCGCGATGGGCGTCGTCTATCGCGCCACCGACTTGCGCCTGCGCCGCACCGTCGCGGTGAAGGTCCTCCCGCCCGACCTCGCCTTCCGCCCGGAGACCCGGGAGCGGTTTCTGCGCGAGGCGGAGATGGCGGCGAAGCTGTCGCACCCGAACATCGTCCCGATCTACAGCGTCGATGAGACGGGCGGCATCGCCTACTTCGTGATGGGCTTCGTCGAAGGCGAGAGCCTCGGCGAATACCTGGAGCAGCAGCCGCGTCCCCCGTTCGACGTGGTGCGACGCGTGCTGAAGGACGTCGCCGATGCGCTCGACTACGCGCACCGTCACGGCGTGGTGCATCGCGACATCAAGCCCGACAACATCATCCTCGACCGTCACGGCGGTCGCCCCGTGGTCACCGACTTCGGCATCGCGCGCGCCGCCGAGTCGCATCCACGCCTCACCGTCACCGGCGTCGCCGTCGGTACGCCGGCGTACATGTCGCCGGAGCAGGCGCTAGGGGAACGCGAGCTGGATGGTCGCAGCGATATTTATTCGTTAGGTGTCATCGGCTATCGCATGCTCACGGGGCAGCTGCCGTTCCGCGCACCGAGCTCGGCGGCCATGATGCTCAAGCACCTGAGCGAGCAGCCGGCGCCGGTCGCCGGGCTGCGTCCCGATGCTCCGCCCGATCTCGTCGCGGCGGTGGAGCGGGCGATCGCGAAGAGGCCCGAAGACCGATGGCAGGAGGCCGGCACGCTGCGCGATGCGCTGGCGAGCGGGACCACCGCGTCGTTCACGGGCGCGCCGCTGCCGGTCACCGCGCCGTTGCCAGTCGCCGGCAACCCGCAGCCCGTGCCGAGAGACCGGAAGGGCCGGAAGAGGAAGCGCGAGGATTCGCTCGAGACCTTCGCGGCGCGTCCGATCGACGAGCGCATCCGCATCGCCCGGCGCGACGCGTTCATCACGGGGGTTGGCCTCAGCGCGTACGTCGGCGTCAACCTCGTGACCTGGCCAATGCTCTGGTGGACGGTCTTCCCGCTGTTCTTCATGAGCGCCTCGGCCGTGGGGAAGGTCGCCTCGTTATGGGCCGAGGGCGTGCGACTGCGCGACATCTTCCACAGCAACCGGGAGCGGCATCCGGCGTTGCCCGCGCGCGAGGCGGCGCCGCTCGCGCCGTCGGAAGTCCTCGCGGGTCCGCACGGAGCGGCGGTTCGCCGTGCGGCCGAGGGGCGGGCGCACATTCAACTCATCGTGCAGAACCTGGCGAAGCCGGACCGGGAGCTCGTTCCCGACGTCCTGCCGACAGTGGATGCCCTGGCCGAGCGGATC
>DASRHU010000058.1:0-11137 GCA_035650335.1 Gemmatimonadaceae bacterium | reverse complement strand
TCGCCCCGCAACCTGACGACGTATTCGGCGAACTGAATCGTCGAGTCGACCTGCGGCGGCCTGGCACCGAAGAGGGTCCCCCGTTGGAGCTTGGGAGGGCTGACGATCTGGAGACGGAGCCCGAGCTCGTCCGCCACCATTTCGGCGACCGCCTTGCTCTTGATGATCTCCTGCTCGGACTGGATCGGGTCGACGCGATAATCACGGACGGCGGGGGTCTGCACCCCGAGCGGCGTCGTCTGACTCTCCTGGATCCGAACGGTCGCGGTCGTCGCGTAGAGTCGAACCTTCCTCGCCGTGCGCCACGTCGAGATGCCGACCACGAGCGCGAGCACTACGGCGAACGCCCACCAGCGATGGCGAAGCGCGGCGATCAGATTGCGCAGCGGCAGCGCGCGGTCGGTCCCCGCGCTCATTCCTTCCTGCCTCTGCTCGATCAACGATTCGCCCACACGCCCCTCACCGGTTCTGAACGACAGTGATTACGCTGACAATGCTGAGCAGCGCCGTCAACACGTTCATGCCGAACGACAGGTTTTCGCGGGTCAACCCGCGCTTGCGGTCCAGAAACACCACGTCATTCGAAAACAGGACCACGCGTCCCGCCGAGCTGCCGGCGAGCGCGCTCTGCAAATCCACTTCGTACGGCCGCCCCGCCCGAATGACACGCACCGACCGCATGTTCGCGCGCTCGGTCGGCCCACCGGCGAGCGTGATGAGGTGGATGAGATTCGTCCCGGGCTCCACCGACAGCAGACCCGGCGTTCGCACCTCGCCCAGCACCGACACGCGGATCACCGGCTGCACCGCGATCTCGGGCGACACAATGCCCCGCCGCACCAGCTGCTCGCTGAGGCGCGCCTTCACCTCCATCGGAGTCAGCCCGGCGACGACGATGTCGCCCAGCCCCGGAATCTGCACGAGGCCGCGCGCGTCGATCAGGTATTCGCCGCTCAGCTCCTTCTCGCGCCACACCGTGATCTTCAGCGCATCCCCCGGGCGCAGCACGCCGACGCTCCGTTCGATCCGGTATTGCGTGGCGCTGGTATCGAGAGGAGGCACATCGGTGCGTACCGTGTCCTGCGCCGCCAGCATCGACGGCGACAGCAACGCTCCGATCAGGATCGGCTTACGGATAGCGGAAGCGATAGCTCGCAACAAGATGGGCTCGCAGATAATTCCCGGATTCGCCGGGCTGATTGTTCACGTTGTCGACGTCCGCCAGCTCGATCGAGAGCCGAACGGGGAGCCGTGTATCCAGCCACTCCACGCTCGCATCGCCTAACCATGCTTCCTGCGCTGCGGGCCGCTCCTCGCTCACCGATGGGTACGGCTCGCCGGCATGTCCGAACGCCGCCTGCGCGGGCCTCTGCGTCAGGCGGAGCGCTCCTCGTTGCCACCGTCCGATTCCCGCGGCGAAGCGCACCCGACCCGATGGCCAAAGCTCGGCAAACCCTCTCAGCAGGCTGGCGTCGGGGCCAAGCTCCGTTCCCAGCGGCCGACCGTACTGATGGTACACTTCGGAGTAGTACCGCCGCATGTACGCATAGCTGTCAGCGCGCCGATACTCCGCGCCGAGGCTCGCCGGCCACAGCGTCCTGAAGCCGGCGGTGCCAGCGACCCGCCACGCGAGCTGGTGCGGAATCACCGCGCGATCTTTCGCGTCGATCTGAATGTCGTCGACCGTGATCTCCGCCTCGGCGGCGACCCGGCCTCGCTGGAGACGGGTGAACCCGAACACCGTCAGGTTGTTCCCGGCCGCCGACCCGCCGGCATAGCTCGTGTCGTGTTCCGTCACGAGATATAGCATGAGTGGATTCGCGAACGCGAGGTCCACGCCTCCACCCCGGCGCGACAACAAGGCTGTCTCGCCGAGCGTCACCTCCCAGCCACGCGTCGGCCGGATGGTGAACGCGTGCCCGGCGATCATCCGATGCAAACGCTGAGGCGGAGTTCCCGCCACCAGCGAATCCTCCTCGACGGTGAGCACGACGTCGTCGATCGAGGCGAAGATCGCACGGATCTCCAGACGCGACCATCGTGCCGCGACGAGCAAGCGATCGAGCGGGGGTCCGTGTGCTGAAAGGACACTCGATTCCTCCCCATCGCCGAGCCACGCCTCACGGGCGCGGCCGAACGAGACCGCCACACGGCCAAGCCGAGTGGTCACATACGCCTCGGTGAAGTCGAGTACACCCGACGTCTCTCGAAAGGCGCGGCCGCGAACCAGCGGATCGTTCCGGCTATGCGTCTGGGCGGTGGCCTCGACGACGGCGGTGACTCGATCACCGCCGTCCCACGTCACTCGCAACCGCCCGAGCCCCACCGCCGACGGCGCACCGTCCCCGATGGGCCGGATGTCGAGCCACAGGGGACGGAATTCGCCGTTACTCAGTGACGTGAGCCGCGCGACAGCCTCGGCACCGAGCCGGAGTCCCGTCGGCTCCTCCTCCTCGGGCTGGGCGGCGACGTCCTCGAGCATCACCGGGCCGGTCGGCGGTACCTCCCCGGGCGCCGGGAGCGGCGCTGGCGGCGTCGTGTCCGGTCGGAAGCGACGGACGAGCTCGTCGAGCAGAGTCCCCCGACACGCTGAGTCTCGAACGGCGGCGACAAGCGCCCGCCGGATGTTGCTCAGAAGGTACGGGCGATAGGGCGACACGCGCCCCGTATGACACCCCGACCGCGCCAACCCGTCGAACTGCCGATACGCGGGATCGGCGATCGGCAGCGTCGCGAGATCGTGCTGGGCGAATGCGGAAGCGAGCGGAAGTGCGACGAGGGCGAGCGCGACGAACCCTGTTCGGAAGCGCATCACCCGGCGGAGCGAGTTCGAGCGCGCGGATCCGGCACATTCGCGCGCTCACGCAGATTCGACAATAGAGCGGCCTGTGGCGAGAATTCCGGAACGAGCTCCTGCAGCCTCCGCACGATCGCCTTTTCGTCACGGGACTCGACTGCCGCGCGCAGCTGTTCGATGCCCCGGTCGAGCGATTGGGGCGCCTCGGTGCGTACGATCCGGATCTTCTCGTAGCGCGTCGGCAGCGTCTCCTCGGTGTCGGATGTCAGCTGCTCGTGCACTTTCTCGCCCGGGCGCAGACCGGTGAAGACGATCGGAATGTCCACATCCGGCTCGTAGCCGGAGAGGCGAATGAGGTTCCGCGCGAGATCGACGATGCGCACCGGCTCGCCCATCTCGAGCATGACGATGCGGTCGGCCGCCTCGTCCAGCACGGATGCCTGGAGCACGAGCTGCACCGCCTCGGGAATCGTCATGAAGTAGCGCGTCGCGTCGGGATGCGTCACCGTGATCGGACCGCCGTCACTGATTTGCCGCGTGAACAGCGGGACCACCGAGCCATCGCTGCCCAGCACGTTGCCGAAGCGGACCGCCACGAAGTGCGCGCTGCCGCGCCGCTGCGCGCACAGCACGATCTTCTCCGCGAGGCGCTTGGTCGCGCCCATGATGTTGCTCGGCGCCACGGCCTTGTCGGTGGAGATGAGGACCAGCTTGGCGCCCGACTGCGCCGACAGCTCGGCGACGTTGCAGGTGCCGAAGACATTGTTCTCCACCGCCTGCCCCGGATGCCATTCCATGATCGGAACGTGCTTGAAGGCCGCGGCGTGATACACGACTTCCGGACGGGTGTCGTTGAAGAGCAGCTCCAGATCGCGACGATCCCGAATGTCGCAGATCACCGGATGCACCTTCAGTCCCGGCAGCTTCCGTCGCAGCTCTTCGTCGATGAGGAACAGCGAGTTCTCGCTCCGCTCGACGAGCACCAGCAGGGCCGGGCCGTAGCTGGCGACCTGCCGCGCCAGCTCGGAGCCAATCGAGCCGCCGGCCCCCGTGATCATGACGCGCCGTCCGCCGATGTCGGCGCGGATCCTCGTCGTGTCCAGGTTCACCGGCTCGCGTCCGAGGAGGTCCTCCACGCGGACCGGTCGCACCTGGCTCATGTGGACCTTGCCGTCGGACAGGGCGGCGATCGCGGGAATGATCTTGAACGGCAGCCCCGACTTGAGGCACCGGTTCACGAGGTCCTGGATCTGATCGCGCGACGCGGACGGAATGGCGATGATGATCTCATCGGCCGGGTGCTGCTGAAGTACCTCGAGCAGCTCGGAGGTCGTGCCGAGCACATCGAGGCCGTGAATCTGAAAGCCGATCTTGCGCTGGTCGTCGTCGAGGAACCCCACGGGCAAGTAGCCGAGCCGAGGGTTGTTGTGCATCTCGCGCAGGAGAAGCTCACCGGCATCGCCCGCGCCGATGATCAGGACCCGGCGAAGGCGCGGCCCCTGCTTCGGCCGCCGGTTCTCGCGCACCGCGCGCAGCGCGAAGCGGACGCCTCCGATGATCACGATCGTCAACAGCGCGTCGAGAACGATGACCGACCGGGGCACCGTTGCCTCGCCGCCCATGAAGAGCAGCGCGGCGGTGAACACGAGCGAGCTGACGATGACGGCGCGAATGAGGTTGTACAGGTCGCGCATGCCGACGTACCGCCACCACCCGCGATACAGTCCGTAATGAGCGAACGCGAGGAGGCGGCACAACAGCAACAGCGGTAGCGACGCGACGAACGCGTCCACATACGCCTGCGGGACGAAGCCCTCGAACCGCAGGACGTACGCGATCCAGTAGCTGAAGAGGACGAGAACGAAATGAAATGTGACGATCAGTACCGTGCGGTACCGGAAGAGCAGGTTGATCACGAGCGGATCGTCAGTGGAGTCAAGCAGTTAAGTAGCCTGGCGCGTCAGCAGGAGCAAGTTCCGCGCCCTTCACGACGTCGTCGTCGTGCCGCTCATCGGCCGTAGTACGAGCGGATCGCCGCCACCGTCTCATCGAGTTGAGCCTGCGTGAGCTCCGGATAGATCGGCAGCGAGATCACCTCCAGGGCGGCCCGCTCCGATTCCGGAAAGCTCCCCGGCTTGTAACCGAGATACGAGAAGCACGGCTGAAGGTGCAGCGGCAAGGGATAATACACCTTCGTGCCGACACCCTTCTTCTTCAGATGCGCAGCGAGATCGTCGCGCCGCTCAGCCCGGATCGTGTACTGATTGAAGATCGACACGTTCTCGGGTCGCACGACCGGCGTCCGCACGCCAGGCACATTGGCCAGCGCCTGGTCGTAATAGCGCGCGTGCTCGCGCCGCTTGCTGCTCCACCCCTCCAGGTATGGCAGTTTCGCCAGCAGCACCGCCGCCTGGAGCGTATCGAGGCGGCTGTTGTAGCCTACTTCATCGTGGAAGTATTCGCGAGCACCCCCGTGCACGCGAAGTCTTTTCAACCGCATCGCCAGCTCGTCGTCCTGGGTGAGGACCATTCCGCCGTCCCCGTACCCGCCCAGGTTCTTCGTGGGGAAGAACGACAGGGTCCCGATCGTCGCGGCCTGACCCGCCATCACGGGCTTTCCCCCGATCGTCCGCCGCGCGCCTATCGATTGCGCGGCGTCCTCCACGATCGGCATGTTCGGCATCAGGGCGCTGAACCGCTCGATTTCCGCCACCTGTCCGAACAGATCGACCGGAACGACCGCCTTCGTCCGCGAGGTCACCGCCGCGGCGGCGAGCTCAGGATCGAGGTTGAACGTCTCGGGCTCGATGTCCGCGAACACCGGCGTCGCACCAACGTTATGCACTGTGCCGGCGGTCGCGAAGAAGGTGAACGGGGTCGTGACGACCTCGTCACCGCGCCCAATGTCGAGCGCGCGGAACGCGAGCAGCAGCGCATCGGTTCCGCTGGCGCACCCGATCGCATGCTTTACGTGCGACAGCTCGGCCACCGCACGCTCCAGCCGCTCGACCGCCGGACCGAGAATGAACGCCTGATCGTCGACGACGCGCAGCATCTCCGCGACGACGGCGTCCTTGATGGCTGCGTGCTGGGCTTTGAGATCGAGCAGGGGAACGGGCATTGTCAGAGGTCGTCGAGGTCGTCCAGGTCGTCGAGGTCGTCGAGGTGGAGGTCGTCGAGGGCAATGAAGTTGCCTCGATCACCTGGACGACCTCGACGACCTCGACGACCTCTCATCGCGCCTCCGCCAAATGCTTCCTCGCCAGCTCGTGCCACTCCTGGAGCGGCTCGACGCTCAGCGAGCGGAATCGCAGCGCGAGAATCGCGTCGGTGGCCGCGTTGGCGGCCGACATCGTCGTCGTGTACGGCACGCGGTGCGCCACCGCCGCCTGCCGCATGGTGTAATCATCGTGCTGCGAGTGCTTGCCTAACGGCGTGTTGATCAGCAGGTGCACCTCGCCGTTGACGATGAAGTCGATGGCGTTCGGGCGGCCCTCGTGGAGCTTCATGACCGTATCCGCGGGGATCCCCCGCGCGCGCAGGTAGGTGGCCGTGCCCGGTGTGGCGAGAATCCGGAAGCCCATGGCGTGCAGGCGCCGCGCGATCGGCGTCACCGTCGGTTTGTCGGGGTTGTTGACGGTGATCATCACCGCCCCGGTCGTCGGGAGCGTGTTGTCGGCGCCCATTTGCGCCTTCGCGTATGCCGCGCCGAACGAGTCGGCGATCCCCATGACCTCGCCGGTCGACCGCATCTCGGGGCCGAGGATGGGATCCGACTCGCGGAACTTGTTGAACGGCAACACCGCTTCCTTCACCGAGATGTACGGCGGGACGATCTCCTCGGTGACGCCCAGGTCCTCCAGCGTTTCGCCGAGCATCACGCGCGCGGCGGCCGACGCCAGGGGGACGCCGGTCGCTTTCGACACGAACGGGATGGTGCGGCTCGCGCGCGGGTTCACCTCGATCACGTAGACGACGCCATCCTTGATCGCATACTGCACGTTGATCAGGCCGACGACGCCAAGCGCCTCGGCGAATGCCACGGTGTGGCGACGGATCGTCTCGAGGTCCGCCTCGCCGATCAGATACGGCGGCAGCACGCACGCGGAATCGCCGGAGTGGATGCCGGCCTCCTCGATGTGCTGCATGATCCCGCCGATCACGACGCGCTTCCCATCGGAGATCGCATCGACGTCGGCCTCGAACGCGTCCTCGAGGAACCGGTCGACGAGCACGGGCCGGTCCTCCGAGACACGAACCGCGCGCACGAAGTACTCGCGCAGCGACGCCTCGTCGTAGACGATCTCCATCGCGCGCCCGCCGAGGACGTACGAGGGGCGAACGAGCACCGGATATCCGATGCTGTCGGCGACGTCGACCGCTTCGTCCACGCTCGTCGCCGTCCCGTTCGGCGGTTGCCTGATGCCCAGCTTTCGCGCGATCGCCTCGAATCGACGGCGATCCTCGGCGATGTCGATCGCGTCGGGGGTCGTGCCGAGAATCTGGACGCCGGCCGCCTCGAGGGGACGGGTCAGCTTCAGCGGCGTCTGTCCCCCGAGCTGCACGATCACGCCTAACGGCTTCTCGCGCTGCACGATCTCGAGCACGTCCTCGAGCGTCAGCGGCTCGAAATAGAGCTTGTCGGAAATGTCGAAGTCGGTGGAGACGGTCTCGGGGTTCGAGTTCACCATGATCGTCTCATAGCCGGCCTCGCGAAGCGCCAGCGCCGCGCGAACGCAGCAGTAGTCGAACTCGACGCCCTGGCCAATGCGGTTGGGTCCGCTGCCGAGGATGACCACCGAGCGCCGGCCCGATGGCGGCGCCTCGCTCTCCTCGTCGTAGCTCGAGTACAGGTACGGCGTGGCCGAGGGGAACTCACCCGCGCACGTGTCCACCATCTTGTACGCGGGGCGAACACCCAGCGTCCACCGGCGCTCCCGCACGGTCAATTCCGACTCGCTCCGAATGGAAGCGAGCTGTCGGTCGGAAAAGCCCATTCGCTTCATCCGACGCAGCTCCTCACCCCCGACCGCCTGGAGCTGCTCGTACCAGCGCTCCGCTTCCCAGAGCTCGTGCATCTGCGCGACGAACCACGGGTCGATCGCGGTGAGATTCGCGACCTCCCCGACATCCATTCCGCGCGCGAAGGCGTGCTTGATCTGAAAGATCCGCTCTGGTGTCGGTTGGCGCAGGGCGCCGCGCAGCGTCTCGATCGTCTCGTCGACGAGCCGATCATCCGCCAATGTCTGACCCATCGACCACCCCGGGCGGCCCGTCTCGAGCGCGCGAATGCCTTTCTGAAACGCCTCCTTGAACGTGCGACCGATCGCCATCGACTCACCGACCGACTTCATCTGCGTGGTGAGCCGCGGATCGGACGCGAGAAACTTCTCGAAAGCGAAGCGCGGAAATTTCACGACCACGTAGTCGAGCACCGGCTCGAACGAGGCCGGCGTCGTCTTCGTGATGTCGTTGGCGAGCTCATCGAGGCGGTATCCGACCGCCAGCTTCGTCCCGATGCGCGCGATCGGAAAGCCAGTGGCCTTCGACGCCAGCGCCGACGAGCGCGACACGCGCGGGTTCATCTCGATGACGAGCATCTCGCCGTCGAGCGGGTTCACGGCGAACTGGATGTTGCACCCGCCCGCATCGACGCCGATCTCCCGAATGATCGCGACCGCCGCATCGCGCATGGTCTGATACTCACGGTCCGTGAGCGTCATCGCCGGAGCGACCGTGATCGAATCTCCCGTATGGACGCCCATCGGATCGATGTTCTCGATCGAGCAGACGATGACCACGTTGTCGGCGTGATCGCGCATGACCTCCAGCTCGAATTCCTTCCACCCGATGACGCTGCGCTCGATGAGCACCTGGTGCACGGGTGACAGCTCGAGTCCGCGCTCGACGATCGCCTGATACTCCTCGCGGTTGTAGGCGATGCCGCCGCCCGTTCCCCCGAGCGTGTACGACGGCCGAATGATGGCCGGAAAGTTGACGACATCGATCAGCGCGATGGCCTCATCCCAGGTTCGCGCGATCCCTCCGATCGGAACCTTCAAGCCAATGCGTCGCATCGTCTCGGCGAACTGCTCGCGATCTTCGGCGAGCTTGATCGCGCGCGCGTCGGCGCCGATCAGCTCGACATCGTACCGCTCCAGGACGCCACGCTCGGACAGCGCCATCGCCACGTTGAGCGCGGTCTGGCCTCCCATCGTCGGCAGCAGCGCATCGGGACGCTCGCGCTCGATGATCATCTCGACGATCTCCGGCGTCACCGGCTCCACGTACGTGCGGTGCGCGAACTCCGGGTCGGTCATGATCGTCGCCGGATTGGAGTTCACGAGGATGACCTCGTAGCCCTCCTCCCGCAGCGCCTTCGCCGCCTGGGTTCCGGAATAGTCGAACTCGGCCGCCTGGCCGATGACGATCGGCCCGGAGCCGATCAGCATGATGCGGTGCAGGTCAGCTCGCCGCGGCACGGATCAGGTCTTCGATGATCGAGTCGAGGGTGAATTGGGGCGACCAGTCGGTCGCGCGGCGCAGCCTGGTCGCATCGCCAACGAGGATCGGCACATCGGCGGGACGCACCAGCGCGGCGTCAGTGCTCAATATCGCATGCGCCCCCACGAGGGCAAGCACGCGCTGGGCCAGCGTCGCGACGTCCACGCCCTCGCCGCTGGCGACGTTATAAACCTCACCGGGCGCGCCTCGCACGACCAGCTCCGCGTACGCGCGCGCGACGTCCTTCACGTGCAGGAAGTCGCGCACCGGCGCGGTGTTGCCGACCTTGAGCGCGGTTCCGCCGGATGCGCGCAGCGCCCGCGCCCGGCAGACGAGCGCCGGCAGCAGGTATCGGTCGGATTGCCCTGCACCGCTGTGGTTGAAGCTGCGCGTCGCGACCACGCGAACGCCGCTCGACCGGAACGCCTCGAGCGCGATCTGCTCCTGCGCGGCCTTCGAGGCGGCGTACACCGAATGCGGGCGCTGCTCGGCCGTCTCCGCCAGCGGCATCTCGCTGGCAGCGTGGCGCCCGTACTGCTCGCCGCTGCCGATCACGAGGACGACGGGATCCATGGTGCCCGCCGCGCGCCGCGCTTTCACCGCCCCGAGGAGCCGCGCCGCCGCGACGACGTTCACCTCGAGCGCCGCGCCCGGGTCTGCCTGCGCCGTGGGAACGAAGGCGACGCCAGCGAGGTGGAGGATGGCATCGAATGGGCCGGCGTCGAGGAGGATGGCGAGGTCCTCGCCACGTCGCACGTCGGCCACGCGCCACCGGACCGAGGCGAGCGGATCGTTAGGCTCCACCGTCGGCGGCGCCTCGAGGGAGGTTCCGTGCACCTCCCACCCGCGCGCGATCAGCTCGCGACACACCCACTGGCCGGCGAATCCCGCGGCTCCGGTCACCAGCGCACGCATGCGTCAGCGCGCCAGCGCGCGGTGCCGCGCGAGGTCGGCGTCGACCATCATCTCCACCAGCTGCGCGAAGCTCACCGACGGGGTCCATCCCAGTCGGTCGCGGGCCTTGGCCGGATCGGCCACGAGCACATCCACTTCCGCCGGACGCATGAAGCGCTGGTCCTGAACGACGTATTT
Source organism: Gemmatimonadaceae bacterium (assembly GCA_035650335.1). Classification (GTDB taxonomy): domain Bacteria; phylum Gemmatimonadota; class Gemmatimonadetes; order Gemmatimonadales; family Gemmatimonadaceae; genus JAICNG01. The sequence continues at coordinate 744 of DASRHU010000058.1, read as the reverse complement.
CGTCCAGTCGAGCCCGACGCGCGCGAAGGCCACCTCGCACAGCTCCCGCACCGAGTGCGTGACGCCGGTGCCGATCACGTAATCGTCAGGCGCCGGCTGCTGCAGCATGCGCCACATCGCATCGACGTAGTCGCCGGCAAACCCCCAATCGCGGTGCGCATCGAGGTTGCCGAGGCGAAGCTCACGCTGGAGCCCGAGTGAGATGCGCGCCGCCGCATCCGTGACCTTGCGCGTCACGAACTCGGTTCCGCGGCGCGGGCTCTCGTGATTGAAGAGAATCCCCGAGACGGCGTAGAGTCCGTAGCTCTCGCGATAGTTGACGGTGATCCAGTGCCCATACACCTTCGCGACGCCGTACGGCGACCGCGGATAGAACGGCGTCGTCTCGCGCTGCGGCGTCTCGAGCACTTTCCCGAACTGCTCGCTGGAGCTGGCCTGATAGAAGCGAGCCTTCGGCGCCACGCGGCGCATCGCCTCCAGCATGCGGGTCACGCCGAGGGCCGTGAACTCGCCGGTGAGCACGGGTTGCATCCACGACGTCTGCACGAAGCTCTGCGCGGCGAGGTTGTAGATCTCGTCAGGCGCACAGGAGGCCATCGCTTCGACCAGCGAGTGCTGATCGAGGAGGTCGGCCGAGACCAGCTCGACGCGGTCGACGAGATGCGCGATGCGCTCGTACGGCGTCGTGGAGCTGCGGCGCACGATGCCGATGACGCGATACCCCTTCGCGAGCAGCAGCTCCGC
>DASRHU010000057.1:0-17773 GCA_035650335.1 Gemmatimonadaceae bacterium | reverse complement strand
TTCGTCAACCAGTGCGCGTTAGGCCCGTCAGCATAGACCTCGGCCACGTAGCTCCGGCCGCGCGGCAGAAACGACAGCGGCACCGTGAACGTTCGCGCCTCCTCGTCGGTGATTGCCCCAATGAACCATTCCGGGCTGTTGCGCGCCTTTCGCGCGACCACCACGTAGTCACCGATCCGGCCGTCGATCACGCGCGTCGTATCCCAGTCCACCGCCACATCGCGGATGAACTGGAACGCCGGCTTGCGCTCGTAGTTCTCGGGAAGATCGGCCGCCATGTGCAACGGGGAGTACAGCACGACGTAGAGCGCGAGCTGCTTCGCCAGCGTCGTGCGGATGCGCGGCTCCTCCGGACGCCGCGGACGCCCCGTCCCCCGCTCGATCAGAATGTCGAACACGCCCGGCGTGAAATCCATCGGGCCGGCGAGCATGCGTGTGTAGAACAGGATCGTCTCGTGCTCGGGCGGATTGCCGCCCTCCCCGCCCCAGGCGTTGTACTCCTGCCCGCGGGCGCCCTCGCGCGTCATCATGTTCGGCCACGTGCGGCGCTCGCCGGTGTCGTGAATCGGCTCGTGGACGTCGAGCATGATCCCGTATTTCGCCGCCGTCTCGATCACCTTGCGATGGTGCCGCACGGCCACCTGCGAGTAGTGCGAGTGACCACCCCCCATCGTGTCGGTGACGTAACCGGACTTGATCGCGTCGATGCCGAGCGAGCGGTAGAGCGCGAACGCACTGTCCATTTGCCGCTCGTAGTTGGCGAGCCCGCCCGATGTCTCGTTGTGCGCGATCAGCTTCACCCCTTTCTGCTTCGCGTACGCCGCCAGCTCCCGAAGGTCGTAGTCGGGATACGGCTGGGTGAACGAGAACGCGTCGCGGTTGGCGATCCAGTCCCCATCCCAGCCGATGTTCCATCCCTCGACGAGGACGCCGCCAAGCCCGTTCGCCGCGGCGAAGTCGATGTAACGTTTCGTGTTTTCCGTGGTCGCCCCGTGCTTCGGCCCGGAGCTCCACGTCATCGTGTTGATGTGCATTCCCCACCAGATGCCGACGTACTTCATCGGCTTGATCCAGTCGGTGCTCGACAACGCGTTAGGCGGGTTGAGATTGAGGCCGAGGAGGGATGGCGACAGCTCGGTGGCACGATCGGCGAGCTGAATCGTTCGCCACGGCGTCGCGAGCGGCGCTCTGCCGCGCACCTTGACCCCGTCCGCCATCGGCGCCAGCGCCGCCCGCAACGTGCGGCCTTCCATCCCGCGCCCGGCGAGGAACATGCGCGGATAGTCCCTGAGATCCGCCTCGTGCACGACGATGAACGTCTTCCGATCGCGCGTCTCCATCGTCAGCGGCGTCTGTACGCTGTCGACGACACTCAGCGGAGAGGACGAGTACAGCATCTCCGAGCGATCCAGTCGCGGCCGGTTGGACGGGATCCACCAGGTCCGCGCGTCATCGGCAAAGGCGAACTCGGTCAGCTCGTTGGTGATGACCACCTCGCCGAGTCCCGGCTGCTCGGGAAGCTCGTAGCGGAAGCCGACACCGTCATTGAACGCCCGGAACACCACCACGAAATGCCGCCCGCCAGGTGTCGTCTCGCTCACCGAGATCCGGCGCTCGTTATGGTGATTGCGGACGCGGGCCACCTCCCCCCACGGCTGCGTCCAGACCTCGTCCACCGTGTTCGCCGTCGAGCCGGTGATGCGAAGGCTGTCGCGCAGCGGTCGGGCCCCCTGAAACTCGAAACCGAGGCGGGACGGGAGGAGGATGTCGCGACCGTCACGCGCCACGGCGTAGTACAGGAATCCCTCGCGGATCCCCACTGTCACCACGGTTCGCCGGTTCGGTGACTCCAGCCGAATCTCCTCCTGGGCAGCCGCCGTCCCGACGAGAACGGTGACGGCCGTGATCCCGAGCAGAAAGCGTCGAGCGAGCCAGCGAGTCTGCGTGTGCATGCTTTCACCTGGTTCAGAGGTCCGAGCTTGTGGACTGCTCCGGTGGATAGCAGACCGAGGAACCACAGATGGCCGCAGAGAGCGTCGCAGAAACTGCCACGGCAACGTCAACAGCTTCATCACGCATGCCACGGATTGAACGACGAAAACGCCACGGATTGACGGCAACTGCGAAGACCTTTGAGAAAAGCTGCCGAGTAAAGGTCGCGGTGGCCCACGATGTCTCTCAGGTTTGCCGTTGCGGTTCCAAAAGCTCCTGCAGTTGGCCGTATCCGTGCCGTTTCGCCGTTCAAGATCCGTGGCATCCGTGATAGGCTGTTGCCGTTGCCGTTGCACTTTCTGCGGGTTTCTGCGGCCAGCCGCGGTTCCTCGGTCTGCATACACAGACTGGAAGATACGCTGACGGCCGCTCGAAACGGCGGACCGTAGAGCCGGAAATCAGCGAGCCAACGCCCGGCGACGAAGCCCTGACCTCCCCGCCCTTGCCGCACGCCCTAACGCGCCCCGATATTGGGATTGCCCCGCAGTCGCACTTGCCCCTCACTCCGAGGTTCGAATGACCTCGCCCGCCAGGTACGCCCTGCTGCCGCTCGGCCTCGCACTCCTGCTGGCTGCCGGCTGCAAGTCAGGACAGCGATCCACGGCTCAACCGGCACCCAAGCCCGCCGACGTGACCGCGGAGGATATCGAGCGCAACCCCGGCCAGCCAATAGAGGAGATTCTCAAGGGGCGCGTGGCCGGCGTGACCGTGGCGCGCGCGCCCGGTGGTGGCATCGCTGTCCGCATCCGCGGCGGCTCGTCGCTCTACGGCAACAACGAGCCGCTGTACGTCGTCGACGGGATGCCAATCGAGGCGGGCCCCGGCGGGAGTCTCACCGGAATCGATCCGTACGACATCGAGTCGATCAAGGTGCTGAAGGATCCCGCCGAGACGGCGATTTGGGGAATTCGTGGTGCAAACGGCGTCATTATAATCCAGACCAAGCGCGCTCCGAGAAAGGTGAACCCGAGCCCGAACTGACGCGGGCGGTCGCCGCAGACGCCCCTGCCTCCAATGTCGTGAGGTGCACCGTGATGCTTCCATCGCTGCGTGTTGCGCTCTCGTTAGGTGTGCTCGTGGGCATTGCCGCCGGATGCGCCTCCGGCGGGGGGAAAACGCGGCCGAGCACCCGCGACGAGTCCACGGTGACCTCCGAGGACATCGAGCGGCAGGGTGCGACGAGCTCCCCGGTCGAGAAGGCGCTGCAGGGGCGAATCGCCGGCGTCACCGTGATCCAGACGCCCGACGGCAGCATCGCCGTGCGCATCCGGGGCGCCGTGTCGATCCACGGTAATACCGAGCCCCTGTACATACTCGACGGAATGGCGATCCAGCCGGGGCCCAATGGAACGCTGAGCGGAATCAATCCGTCGGACATCGAGTCGATCAAGGTGCTGAAGGATGCCGCCGAGACGGCCATGTATGGATCGCGCGGCGCGAATGGCGTCATCATCATCAAGACGAAGAGACCCCCACCGCCCCCGAGCGGCTGAGCGAAGCCCCACCGCTCGTCGCCTGACGAGTCGCACGTTTATCGGCCGGGTTGCCGCGCTCGTCGGAACGCAACCGGCCGATCGTTGTTTCGAGTGACAACGTAGAGGTCGCCACGCGCCGTCCTCACCCGCTGGATGTCGCGCGCCTGGCCAGCGATCGCGACGCCGCTCGCGGTCGAAGGAAGCGGAGTGAAGTTGCCCTTCGCGTCGCCGCGCAGGATCAGACCGCGGCTCGACCCCATCCGCCCGATCTCCGGCTTCACACCATCGAAGTTGCCCGCCAGCATGACGTCCGCCGTCCCATCCCCGTCGAAATCGGCGGCGAGCAATCCGTACACCGGCGCGAGCTGCGCTTCGTCGGGGAGCGGTACCAGCGTGAACGAGCCGTTGCCGTCATTGCGGAGGAGCGACGTGGCGAACGTGTACGCGTGCTTCACCACCGCGCCCTCCAGAAACTCCGGTGGGAAGATGTCGGTGATCGTCTGTCGCGCGAACCCGCTGTAATTCGGGTACCGTTCCGCGAGGTATGGCAGCGCCCTGATCAGATCGTCGCGCAGAGGGAGCGGATAGCTCACCCCCTGATTGTAGACCGACACGATCTGCTCGACGAAGCCGTTTCCGTCGAAGTCCTTCACGTGCATCGTCGCGGGCTCGCTCGCGCTGGCGCGGAGGCGCGAGTTGAGACCCAGGTTGCCGACGATGAAATCGACGCGGCCATCTCCGGTGAAGTCCCGGGCGATGATTCTGTTCCACCAGCCGTGACTCTTCTCGAGCCCTTTGAGCTCCATCTTCTCCAGCCTTCCGCGTTCCGCATTCCGAAACGCCGTTACCGGCATCCACTCGCCGGCGACGATGAGGTCCGGCCGGCGATCACCGTCGAGATCCTGCCAGACCGCGTCAGTCACCATGCCGACGTTCACCAGCTCGGGCGCCAGCTCTTTCGTGACATCGGTGAAGCGACCCCGGCCATCGTTGCGAAGTAGCGTGCTCACCGGGTCGAGACCGTAGCGCCACGGCACGACGCGCCCGCCGATGAACAGGTCGATGTCGCCGTCGCCGTCGAAGTCGGCGGGTGCCGGTCGCGATCCGCTCACGGTCTCCGGTGGCAGATGCCCGTCCGCTTTTCGGAATGCTCCGCGACCGTCGTTCAGGTACAGTCGGTCCTGTAGCGCCGATGCGCCATCGGAGAACTCGCTTCCGCCGCTCACCACGTAGAGGTCGGCGTGACCGTCACCGTTGGCATCGAAGAAGGCCGCGCCCAGATCCTCGCTGATACGGTCCTTTTCGAACACGCGCTGGCCGCTGGCGGCGAAGCTTCCGTCACGACGCTGCAAGAGCAGCGATCCCGCCTGTTCCTTCGCCCCGCCGACGAACACGTCGTCCAGTCCATCGCCGTTCACATCGGCGACGGCCAGGTACGGGCCCTCCATCGAGAGAAGCTTCGGGACGAGCGGCTCACGGTCGAAATCCACGAAGGGGTTCTCCCGATGCCTGACGTCAATGGTGGTCGTGTCGGCCGTGAGCAGGCTCGTCACCGCCGCCCTCGCCGGCGGGGGCACCGCCACGGCGTCTGCCTGCCTAACGGTCACGAGCTCATCGGCCGCGACGCGCCCGACCAGCGCCACGCGTCCGTCCGGCCAGTCCACACGAACCGAGTCGGCGGTCGCGTGCGTTCCCAGCCCGAAGACGAGCGTATAGTCCACACTCGACTGGAACCCGCGCGCCGGCGAAAGCTCCTGCATGTACGCGTCCCCGTCCGCGAACACCGTCACGCGCGCGCCCACGCCAAACCGATTCGAGCCTGCCCCCTCGAGACGTACGCGCAGAGCGTGATGCTCCTTGTGCAGCGCGCGGGCGTTGTTGCGATAAATGAACGCCGCCTGGTTGACGTTGTTCACCACCAGATCGAGGGCGCCGTCGCCATCGAGATCGCCGTACGCCGCTCCACTCGACACGCTCGGCGTCGCCAGCCCCCAGTTCGCCGCCTGATTGGTGAACCGCATCCCGCCCTGATTGTGGAACACGTAGTTGGGGAGCGGCGTGGTGCTCATCGCTTTCGTGAGGCGCTCGAAGTCGGCCCGCGAGCGCCCCCCGCGCGTCATGTCCCGCATCGTCTCGCCCTTCGCCAGGAACGCGATGTAGTCCTGCGACGTAATGTCCTTGGCGATGCCATTCGTCACGAAGATGTCCTTGCGTCCATCGAGATCGAGATCGGCGATGAGGGCGCTCCAGCTCCAGTCCGTCCGTGCCACGCCGGCCATCTGCCCGACATCGGTGAAGGTGCCGTCACCATTATTGCGCTGGAGCATGTTGCGCATCAGCTGGTGGTGATAGCCGTTCTGCACCTTGGTCTGATACACGCCCCACGCCTCGAACGCGGCCGTCGTCTTGAGCCGGTATTCGTCCTCCGGCAGCATGTCGGTCGTGTAGATGTCGGGCCACTGGTCGTTGTCGACGTCGGCGACGTCGAGCCCCATCGAGAAATACGTGAGGACGGGCGCCCGCCGGTCGAGCGCCTCGCTGAACGTGCCGTTCGTGGCGTTGATATAGAGGTAATCGCGCTCGAAGAAGTCATTGCCGACGTAGATGTCTGGCCAGCCGTCCCGGTTGACGTCACCAACCGCGAGCCCGAGCCCGAACGCGATCTCGGGGCTGTGAATGCCGGCGGCGACACTCACGTCGGCGAACCGGCGGCCATCATTGCGATACAGCTTCGCGCCGCCGTACGGATTACGCAGGTGGCGGAGATTCCGCGTGCCAAAGCTGCTGGCCGGTGTCGGCGCGTTGTTCAGCACGAACAGATCGAGGTCGCCGTCGCGGTCGTAATCGAGGAACGCCGCGTGCGTCGAGTATCCCTGATCGGCGACCCCGTAGTCGGCCGCCATCTCACGAAACGTCGGCACGCCATCGTCATTGACGCCCTGGTTGATCCAGAGCGCGTTCGCGCGGCGCGGAGGCTCGGCGGGGCCGGCACGGCACAGGTAGATGTCGAGTCGCCCATCGCCATTCACATCGGCGAGCGTGACCCCTGTCGTCCACGACTCGGCGCCAGCTTTCACTCCCGACGCCCTGGTGACCTCGCGGAAGCGGAACTTCCCCGCGTTGAGGTAGATCGCCGGCCCGGTCTGGTTGGCGGTGAGTACGATTTCAGGCAACCCGTCGCCCGTGAGGTCGCCGAGCGCCACTCCGCCGCCGTTATAGAAATTGCGGTAGGTGAAGACGTTCAGCTCGGCCGTCTCGGTGAGACGGTTCTCGAACCGCACACCGGTGACGCTCGGCGGAAGGAGCGTGAACAGGAGTCCGTCGGGATCGGCGGTCTCGGCGGCCGCCATCTCCGTGCCTCCATCAGGACGCGAGCATGCGCCGAGGAGGCACAGCGTCGTGAGCCAGAGCGTCGCGGGCGCGAGCAGATAGCTCCGACCGAGCTTGTCGTCTAAATGGAGCCCGAGGCACCGCAGATAGCCGCAGAAAGGCCGCAGAAACGGCAACGTCAACAGCTCATCACGGATGACCACGGATCTTGAACGGCGAAACGGCACGGATTAGCTGCAACTGCGAAGGGCTTTGTGAGAACCTATCGGGTAAAGATAGCGCTGGCCCACCGTGTCGGCTCTCTCGGTTTGGCCGTCGCCGTTCCCAAAGCCCTTGCAGTTTGCCGTATCCGTGCCGTTGGCCGTTTAAGATCCGTGGTCATCCGCTGTAAAGCTGTTGCCGTTGCCGTTCTTTTGCGGCCTTTACGCCCTTTGCGGTTAGCTCAGAGCGCAGAGGCCGCCTCAGCCGACTAGTAACCCGGATTCTGCACCAGATTCGGGTTGGCGCCTAACGTCGTGACCGGAACCGGGAACAGGATCAGGTGCGGCTTCGCTGACTGGTCCGCCTTTCCATTCGCCATGGTCGCCGACCACCGCAGCAGGAACTTGCCGTGACGAATCAGGTCGGAGCGGCGCTTGCCTTCGGCGGCAAACTCGAGCAGGCGCTCCTTCAGGACCGCGTCGCGCAACTGCGCCTGCGTCGCGATGCCCGCGATCGGGTTTGCCGCATTGCGGAGATTGTGCACTCGCGCCAGCTCCGTGACGCCGTTCCCAACCTGACCCATCTCACCGAGCGCCTCGGCCTTGATCAGGTACATCTCGGTGAGGCGGAAATACGGGAAATCGCTCGGGTGTCCGCTGCCCGTCGACGCGCTGGGGAGCGGCGGGAACTTGTTGAAGCGCACGCCGTGCGCTTCGTTGGCCTGGTTCGCGTCCGGGATGGCCGGCGTGAAGATCAACGGGTTCCCGGTGCGGTCATTCACCGCCGCGCCGGTTTCGAAGCTGTACGCCTGGCCGGCCAGCCACATCCCTCGACGTTCGTCGGTCGCTTCGTACTGCGCATACGTCTCCGCGAGCGTCGCGAAGCCGTTCCAGGGGCTGCCCCAGCCCGTGTTCAGCTGATTGTAGTGCAGCGTACGCATGGGCCAGGTCTCGCCGATGCCCTGCGTACCCTCCGGCGTGTAGACGATGACGAAGATGTTTTCCGGCGAGTTGAAGTTGTCGTGGGCGAAGTTCTTCGACCACGGCACGGCAAGCTCGTACTCGCCCGAGTTGATCACTGCGTCGGCGGCATCGACCGCGGCCTCGCAGGCATCCTGCCCGCCGCTCACCTGAATGCCCGAGCACGAGTTGTACGAATTGGGGCTGACGCCCGAGTTCTTGTTGAAGACGCCGGCGTTCAGGTACAGGCTGGCGAGGATCGCGTTGGCGGCGCCCTTCGTCACCCGGCCATAGCTTCCGGCGGGACGCGTCGGCGGAAGGTTTGTCGCCGACTCGATCAGCTCCTGCTCGATGAAATCGAAGAGCTCTTCTCGCGTGGAGCTGGGATACTGCTTCAGCTCCGTGGACGTGACGAGCGGCGGAGCGCCTCCGAACATGTCCTGGAGCATGTAGTAGTACCAGGCGCGCAAGGTGCGCAGCTCGGCGAGCGCCGTGTCCTTGCGTGCCTCGGCCAAACCCGACTTCTGAATCACATCGATCATCAGGTTGGCCTTGGCGATCCCGCTGAAGTTGTCGTTCCACCCTCCAGTCAGGAACGCCAGCGTGCCGGAGCTATTGGCGGTGTACGTCTGGCGGTGCAGGTCGAGCCATTGGCCGTTGTCGTACCAGTCGCTGCCGCGCGTCGGCACGATCGACACGTCCGTCGTCAGGTCCTGGAGCGTGACGTATCCCACCCACTCGGTGGCGCGCAGCTGCGCGTAGACGGCCGCCACACCGGCGAGAATCTCCGTCTCCGTCTTGAACGCGTTCTCCGGCGTCAATGCATCGTGTGGCGTTTCGGTCAGCTCTGTGCAGCTCTGGCCCACGACAAGCACGGGAGCGAGCAGCAGCACGCGCCCGACTCGACGGAGCCATGGAAGTTGAACCTTCATCATATGATCTATACCCTGGCTGAGTAGTGTTGGACGCGATTAGAACTGGTGGCGAACGCCGGCCGTGATCGTGCGGGCCCGCGGGTACGTCAGGTAATCAATGCCGCGCGATGCGAGGCCCGTCTCGACGAACACTTCCGGATCGTAGCCCGAGTAATCGGCGATCAGCAATAGGTTGTCGCCGGACAGGTACACGCGAGTGCCACGCCCGCCGCCGAAGCGCGACGGCAGCACGAAGTTGTACGCGATGGTGAGGTTCTGCAGCCGCATGAAGGTGCGGTCCTCGATCCACCGGGTCGAGAACTTCGCCGGCTCGCTGATGTCATCCGGATCGCCTAACGTCGACTCCAGGAAGTTGCGTCCCTGCTTGGCGTTGCTCTTCGTCCGGTACACCAGCGCGGTGTTGTTGAACACCTTGCCGCCGAACTCGCCGCGCCACAGCCAGCTCGCTTCGAACTTGCCGTACGTGAGGTTGTTGCTGAGGCCGAGGCTGAAGTCGGGATTGGCGCTGCCGGCGACGATTCTGTCGGCATCGGCAGGATCGATCGTCTCGCCATCCACGCAGGACTCGCTCGCGGTCCGGCAGCGGAAAATCTGCTGACCGTTCTCCACGCGCAGGAACTCGGGGGCGAAGAAGGTGCCGATGGGCTCGCCGACCATGATGCGCTGCGAATACTGGTTCGACTGCCCTTGTCCGCTGACCCATCCGGTGTTGATGAACGCCCGCCCACCGAGGCTCGTGACCTCGTTGCGCTCGGCTGACGCCACCAGCTCCAGCCCGAGGTTCAGCTCATCTCCGCTGAGGATCGGCGTATTGAACGTCACCTCGATGCCGCGGTTGCGAATGCTGCCGATGTTCTCGAGCCGCGTGTTGACGACGGCGGGCTGCGGGACATCCACCTCGAGCAGCAGGTCTTCCGTGGTCTTCTGGTAGAGATCGATGACGCCGGTGAACCGGTCGTTCATGAAGCCGTAGTCGATTCCGACGTTGATCTGCTCGGCGGTCTCCCACTTGAGGTCGGGGTTACCGACCTGTGCGGCACGCAGACCGGTGGTGAGCACGTTGCCGATCGGGTACACCGCGCCCGGGTCGGCGCGCAGCAGCAGCTTGGTCTGGTACGGCGCGACTGCCTGGTTCCCCTGCTTACCCCAGCCGAGACGCACCGCCAGCGTCGAGAGCGACAGTGGCGCATCCTGCATGAACGCTTCTTCGCTCACGCGCCACGACGCCGAGACGCCGGGGAAGAGCTGCCACTGATGTCCCTCGGCGAGACGCGACGAGCCGTCGTAGCGAACGACACCGGTGAGGAAGTAGCGATCCGCGAATCCGTAGTTGGCGCGCGAGAAGAAGGAGGCGAGCTCGCTCTCCACGCGGTACGATGTCGGAACCGGCGATGACGCCTGCGTTCCAGCGCCCAGGTTGTTCACACCGAACACGTCGGTGATGAACCCCTGCATCTGCGCGTCGAAACCGCGGTTGTCAGTCTTCGTGAACTCGTATCCGCCCACCACTTCGAGGCTGTGGTCGCCAAACCGGGGCGAGTACGTGACGAGCTGCTGGAAGTTCACGTTCTGAAGGCTGCGGTCCGCTTGGCGGGCATAGCCGTTGTACTGTGCCCCAGCCGGGCTGGACCGCGGAGCGAAGGTCCGCCGTGTAGCGTCCGTGTAGTCCACGCCGACCGTCGTCTGCGCCGTGAGGTTATCGAGCAGCGTGATGGTGCCGCTGAAGTTGCCCAGCAGACGATTCTCCGGCGACTCATCCTCATACAGCTCGGCGAACGCGACTGGATTCTTCAGGTCCTGCGCGGTGGGTGTCGCGTTGCACTCCGTCGCCGACGGCGGGCACCACGTCTCGTAGTACTGGCCGCTGGCACGACGAATCGGATACGTCGGATTGTAGATCACCATGTTGGTGAACAACCCGCCGAGGAAGCCGCCGGTGTTCTCGATCGGAGCGAAGTCATTGTTGACGCGAGCGGCCATCAGGTTGAGCCCGAGCCGCAGGCGTCCACCGAGCGCGTCATGCAGGGCGTTGAGCCGTCCCTGGTACCGCTCGAGTCCGTTCGAGATGACGATGCCGTCCTGCTTGAAGAAGTTGAGCGACGCGCGGTACTGCGTCGTGGGCGAGCCGCCGGCGAACGAGAGGTTGTGATTGGTCGCCACGCCTCTCCGGAGAATCGCGTCTTCCCAATCGGTGTCGGCGTTGCCGAGGTTGGTGAGCGCCGTCGCCGGAAGGTCGCCGGCGGTGACCTGCTGCTGCACGAACTGCCGATATTGGGGGCCACTGGCGAGATCGAGCCGCTTCGCGGCGGTTGCCGCGCCGACGTACGTCTCGTAGATGAGCTGGCCCACGCCACCCGGCGCGCGCTTCGTCGTAATGAGAATCACACCGTTCGCGCCGCGGCTGCCGTAAATCGCCGTCGCCGACGCATCCTTCAGGATGGTGATCGACTCGATGTCACCCGGGTTGATCGAGTTGAGCGGATTGCGCGACAGCTGTGGATTGATGCTGGCGATGCCCGGTGCGTCGGGCGAGATCTCGTCGTTCTGCAGCGGCACGCCATCCACCACGTAGAGCGGATCGTTGCTCGCGCTGATCGACGTGCCGCCGCGAATGCGGATCTGCACGCCGCCGCCGGGCTCGCCGTTGCTCGTCACGGTCGTGACTCCGGCGACGCGGCCCGCGAGCATCTGGTTGACGTTGGCGATCACACCCTTGTTCGCGGCCTCCGCGTCCACGGTGGACACGGAGCCGGAGATCGCCTCGCGACGCTGCGTGCCGTATCCGGTCGTCACGACCTCGGACAGGACGGCCGCCCGCGGTGGGAGCGAGAAATCCACACTGGCCGTCGCGCCCGCGGCGACCGTGACCGTCTGGACGAGCGGGGCATATCCGATTCGCGTCGCGCGAACCTGATGCGTACCGGCGGGCACGCCGCCGATGGTGAATCCGCCGTTGTCCGCCGTGATCGTGCCGCGCTGGGTGCCTTCGACCCGGACGGTAGCTCCGGCGAGGGGCTGTTGCGTCGTACTATCGACGACGCGGCCGGATATCGTCCCCGTTAGGTCCTGCGCGTCGATCGGGGCCGCGAGGAGCAGCCCGCCGGTAATTGCGAGAACGAGGAAACGGACCATTGCCATACGTCTGCCTCTACGGGGTGGGAGTGGACGACTCGCCGACACTTGCAGGTACGGTCTTACCGCTCCGTGCTTCCGCGATCATGTTCAGGCGATCGTGGAAGGCTGGAATTCGTGCTACGGGAGCCGACGGACGAACTGCGCTCCGGGATGAAGATGCCTAACGGCTTTCGCGAGGCGCGACGCGCGGCGTCGCGCGTGCCAGGTTCTGTACTCAGAAACGTGCAAGGGAAGGAGAGACATCAGCTTCGACCACGTCTTCCAAAACCGGGGGCGAACCTCGGCACAAGACAATTCGCTCCGTGCGCGCCAATGTCAAGATCATGTCGGAGTTTTCTTTACGCCCTGCGCGGCCCCGTCGCCACCGGGATGCCCTTCTAATGAAGGCGAACCAGTGATTCGATTCCGCTCACCGCACCAGAACCCCCGCTGACATGCCCGTTCATAACGCTCGCGCACACGCGTCGCCACTGACGGCCGCGCTCCTCGCACTGTTTGCTCAGCTGACCGCCGCGTCCGCGGGGGCCCAGCCCCAGGAAACACCCCCGGTGCTCGATTTTCCCGAGCCCGGCATGGATGATCCCGCCGCGTACGAGGGGTACCGCACGCGATTCTATCGCGATGCGGCCGGCAACACCGTTCAGATCTACATCAAGGGGAACGAAGGGCGGATCGTCACCCTCCTCGCTGACGGCTTCAATGAAAGCGTCGGCTTCACCACTCGCGACAGCGCCGGACGCCCCGTTTCTCCGGAGTGGGGCGGTACCAACGCGCTTCGGTCCACGACCGAAGGCGCACGCTCACTCGAATTCCGCCTCCGAACCACCCTGCGCCGCATCGACCTCGGCTGGTTCCTGCTCGGAACCATGCGGGTCGAGCGCGACCTGCAGTACCAGCAACGCCACCTTCGTCCGTTCGACGCCGCGCCGTTCCCGCGACCGGAGCTGGACACCCTGCTCGCGAATCTGGCGCGGCTCGACGATGAGGAGCGTCAGCGGCACCTGGAGCTCCTCCAGGCCACCGACGTTCGCGAGCTTCGGACCCGAATGGCGCCGACGATCACGCGGTCGGAAGTGGACACCAGCTGGGTCGTCGTCGTCGAGCAGCCATCGTTCGACGGGAAGGCACACCTCGCGCTCGAGATTCGAACGAATCGGCTCACCTCGCACGTTCAGGTTGGTGCGCGATCGATCGTCGTGCGCTCGCGCAGCGGTGCGCCGATCGATCTCGCCGTACGCGTCACCACCAGCGCACCCGCGCTCTCACCGATTCCGCGCGAAGAGCTGTTGAACACCGAGTTCAGGCAATTCCTCGACGCGCAGCGCGGCGCCGCCGATTCGGCGGGCGCGCTTCGCTATCGTTGGCTGGAGCGCCAGGTTCGCGGCCTCGAGCTCGTGAGCTCGCGCGAGAAGCTCATGGCCGGGCTCCCCAATTTCGCTACGTACTTCGGGCGCGACATGCTGATGTCGGCGCTCATGATGGAGCCCATCTGGTCGGCGGGAATGCTCGAGCACGTGATCGGCAGCGTGCTGCGCAAGCTCTCTCCAACCGGACAGGTGAGCCACGAGGAGGCGCTCGGCGGCCAGGCGATTCGCGAGAACGCGGCCGTCTACAACGACCTAATGTCGCAGTATTTCCGGCGCCGGCGCGCTGGCCAGAGAGCGGGTGCTGACAGCGCGCTCAGTCGGGCGCGCGAGGTGCTCGGCCAGCTCGATGCCGTCCGCGAAAACTACAACATGCTCGACGACGATTTCCAGTTCCCGATCGTCGTCGCACGGTATCTCCAGGATGCGCGCGTGCCCGCCGATCGAAAGCGCGAGTTCCTCCTCGCGCGCGCGGGCGAGGACACGGCATCGCGGCTGACGTTGCTCTTGCGCAACGTCCAGCTCGTCAGGCAGATGGCAGCGCCCTATGCCACGCGCCCGATGGCGACGAACCTGATCGCTTTCCCGAGGCGGCCGAACGGAACGTATTTCCCGGGAAGCTGGCGCGACAGCAACGTCGGATACGGGAACGGCCGCTTCGCGATGGACATCAACGCCATCTGGGTGCCGGAGGCGCTCGCGGCGTGCGCGACGATCGTCGACGCGCTGGCCACCGTTGCCGATTCCACGAGCCTGCCCGCCGCTGCCGAGCTCACGCGCATGGCAGCGGCCTGGCGCGATGCCTCGCGTCACTTCGTCGTTCGTCTCACCCCGGCGACGATCCGCGCGCGCGTCCAGGCACGCCTCGCCGCGTTGCCGCCGGCGGAGCGCGCGTACTGGCGGAACGTGCTGGCGTCGACCCGCGCCGACACGACCGCGCTCGAGTTTCTCGCGCTCTCGCTCGACGCCGCGGGACGGCCCATTCGCGTCGCGAACACCGATCCGGCGACGGGACTCTTTCTCCAGCAGCTGACGCCCGAGCGCGTGCGGCGCGATCTCGACGTGTTCATGCGTCCGTACCCGGTCGGCCTGTTCGTCGAGCGCCTTGGGCCGGTCGTCGCCAACGACGCCTATGCCACGCCAGCGATCTGGAACGCCTTCCGACGGGATCTCTATCATTCGCCGCGCGTCGTATGGGGGCGCGAGGTCAACCTGCTCTTCCTCGCCCTCGCCAGGCAGATCGCCGACTCGTCGCAGGCCTCGAACCGCGCGGCACTGGAGGCCGCGCTCCGTCAATCGCTCGACGCGGTCGACGCCTCGGGACTGTCGCATAACGAGCTGTGGAGCTATCGCATCGCCGATGGCGCGCTGACGGCCGTGCGCTATGGCTCGAGCTCCGACATCCAGCTCTGGAACCTCACCAACCTCGCCGTGCAGTTCGGCCTGTCGAAGATCCAGAACCCGTGACGATGGCGCGCGGCCTCGCGCACGGGTGCGTCGCCCTCGCCCTCATCGCGTGTACCACGCGTGAGGGCGGGAGCGGGAGGACCGTCATCTCGATCTCGAGCAGCGTCGTCGGGACGGATGGCCCGCTGCTGCGGCGCCAGCTCGATCGGTTCATGCGCCTGAACCCGGAGATCGAGGTGCGGCTCCACCGCGTGTCGGATGACGCGACGCAGCGCCATCAGCTGTTCGTGCAATGGCTCAACGCGCGCGCCGGCGATCCCGACGTCCTCGAGCTCGATGTCGTGTGGACGTCGGAGTTCGCCGCCGCCGGATGGCTCCTTCCGCTGAAGGATCCATCGATCGACACGACCGCCTACTTTCCGGGCACCATTCGCGCCTGCCGCTGGGTCGGGGAGCTCTACGCCCTTCCGTGGTACGCCGACGTCGGGCTGTTGTACCGGCGCACCGATCTCGTTCCGCGCGAACCCCGATCGCTCGATGAGCTGGTGACGTTCGCGCAGCGCGCGCGCAGCAGCGTCCCGTTCGGCATTGCCTGGATGGGCGCGCGCTACGAGGGACTCATCACGGTCTTCGTCGAATACCTCGGCGCCTTCGGCGGGCAGATCATGGATGACTCGATGCGCATCGAGGTCGATGGGCCGGCGGCGGTGCGCGCGCTGACGTTCATGCGAGATCAGATCACCCGCTCGAAGATCGCGCCGAACGACGTGCTGACCTGGCACGAAGAGGAGACGCGCTTCGCCTTTCAGAACGGACGCGCGGCGTTCATGCGCAACTGGCCTTACGCGTACGCGGCCATGGCCGACACGAGTCAATCGCGTGTCGCCGGCAAGTACGCGGTCTCTCCCATGCCCGCGGCACCGGGCGGCCACGCGACGGCGGCGCTCGGCGGCGCGCAGCTCGCCATCAACCGGTGGACCGAGCATCCGGACGCGGCGTTCAAGCTGGTGTCGTTCATCACCGCTCCAGAGCAACAGCTCGAGCGAGCGGTGGCGATCGGTGAATTCCCCACGCGACGAGCGGTCTACGACGAGCCCACGCTGCGGGCCGCCCTGGCGATCCCCGCCGATGATGCGCGGCGCGCGGTGGAAAGCGCGACGCCACGGCCGGTGACCCCGCTCTATACACAGCTCTCGGAAATTCTGCAGATCGAGCTCCATCGCGCGTTGGCCGGTCAGCTGGAGCCCGAAGCGGCGCTCAGGAGTGCAGCGCAGAAGATGAATGCGGCCATCGACCGGACGGGTCTCCGCGAGTACGTCTTCCGCCGCCCGGCCACGTCCTCTCGATGAGCAGGCGCGCCGATCCGCGGCTGACCCAGGACCGCCGCCTCGCGGTGGCGTTCGTGACGCCGGCGGTGAGCGTCATCGCGCTGATCGCGCTCTTTCCGCTGGTGTGGGCCCTGTGGAGCTCGCTGCACCTGCAGGATCTCCGGATGCCCTGGCTCGGGCAGCCGTTCATTGGCCTCGACAACTACGTGGAGGTCGCGCGCGACCCGCGATTCTGGTCGTCGCTCAGCCACACGCTGTTCTTCACCGCGGCCACCGTCTCGCTCGAGCTGGTGCTCGGCCTGGCGCTGGCGTTAGGCATGAACAGCGCGTTCCGCGGGCGGGGCGCCGCGCGCGCGATCTCGCTCCTCCCCTGGGCGATCCCGACCGTCGTCTCGGCGTTGCTCTGGCGATTCATGTTCGATTCACAGGCGGGAATCGCCAACGCGCTGCTCGTCGCCGTTGGAGTGCTCGAGCGTCCGATGGTCTGGTTCATCGAGGCGACGACCGCATGGATTCCGGTGATTCTCTCCGATGTGTGGAAGACCACACCCTTCGTCGCGATCCTGCTGCTCGCCGGCCTGCAGAACATCGACAGAAGCCTCTACGAGGCCGCCGAGGTGGATGGAGCGGGCGCGTGGTGGCGGCTGTGGCACATCACGATTCCTCTGCTCAAGCCGACGATCTTCGTCGCGCTGATTTTCCGGACGCTCGACGCCTTTCGCGTTTTCGACCTGCTGTATGCGCTCACCGGCGGCGGACCGGGCACGGCGACGGAGCCGATCGCGCTCTACACGCACACGATCATCCTCCAGCACCTGCGGTTCGGCTACGGCTCGGCGCTCTCGGTCGTGATCTTCCTGATCACGTTTGGGCTGGCGTTGATCTACATTCGCGGCCTCGGACTGCGGATGAGCGGGGAGGAACGGTGAAGCAGCGCCCGTGGCTGTGGACGCTGGTGATGGTGGCGATGCTCATCCCCATCGCGTTCCCACTCTACTGGGCTCTGGTCGCGTCGCTCACCTCGGAGGCCGCGCTCTTCAGGGAGCCCTCGCTGTGGCCGAGCGATCCGATGCTCGATCACTACCGGGCACTGTTCGCGACGCGTGACTTCTGGACGCCGATTCGCAACTCGCTGGTGGTGGCCGGTGTGACGACGGTGTTCTGCGTGACCGTCGGCTCGCTCGCCGCGTATGCGCTCGCGCGATTGGAGTTTCGCGGCAAGGCGTTCATTCTCGGGTTCATTCTCGCGGTGTCCATGTTCCCGCAGATATCGATCGTGAGCCCGCTCTATTTGCTGCTGCGCGAGATGCGCCTGATCAACACCTATCCGGGGTTGATCATGCCGTACATGACGTTCGCGATGCCGCTGACGGTGTGGCTGCTTGTGGGGTACTTCCGTCAGCTGCCGAAGGATCTCGAGGAGGCGGCGCTCGTGGATGGTGCCAGCCGCCTCAAGGCGTTCACGACGATCATCCTGCCGCTGGCGATGCCCGGCCTCGCGACGACCGGCATTCTCACTTTCATCTATTGCTGGAACGAGTTCCTGTTCGCGCTCTCCTTCACGTTAGGTCCCGAGCGGCAGACGGTGCCGGTCGCGATCGCCCTGTTCCGAGGAGAGTATCAGGTGCCGTGGGGCGAGATCCTCGC
>DASRHU010000056.1:0-11246 GCA_035650335.1 Gemmatimonadaceae bacterium | reverse complement strand
GGGGCACGTACTGTGGGAGATGGTGACGTGGCTGGATCGCTACGTGAAGGAGGGGAAGAAGACAGCGGCGCGGTAGCTAGCGCGCGCTAGCGCGCGCGGGCCAGGGGCCACGGGCCACGGGCCACGGGTGTGGAAAGCGCGCCGGCTGCTTCGCAGCCAGGCGCGCTCATCCGATGAGCAAACGGCGGCGCACAGCGCCGCCGTTTGCCTTACCACACCCATGGCCCTTGGCCCCTGGCCCTTGGCCCAGGCCGGGCCTCCGGCCCGGCCTCCGGCCTACGCCTTCTTGTCCAGCTGCTCCGCCTTCTTCAGGTGCCCGTCCACCGCGCCACGCGCCTTCTCCAGCAGCGCACGGAACTCGGCGTTCTGTGTCTTCTCGATCGCGTCGTCGAGCTTGTCCAGCGCTTCGCGGTGCGCCTCGACCTGCGCGTCGATGTACTTGTCGTCGAAATCATTGCCCGCCTGCGCCTCGTTCAGCTCCCGCATGTTCTCCTGATGACTCTCGAGAACATCCTGGTTGGTGGCGCTCGCCGACAGGCCAAGACGCTGGGCCGCTTCCGCGACCTCGTTCTTCATCTGCGTGTGATCGGTTTCCATCTGCCGCGCATACGCCTTGATCTCCGCGTCGCGCGCCTTGGTCTTTGCCAGGGCCGCCGACTCGATCTCGCCGGTGTTCACCGTCTGGAGATAGGCGACCGCGTTCGCGTCGCTGTACGCCTCGACGCTTCCACCCACGGCCATCGTGTCGGTCACGACCGCCGCCGTGTCGCGATCGGCATACTCGGCATCACGGCATGCCGTGAAGCCGAGCCCTGTGACCGCGATCACACTTCCCAGAATCATGTGCTTGATTCGCATAGTTGTTCCCTCCGAATGATCGGGCTCCCGAATCGGTCTTGATTCGGACGGAGGGGGCGCAATTGCAAGAACCGTGGAAGTGGAAGCGGATGAGGGCGGGTCCGCGAGCCCCGCTAACGCGACCGTACATCTCCCCACGGCGGGCTATTGCAGCGCGAACGAAAAGACACTCCCTCGACCCAGCTCGCTGCGTACCTCGAGCGCCGAGCCATGCGCTTCGACGACCCCGCGTGCGATCGCCAGCCCCAATCCGGCGCCGCCGCGACGGTACCGACGCGCCTGCCAGAAACGCTCGAAGAGATGCGGAACCTCATCCGGAGCGATTCCGACGCCGGTATCGGCGACGCTGCACACGACGCCTGTCGCGCCGTGTCGCGCGACGCTGACCGTCACGCGCCCGTCTTCCGGTGTGAACCGGAGGGCATTGCTGATGAGATTCTCGAGAACCTGCGCGACGCGCCGGCGGTCCATGAGCACGGGAGGAAGGTCCTCGGCAATTTCGCAGCGGAGCGTCCGACCCGATTCATTGGCCTCCGCCTGGAACTGCTCGCACAGCTCGAGCGCGAGAGCGCCCAGATCGAAGCGCTCCCGATTGACGGCGAAGACACCGTTCTCAATCTGCGCGACGTCGAGCAGGTCCTGAATGAGCCGGTTCATTCCGGAGGCCGCACGCCGAATCACCTCGAGAAGGCGCTTCCGCTCTGCCGCCGGAACCTCCTCCTCCACCAGGAGCGCAGTCGCCGTGAGCACCGCGGTGAGCGGAACCCGCAGGTCGTGCGCCACGATCGCCAACACCTCGTCGCGCATTCCGAGCGCTGACTCGGTGCGTGCGAGTGCCTCGGTAAGACGTTCGTGCTCCGACGCCAGCTCGCGCTGCGCCGCGGCGAGCTCGGCATCGAGGGCGCTCGGACCCGGGACGTCGACCGGCGTGAATGTGGTGGGCGTCATGGAGTCACTCACGACGCGCTCTTCTCGCGAGTCGGCGCTCACACGCGCCTGCGCGGAGCGAGAACCGGCAACGGCGGCGCCACGGGCATGGAAGGCATCACCTCACCGGCGGACGGAGCCGGAAACGCGCGGGCGACATCGTCGCCGCCCGTGATCGGTCGCGTAGTGTCGCGGCGGATTGGCGAACGTTGTGACAGGTCATCTCGAATCGCAATCCCGCAACCAGGCACTCAGGATCCAAACGCTGAAGGGAGCCCGAGGGTGCCCCGGATCGGGCTCGCTCACCGATGCGCTGAAAAAGCGACCGGCCAGCGCAGAGGCTGGCCGGTTCACCGTGAGCTCGTCTGGCGTCAACCACGGGAGCGCTTGCGTCGGCGCGCCGCCGCCGCCTTCTGCTGCCGCGCCTCGCTCGGCTTCACGTAATGCCGTTTGCGCCGCAGATCCTGCAGCACACCGGCCCGCTGGACCTTCTTCTTGAAGGTCTTGAGCGCCCACTCGATGCGATCGACGTCGTCCAACTTCACTTCCACCACGCTGGATCCCCTCCTCCTCGCGGTACCGCCGCTCGCCGACGTGCGAGTGACGCTCGCAGTCCCGAAGTGCCTTACCCCGCCCGGCCGGGAATACGATCGGGGGCCGCGCGAGATTGCGAGCCCCCGCTTCCACGGATGACGCGTGTCTGGCACCCGCGGTAATGGGCGAAAATACGCTCAATTTTCGGGACGGGCAACAGCATAACGCCGGTGCCGCGGAATGGAGGGGTCAACGGCAACGGACCGGGCAATCCCCACCTCTCACCCCTGCTTGTCCCGGCGAACCACCACCCGCTTTCCACGAATCGTGGTGTTCCGAAGAGCTCCAATGATCTCGTCCACCGCCTCATCCGGCACCTCGACCAGCGAGAACCGGTCGGCAATGTCGACCGCTCCAATCGCCCGGGCGTCGATCCCCGCCTCGTTGGCGATCGCACCTACCAGGTCGGCCGGACGCATTCCCGCCTTCCGTCCCAAACCGATGTAGATCCGCGTCACATCGGAGTCAGCGGGACGGCGGCCGCGACGCGGCCGGTCGGGCTGTTTCTTGCGCCCGTCGCCCCGTTCGCGGGCGCGTCCCCGAGACGGTGGGGGCGGCGCCGACAGCTCTTCCGTTTCCTCCTCGCGAGCGCTGCCGCTCGTCGCTTCGTGCGCGAGCTTCACCGCCGCCGCGGCCACGTCCAGCACGTCGAATTCCTCCGCCAGCGACTCCACCACGACGCGATGCTGCTCCAGATCGCCAGCGAGCAGCGCTTCGCGCAGCGACCCCCGAACGACGTCGAGGCGTCGCGCCCGAAGATCCAC
The DNA here is from genome assembly GCA_035650335.1 of Gemmatimonadaceae bacterium. Classification (GTDB taxonomy): domain Bacteria; phylum Gemmatimonadota; class Gemmatimonadetes; order Gemmatimonadales; family Gemmatimonadaceae; genus JAICNG01. The sequence goes on along the minus strand of DASRHU010000056.1, from coordinate 8,103 downwards.
GATCGTGGGAACCGTCTCGACCTGTATCGTCTGCCGCGTTAGGCGCTCGATGTTCCGCAGCAGGCGGTGCTCGCGCGGCTCCGCCAGGGTGATGGCGACCCCTTCGCGGCCAGCGCGGCCCGTGCGCCCGATGCGATGCACGTACCCGTCCGGCGCGGACGGCACATCGAAGTTGACGACGTGTGACACGGACTCGATGTCGAGCCCGCGCGCGGCGACATCGGTGGCAATGAGCAGCTCGGTCGCACCCTCCCGAAAGCGGCGCATGACTCGATCGCGCTGCTCCTGCGACAGTCCCCCGTGCAACGCCGCGGCGCGATATCCGCGGCCCTCGAGCGTCTCGGTGAGCTCATCCACCTCGGTACGGGTTCGGCAGAAGATGATGGCCGAGGTCGGATTCTCCATGTCGAGGATGCGACCGAGCGCCGCCACCTTGTGACGCCGCTGCACGACGTAGGCGACCTGCCGCACGCGTGGCAGCTCGCCGGCCGACACCCCCTGCCGCTCGATGGCCACGCGAACCGGGTTTCGCAGATGCCGTTGGGCGATGATCGCCACGCGTCCCGCCATCGTCGCCGAGAACAGCGCGGTCTGACGCTCCGCCGGTAGCGCCTCGAGAACCGCGTCGAGATCCTCGGCGAACCCCATGTCGAGCATCTCGTCGGCTTCGTCGAGCACGACGAAGCGAACCGCGTCGAGCCGGATGGAACCGCGTCGCAGGTGATCGACGATCCGCCCGGGGGTGGCGACGATCACGTCCACGCCCGCGCGCAATGCCTTCAGCTGCATGCCGATCGCCTGTCCGCCGTAGACGGGGAGGACACGAGCGCCGTACGACTTTCCGTAGCGATGAATCGCCTCGGAGACCTGCATCGCGAGCTCACGTGTCGGGACGAGGACGAGTGCGCGCACGGCGCGCACGCGTCCCGTCTCGCCTGCCTCCTCGAAGATGCGCTCGAGCATGGGAAGGGCGAACGCGGCCGTCTTGCCGGTGCCAGTCGCGGCCTGCCCGAGGACGTCGCGTCCCTCGAGGAGAAGCGGCACTGCCTCGCGCTGTATGGGGGTTGGCTCTTCGTACCCGAGCGAGGCGAGCGTCGCGAGGACGCTCGGTCGCAATCCGAGAGATGAGAAGCCCTCGGCGAGGTCGGTGCTGTTAGTCGGCGATGTCATCGTGCGCTCAGGTCAAGCAATCCGCATTCCGCGAGGCCTGGCATCAAGAACAGAGGCGCGCATCACGGATGACAGGGATTTGACTGTAACGGCCTGATCGCTCCAGGGGGCAATGACGCTCCACGCGCAGGTCCAAAGCAGTCTTTGTTGTCGCGCACGGCGGGTTCAATGCGCCAGGAGCGATCCGCAGCATCCGCCCGATCCGCGTCATCCGCATAGCCCCTCCGTTCTTGATGCCAGCCGGCCCGCCTCAACGGGCATCAAGAACAGAGGGTCTATACGGATGAGGCGGATGAGGCGGATGCTGCGGATCGCTCCTCACGCCGATGACTCTCCACGCACAGGTCCAAAGCAGTTCTTGTTGCTGCGCGTGGAGGGTGATCGGCGCCTGGAGCGATCAGGCCGTTACAGTCCCATCCGTGTCATCCGTGATGCGCCCCTCTGTTCTTGATGCCAAGCGGCCTCGCGACCTCGACGACCTACGGCGCCAAAGTGAGCGAGAAGCGCAGCGTTCGCGGCGCGCCCGGGGCAATGTTGTTGTTGCCGTGCGATGTCGGATAGTAACGCTCATCGAGGGCGTTCTCGACGTTGAGCTGGGCGCGCACCGTCTGGGTCAATGTCACGAACGCCGCTGCGTCCACGCGCGTGAAGCCGGGAAGCGTCACGGTGTTGTCGATGGCCGCGAACACCTTCGACTGGTAAACGACCCCTACCCCAGCCCCCAGACGAGGAACCACCTGAATCCGGTTCCATAACGAGAGCGTCTGGCGGGGCACCAGCGGGACGATGGCGCCGGGCGCTGCCGCCGACGTCCTGCTCACGATCCTCGCCTTTTGCGATGCGTAGCCCGCGGCGACCTGCCACGCCGGTGTGATGCTTCCCGCCAGCGAGATTTCATGCCCGGTGCTGCGCTGCCGACCGGTCTGAACGAGACGTGTGGAGCTGTTGGGGTCGGGTGCCACGGTGTTCGTCCGATCCAGACGGTACCACGCACCGCTCAGCGAGAGATCGTGGCGAATGTCCCACTTCAACCCCACCTCGCGATTTCGGAATCCCTCGGGCTCGAGGGCGCGTGTCGTCGGCGTGAGCGAGGCGAACTGATCACCGGCGCTGGGGAGGTGGGAAACGCTGTACGAGCCATATAGCGAGACCGGCTCCGCGGGCTTGAAGACGAGGCCCACGCGCGGAGAGATCAGCTCGTCCGTGCGACCGAGATCCTCCCCCGTCCGGTTGTTATGCACGTCGAGGTCGAAGTGGTCGTAGCGCACGCCGACGATCGCCTGCCACCGGGGGCCGAGCGCAATCTGATTCTGAAGGTACACGGCGGCGACGTTGGCATCGGCGCGGTTGTCCGCGTCCGTGCTACTCTGGCGGTACTCCACCATCGGTGAAACCGTCGGCGAGTCGAGCGGCACCGACAGCGATGTCGCCGTGCCGTTGAAGTAGCCGGTGTTGCGGTAGTTGTCCGAGCGCTGGCGGCTCACTTCGGCACCGACGAGGATGGTCTGGCGCACCGATCCAGTGCCGAGCGCGTAGGTCACGTCCGTCTGATTGAAGAGGCTCCGGCGGTCGGTCGAGTTGTTGTACGCGCGCAGGTTGACATCCGTGCCGCTGGCGGCGACACCGTCACCGAACACGTTCTGATAGAACTTGTCGTAGCGAACGAGGCGCGTGCGATTCCGAAGAGCAAACCCGCCCCAGGCTCGATCGATGCTCGCCATGCCGCCGTGCATAACGAGTCGCGAGCGGCTCGCGTTCGGGTCGCCGAAGAACGTGCTGATGTCCGTGTGTACCGGTGCACCCTGGAACGAGGGGATGCCGCGGTTCACGGTGCGGCGGTCGGCGAAGTACTCGTAGCTCACCTTCGTCAGGAGACTGCCGAGGAGGAACGTCGCCGTCGGGGTGACACCATAACGCTCGAGCCGGGTCGCGTGCCGAAAAAGGCGGGAATCCTCGATCATGCCGTTGACGCGCGCGGCGGCGCTCCGTCCGAGACCGTCACCGAGGTCGAACGTCGCGCGCCGATGCTCGAACGATCCACCCTCGAGGGTGAGTGACCGCGTCGGCAGCCACTGTGCTTCCTTCGTCACGCGGTTGATCACGCCACCCCCGCCGCCACGGCCGAAGATCATCGCGTTCGGTCCCTTCAGCGCTTCCACCCGCTCGACGTTGTACAGATCGCGGAGATACTGTGCGTCGTCGCGCATGCCGTCGGCGTAGAAGTCCGCCGTCGATTCCTGGCCGCGTATGGTCGGCGCATCGCGATGCCCTTCGCCCTGTCCCATCGCGACGCCCGGAACGTACCGGGCGACATCCGCCATGTTCTGCATCGACTGATCGGCGATGAGGTCGGCGCCCACGACGGTGATCGACTGGGGAACGTCGCGGAGGGGCGCGTCGGTTCGCGTTGCCGTCGTCGTACGGCGGGTGGTGTATCGGGTGCGTCGGCTGGCGTCAGCGGAGACGACGACCGGCGTCATCGTCTGCGTGACGGCCCCTCCGGCAACCCCTAGCACGGCGACCGTCGCTTCGTTCAGAAAGCGCGCCTCGAGGCTCGTTCCGACGAGCAGCATGCGCACGGCAGCAGGAGCCGTGTAGGATCCGGCGACGGCGGTCGTCCGCGTCTCAGGGTTCGCCGCGCTCGCCAGCTCGACCCGAAGGCCGGTCTGCCGCGCAAAATCGGCCAGCGCCTTGGCGATGGGCTGAGACGGAATGTCGAAGCGATAGACCCTGGTCGTGTCATGAGGCGAGACCGGGAGCGTGGCGCTGATCGCTGGACTTTGACTACCAAGCGGCGCGGCGAACACGCCAAGGAGGAAGAGGACGACGATGCGGGCCATGTCGGAGAAGCAGCTGATTTCATCGAGGGCGGGCGAACGTCGAGCATGCTAGACGGGAATCCCGACAATGTCAATCGGGATTGCTGGCTCCCCGACGGTCCCCTTCCTACATTGACGGCCCGTGGATTCCTCCCTGAAGGACCAACTCCAGTCGTCACTTGGCAGCGCGTACGCCATCGAGCGCGAGCTCGGCGGCGGAGGGATGGCGCGCGTCTTCCTCGCCGAGGAAGCGCGGCTTCGCCGCCGCGTGGTGGTGAAGGTGCTCGCCGGCGAGCTCGCGGCCGGTGTGAACGCCGACCGGTTCGAGCGAGAGATCCAGGTCGCCGCGTCGCTTCAGCAGGCCAACATCGTCCCGGTGCTCTCGGCGGGAGAGACGAATGGCATCCCCTGGTACACGATGCCTTTCGTCGAGGGAGAATCGCTGCGCGCGCGGGTCGCCGCCGAGGGGCGGCTTCCCATCGCCAATGTCGTGGGCATCATGCGCGATGTCGCACGCGCACTGGAGTACGCGCACGCACACGGCGTCGTGCACCGCGACATCAAGCCGGACAACGTGCTCCTGTCGGGCGGCACGGCCGTCGTCACCGATTTCGGGATCGCCAAGGCGCTCTCGGCTTCGCGGGAGGCGCCTGGCGGAACGCTCACCCAGATCGGAACGTCGTTAGGTACGCCCGCCTACATGGCGCCGGAGCAGGCGGCGGGCGATCCCGCCGTCGACCATCGGGCCGATCTCTACTCGCTGGGGTGTCTGGCATACGAGCTTCTCGCCGGCCACCCACCGTTTCACGGACGGCCGCCTCAGCGTCTTCTCGCGGCCCACATCACGGAGACACCGCAGCCGATTCAGAAGCTGCGTCCGGACGCGCCCGCCGCGCTCAGCGAGCTCGTCATGCGCCTGCTCGAGAAAGACCCGGCGGATCGTCCCGCGTCGGCGGCTGAAGTCGGCCGCACGCTCGACGCGACATCGACGGGTGATGCGCTCGCCGCCATACCGGCGTTGATGCTCGGCGGGCCGGGTGCGTGGAAACGCGCGCTTGGCGGGTACGTGATTGCCGTCGCGATCGTCGCGCTCCTGGCGCGTGCGGCCGTCACAGGGCTGGGCTTGCCCGATTGGGTCTTCACCGGCGCGCTAATCGTGATGGCGCTCGGGCTTCCCGTGCTTCTCGTGACGGCGTACGTGCATCGGGTGTCGAGGCGGCTCGCGACGATGACGCCGCGCCTCACGACCGCGGGAACGCCAGCCGCGCCCGGGGGCGTCGAGGCGATCGCGCTCAAGGCCGGGCACCATCTCACCTGGCGCCGCGCGGCGCTCGGCGGCGCATACGCCCTGGGCGCGTTCGCAGTGGCGGTCGCCGTATTCATGGCGCTTCGCGCGCTCGGGATCGGCCCGGCCGGCTCACTCCTCGCGGCCGGCAAGTTCAGCGACGATGCCCGCATTCTGGTCGCCGATTTCCGGGTCAGCGGCGCCGACTCATCTCTCGGCCACGTCGCGTCCGAAGCGGTCCGAACGGAACTGGGCCAATCGAAGGCGGTGTCGGTCGTGCCGACGAGCGCTGTCACCGCCGCACTGCGCCGGATGGAGCGCTCGCCTAACGTGCGCGTCGACCTCCAGCTCGCCCGCGAGGTCGCGATTCGCGAGGGGATCGCGGCGGTGCTGCACGGGGACATCAGCGCGGTCGGCGACGGCTTTCTCATCGTGCTTCGCCTGACCGCCGCCGAGAGCGGCGACGAGCTGGCGGCATTTCGCGAGACCGCCGACTCGCCGCGCGACCTCATTCCGGCGCTGGACGAGCTCTCTCGCGAGGTGCGAGGACGGATCGGCGAGTCGCTGAAGACGGTACGCTCCGCGCCGCCGCTCGCGCAGGTGACGACGCCCTCGCTCGAGGCGCTTCGTAAGTACGCCGCCGGGACGAGGGCAATCGACGTCGAGGGCGACTATCCGCGGGCCATCTCCCTCCTCGGCGAGGCGGTGCAGCTCGACTCCACCTTCGCGATGGCGTATCGAAAGCTGGGGGTAGCGCATCGGAACAGCGGGATCGGCCCGCTGGGCGCCGCGGACACCGCCCTCAATCGGGCGTTTCGCTTTCGTCACCGTCTGACCGACCGGGAGCGGTTGCTCACCGAGGGCTCATACTATGGGACGGGTCCCGCCATGGACCGGCAGCGAGCGGCTGCCGCATACGAGCAGCTCCTGGAGATCGATCCGGAGAACGGGGCGGCGTTGAACAACCTCGGCAACATTTACCGCTCGCGGCGGGAGCTGGAGAAGGCGGAGCAGGTCTACCGCCGCGCCGTGGCGTCGCCACAGGCAGCGGTGATCGCCCACGGGAACCTCCAGGTGACCCTGTTCGAGCTGGGGAAGTTCGCGGCGCAGGACTCGGTTGCGGCGGAGATGCGGCGGCGTTTCCCGAACGTCCCCGGCCAGGCGTTCAACCGCGTGCCGCGACTGTATCACGAAGGGAAGCTCGATTCGATCCGTCTCATCATCGATCAGCAGATGGCCGCGAACGATCAAGTCGTTCGCATGGGGGCGCTCGCCGTTGCTTCGGACCTCGCCACCATTCGCGGACGCTTGCGCGAGAGCAACCGCCTCCTCGCCGAGGAGCGCGCGCTTCAGAGGAGTCGTGGGATCCCGCCCTTTCCGCTCGAGGATTCCCTGCGGCTGGCCGGCGATGACGTGTGGTTTCGGGAGCGACCGGACGTGGGCATTCGCCGTCTCGAGGCGGCGCTCGCGCAGACACCGCTGTCGTCGATCGCCGTCGATCGTCGTCCGTACCTTTCCATCATCTCGCTGAACGCGCTCGCCGGCCGCGCGCGGGAGGCGCGGGCGATGCTCGCTCGTTACGACGCCGAGGTGACCGACAGCGCGATGCGCAGAACGCGGGAGCCGGGTCGGCATTCGATGCTGGGTATGATCGCACTCGCCGAGAAGCGCGGGAATGACGCGATCAGAGAGTTCCGGCTCGGCGACAGCTACCCTGATGGACCGGTCGGTGACTGTGCAGTGTGTCTGGACCCGGCGTTAGGCATTGCCTTCGAAATGGCGGGCATGCCGGACTCGGCGATCGCGGCGTTCGAGCGTTACCTCCATGCGCCCCTCTGGGGCCGGCTCTCGCGAGGACTCGACGGCAGGTGGCTGGCCTTTTCGCTTCGTCGGCTGGGTGCCCTGTACGAAGAGCGTGGCGATCTCAGCAAGGCGAGCGAGTATTACGCACGCTTCGTCGATCTGTGGAAGGATGCGGACGCCGAGCTACAGCCGCGCGTCGCGGAGGTGAGGCGGAGGTTGGAGGTGCTACAAGTGAAGGAACGGTGAACGGCTGAGGGTGTCGAGGGTGTCAAGGGTGTCGAGGGTGTCGAGGTGAACACCTTGATCACCTACCTCGACACCCTCGACACCCTTAATCACCTCGACCCGTTCGCCCGCAGCCCCGCACCACCCAGCTTCCGGTCGAAGAAGCTCGCCGTCGCCTCGCTCGCTGCCACCGCGTTGCGATGCAGCATCCAGTGGTGTGTGTCATCGGGGATGACGATCTCCTCGAACGGCACCCCCGCGCGCTCGAGACGTCGCGCCAGATCCACCGTCTGCGAGAATCGCACGTTCCGGTCGTCGTCACCGTGGATGAGCAATACCGGGGACTTCCACGTCGCCATCGATGAGACGGGAGACGAGCGCCACGCGAGGTCGAGGGCCTTCTGCAGATCGGGCGCTTCCTCGTACCGATCGCGATCCATGAGCCCCCGCGCGCGCTCGGTGGTCCAGTCGTGGACGCCATGAATGTCCACTCCGGCCGCGAACAAGTCCGAATCGCGAGCGAGCGCCATCGCCGTGAGGAAGCCACCGTACGATCCCCCGTAGATCCCGATGCGGCGCGGGTCCACGTTCGGCAGTGAGCGCAGATACTCACCGGCGGCCTTCACATCCAGGTACTCCGAGGCGCCTTGCGAGCCCGCGTTCGGTGGACGATGGAACTCGTAGCCGTAGCCGATGCCTAACCGGTAGTTGATGGCCAGCACGACGTAGCCCCGGCTCGCCAGATACTGATTGAGTGCATACGCCCGCGTGTAATAATCGGAGTAGTGCCAGCCGAGGAGC
>DASRHU010000055.1:0-2914 GCA_035650335.1 Gemmatimonadaceae bacterium | reverse complement strand
TTCAAGCAAACCCCCGCGCTCCGGCATCCAACCAACGAGAACATGTCGTGTCGCTGACCGGATCGATCGTGCGTGGGCTGTCGCCGGGGGTGGCGGACGAGTCCGCGGAGTTGGCGCGGCGCGCGCGGGATGGCGACGTCGAGGCGTTCGAACGTCTCTATCGCACCCACGCGCCCCGCGTCCGCGGGCTTTGCCTGCGCTTGTGCGGCGACGCGCAGCGGGCGGAGGAGGCGGCGCAGGACGCCTGGGTACGTGCGTGGGAGCGCCTCTCCACGTGGCGTGGCGACGCCGCCTTCGGCACGTGGCTCCACCGGCTCACGGTGAACGTCGTGCTCGAGTCGTTTCGCGCGGAGCGACGCCGCCTGGCGCGAGTGGGACTGGCCACCGATGAAGACGAGCCCGATGCACCGGCGGCCCAGCGCGAGCCGGGCGACGCCATGGATCTGGAGCGCGCGATCGCGCGCCTTCCTCGCGGGGCGCGGATGGTGTTCGTCCTGCACGACGTCGAGGGATATCGCCATCCGGAGATCGCCGCGATGACGGGCCTCGCTGAAGGAACCTTGCGCGCGCAGCTCTGTCGCGCGCGCCGACTGCTGATGGAGATGCTCGACCGATGACCCAGCACCTCGACGACCAGCTGCTGAGCGACCTCCTCGACGATGCGCTCGATGTATCGGAGCGCGCCCGCGCCGATGATCACCTGGCGACTTGCAGCGAATGCGACTCACGTCTGCGGACGATGCGCGGTGTCGTGACCCGGGCCGCGACGCTGCCGCGGTCGGTGGACGTTCCAGCGGACGAATGGCAGCGCATCCGTGCGCGCATTGGAGCGCGCCAGTGGCGTGGCGCGGGCACGATGCCGTGGTGGACGCGCCGGAGCGCACTCCTCGCGGCGGCGCTCGCGCTCGTGATGGTCTCGTCAGGCGTTACGGCGCTGCTGCTTCGGCCCGAGCCTTCCGTCACGACCCAGGCGCCACCTCCCGTCGTCAAGGGTGTGCCGGCGACAGCGCGTGTCGCGGCGATCGAGGATGAATACGCGGCAACCGCGCGTCAGCTCGAGCGCGAGCTCGCGGCCCGGAAGCATGCGCTCGCGCCGGAGACCATCGCCGCGGTCGAGCGGAGTCTTCGAACGATCGACGCGGCGATCGCGGAGGCTCGTGAGGCGCTCGCCCGTGACCCGGGGAGCGAGACGCTGGAGCGGCTTCTCGTCGCCGGCCATGGCCAGAAAATCGAGCTGTTGCGGCGCGCGGCGCGGCTCGCGACGCAGAGCTGAGGATCCCCCAATGCGACGTGTCCTCTCCGCCCTGGTCCTCGCGACATGCCTGACGAGCGCTCTCCCGGCGCAGCAAAAGGTCGCGCGTCGGCTTCCGCTCGACCCCGACGGTGCGGTGCGCATCACGATGCTCGTCGGCACCGTGCGCGTGTACGGGTGGAACCGTGACAGCATCGCGGCGACGGGGCAGGTGGGTCGCGGCAGCAAGGGGTTCTACATGGGAGGGGCCCCATCGGGCGTCAAGCTCGGCATCGACATCCCCAACGACGACATCAGTGCCGTCGAGCCCTCTTCACTCGAGGTGTGGGTACCCGCCGGGAGTCGCGTCCGCGTGAAGACCATGCCGGGATCGATCGTCGTCGAGGGCGTCACCGGTGCGCTCGACCTCGCATCGACGAGCGGCGATATCCGCGTCACCGGCCGGCCGCGCGAGCTGACGGTGGAGACCATGGACGGCGATGTCGACGTGCACGGTGCGCTCGTATGGCTCCGTACTCGCACGGCCGGTGGCGACATCGTCATCCGCGGTGGCGCGGAGGACCTCGTGGCGGCGTCGGTGAGCGGGACGGTCACGGTCAGCGGCGGTCCGATCCATGCCGCGCGGCTGGAGACGGTCACGGGGAACATCGTCTGCGAAGCGGCGATCGCGCGTGGGGCGGTGCTCGACATCGGCACCCACGCGGGCACCGTTCGCGTGCTCCTCCCGAAAGGAAGCGCGCCGAGCGTCGAGGCGACTACGATTGCCGCGCCGATCGACAACAACCTCACACCGCAACGCGCCGTAACGCGCGGCGACGGCCGCATACTCGCGCTCGCGCTCGGCGACGATGCGCGCGTCACCGTACGCTCGTTCAAGGGCCCGGTGACGCTGGGTTGGGGGCGTCCACTGAAGGTCGTGAGCCGTCCCGAGTGAGAAGCGCACCACGGACGTGACTTCCTCGGTCCTTCGTCCTCGTTCCTCAGTGTATCGCGTTTATTGATTCAAGCAATTGCGGCTCGAGAGGCATCACATAGAGGAACCCCTTTACAGGAGTCCTCTCATGATGCACCGAGCTCACACCCTGGCGCTGCTCGTTATGCTGCCGCTCACGATCGGGGCCGCCACACCCGAGCCTTTCGGACCGCTGTCGATGTCGTTCGCCGAGCCAGCGCTGCTCGGGCCGCCCTGGATCTCGATCGAGTATCCGCCAAGTCCCTACGACGCCAGTACGCGCGATGCTTTCCTGCTCGTGCACACGTTCCATCATGGAACGCCGATCACAGCGCCGCTCACCGGGAAAGCGGAGGGGATCGTGTCCGGGAAGCGCCGAACGGTCTCGCTCGAGTTCGCCAGCACGTCGCGCACCGGCGTCTATTCGCTGAAGCGCCAGTGGGGCCCTGAGGGAACATGGGTGCTCTTCATCACGGCGAGTCAGGGTCCTAACGATGATGTGACCGCCGTCGTGGAGCTGGGCGGCACCGGTCAGGTCGTGGCGGTGCGAGTCCCGACGGCGCGCCGCGGCTCGTGGGACATTCCTGCCGACGTCAGCGCCTCCGAGCGTGAGAGCATTCTGCGGTCGCGCCTCGCCGCGAATGGCGGTGAGAGGCCCGCGGTGGCCGGGAGGCAGTGAGCTCATTCGCAAACGGCCGGAGCCGCAGATG
>DASRHU010000054.1:0-6911 GCA_035650335.1 Gemmatimonadaceae bacterium | reverse complement strand
CGCGCCTTCGGTCACACCGGCTTCACCGGCACATCGATGTGGATCGATCCGCAGCGCGAGCTCTTCGTCATCGTGCTGACGAACCACGTGCTCCCGCGAGAGACCCCAGTGCCGATCGCGATCCTCGCCGACGTGAGAGCCGACATTGCCGACATCGCCGCCGCCGCGGTCGATCTGCCAGGTGACCCGATGATCGCGTTGAGGTCTGACCGGCGAATTGGCTGGGCCGGTTATTAGGCTGCGCCGCCGGACAGGCATCAAGAACCCAGGGGTTCATCCGCGGATGACACGGATTGGACTGTAACGGCCTGATCGCTCCCGGCGCCGATCACTCTCCATGCGAAATCCAAAGCAGCTTTTTGTTGTCGCGCACGGAGGGCACAATGCTCCTCACGCCGGTCACCCTCCAGGCGCAGGTCCAAAGCAGCCTTTGTTGCTGCGCATGGAGAGTCATCGCCGCCCGGAGCGATCAGGCCCTTACCGTCCGATCCGTGTCATCCGTGATGAACCCCTCCGTTCTTGATGCCAGATAGGCCAGCGGCGACGACTACGGATCAATCGGCGGCGCCTCGTTCGCCAGGCCGATCCCGAAGCCTGCGTACTTGCCGTCCGGCGTCACCACGATCCTGAACAGCACCGCGCTCGGCGCGAGCTGGAACTCGGAGGTCCGCCAGTACTGGTACTGACCGTTACGGCGCACCACCTTCTCTTCGATGACCTTGAGCTCGTTGCCGCCGCGGACGGCGAGCCGCTCCACGAAGCGCGTGAGCTCCATCTTCACCGTGTCCGCGTTGGAGCCGGGCGCCATGTTCGCCGCCACGCTGTCGAGCTGATTGGCGAGAATCCAGTTCGCGATGGTGCGGCCGGCGACGACGAGATCCGTTGTCGGCGGCGGTGGCATACGCTTGACGTCTGCACTGGCCGTCGCGGGGACATCCGACTGTGCGTCGACGCTCGCGGCGCTCATAACGAGCGCGAGGATGACTAAAGCGGGGCGAAGGGACATACAGGCCTCTGGTTGGTGGGGGCGGCGACCATACGGATGCACCAGGTTTGCGGTTTCGCGTCGGAGATGAACGCGGAATGCGGATAGAGGATTGCGTGCGTCTTCATCCGGGCAGACTTCCTCATTCCTCGATCCTTTTTCCTCATTTGCCCTCGAGATGCCTGAGCTTCCCGACATCCTCGCATACATCGAGGCGTTGACGCCGCGCGTCGTTGGGCAGCCTATCGAACGCGTTCGACTCCTGAGTCCCTTCGTACTGCGAACGGTGGATCCGCCGCTGACTGAGATCGAAGGCAAGCACGTGCGCGACATCGCTCGGCTCGGCAAGAGAATCCTGTTTCACTACGACGATGATCTGCGTCTCGTCATTCATTTGATGATCGCGGGTCGGCTCCGGTGGCGGGCGCGCGATGGAAAGCTCTTTGGCCGGATGACCCTCGCCGCGTTCGATTTTCCGACGGGAACGCTCGCGCTCACGGAGGCGGGGACGAAACGGCGTGCGTCGATGCATCTCGTGCGAGGAGACGCCGCGCTCGAGCCATTTCGTCGCGCCGGGCTCAACGTGCTCGAGATCAGCGAAGACCAGTTCGCCGAGCGGTTGCGATCGGAGAGCCACACGCTCAAGCGGGCGCTCACCGATCCACGGCTCTTCGATGGCATCGGGAACGCGTACTCCGACGAAATACTGCATCGAGCCCGACTGTCCCCGCTACAGCTCACGCGCCGCCTCGACGATGCGGGAGTGAGGCGGCTGTACGAGAGCACTCGGTCGCTACTCCGCGAATGGATCGACCGGCTCGGCGCCGAGGCTCGCCACGCGTTCCCCGAGAAAGTGACCGCGTTCCGTGAGGGGATGGCCGTCCACGGCCGATTCAAGCAGCCCTGCCCGGTGTGCGGCGCGCCGGTGCAGCGCATCCGCTATGCGGACAACGAGACCAACTACTGTCCGCGGTGCCAAACGGACGGACGCCTGCTCGCCGACCGCGCGATGTCGAGATTGCTGAAGGAGGACTGGCCGAGAACGCTCGAGGAGCTGGAATCGTGACGGCCGCGCCGATTGCGGTCAGTCCTGAGCGCCGCCTGGGTGAGCGTGGGCTGCTCGAGCAGGCGTTCTCGCGCGCTTCCGGAACGCCCCTCGTCACCGGGAACCGCATCCGTCTCTTGCGCGATGCCGCCGAGAATTATCCAGCCTGGCTCGAGGCGATCGCGAACGCGCGGCGGACGATTCACTTCGAGACCTACATCATCTGGGATGACAAGCAGGGAGCGATCTTCGCCGATGCCCTGACCGCCAAGGCGCGCGAAGGGGTGCGCGTGCGGGTGCTCTACGACTGGCTTGGCGCCATCGGGAAGACGCCAACACGGTTCTGGGATTCCATGCTCCGTGCCGGCGCCGATGTGCGGGCATTCAATCCACCGCGGCTCGCCAGCCCGTTAGGCTGGATTCACCGCGATCATCGCAAGGCGCTCATCGTCGACGGCGAGATCGCCTTCATCGCCGGCCTGTGTGTGGGGCAACAGTGGGTCGGCTACCCCGAGCAAGGGATCCAGCCGTGGCGGGACACCGGCGTCGAGCTCCGTGGTCCGGCCGTCGCGGCAGCGGAGCGAGCGTTCGCGCGTACGTGGGCCACGGCGGGGTCGTCAGGCATTGATGACCAGATCGAAGTTCCGACGCCCCCTCCCGCGGGCGACGTCACCGTTCGCGTCATCGCCAGCGAGCCGTGGACGACGGGAATGATGCGCCTCGGGCAGCTGATGGCCGCGGCGGCTCGCGAACGCCTGTGGATCACGGATGCGTACTTCGCCGGCACCCCCGACTACGTTCAGGCCCTTCGCTCGGCGGCGCTGGACGGCGTGGATGTCAGGCTGCTCGTTCCCGGTACGACGGATATTCCGCTGGTGCAGGCGTTGTCGCGCGTCGGCTATCGTCCGCTCCTCGAGGCGGGCATTCGCGTCTTCGAATGGCGCGGGTCGATGATGCACGCGAAGACCGCTGTCACCGATGATCGCTGGGCGCGGGTTGGGTCGAGCAACCTCAACGTCGCCAGCTGGATCGGCAACTGGGAGATCGACGTCGCCGTTGACGATCCGGAATTCGGGAAAGCCATGTCGGCGATGTATCTCGAGGACCTCGCCAACTCCACGGAGATCGTGCTGAGTGAGGCCCGCGTGGGGGACCGTCGCCGCTTTTCGAGATGGCCTCACACGTCACGGCGCACCTTCGGGAGTGCTGGGCGAATCGCCGCTGGCGCGGTGCGCATCGGCAACACGGCGAGCGCCATGTTCACCGAGCGTCGTGTGCTCGGAAGCGCCGAGGCGCGCGTGGTGGCGCTTGTCGGTCTCGCGTGTGTGGTGCTGGCGGCGTTGATACTCTTCTGGCCGCGTCTTCTCGCGATTCCTTTCGGGCTGCTGCTCGCCTGGATCGGTAGTTCAGCGCTGCTGAAGGCGCGCTCGCTGCGGCGAGAGCGGGAGGAGCGCGGGGAGGGACGGCGGCGCGTGGTCGAAGCCGGATCCGCCCAATCCGCCTCATCCGAAGGGCGCCTCGGTTCTTGATGTCAGCCCTGCGTGCGCGGCACCAACTCGCCAGTAGGGGAATCCCCGACGAAGCCCGGCCATCTCCCGCACGAACTTTCCGCGCTTCACCCGACCGAGAAAGCATCGGCTCCGAAGCAATTTGGCTGGTAAGTAAACCACGTCAGCCAAACTACAGGAGATATCAATGCTTTCCGGCAAGCTCATTCCCTCGGCCCTCGCGGTTGTCGTCATGGGTGCTGGCGCGTTTGCGCTTACGGGCGCGCGCGGCGCGGCGTCGGTCGAGGTTGTCGATTTCGGCAAGACGGTCACCGCGACACGCCCCGCATTCGACGCGCGCGTTGCGCCGGTCTCCGATGCCCGCATCAAGGAGTTCATCATCCCGATCACCCACGACACGATCGAGATCGCCTCGGGGGTGAAGTACGAGGGATGGACCTTCGGTGGAACGGTCCCGGGTCCGGTGATCCGCGTCCGCGAAGGGGATCTGGTTCGTATCAAGGTCGTCAACAAGTCGCCGATGCCGCACTCGATCGACTTCCACTCTGCCCGCATTCCGGCGAACGTCGCGTACCGCTCGTTCAACCCCGGCGACTCGATCAGCTTCGAGTTCGTCGCGCGTGACCCAGGCGCCTACATGGTGCACTGCGGCACGCCCCCGGTAACGATGCACATCATGCAGGGGATGTACTTCGCGATCATCGTCGATCCGAAGAACGGGTGGGGTACCAGGGCGGACAAGGAGTTCGTGCTCGTGCAGAGCGAGTTCTACACGAAGAAGGACTCGATCACTGGCGCCATCGTCCCCGACTACACCGGCGCGATGGCGAAGCAGGCCACCCAGGTGGTGTTCAATGGCCGTGCGTTTCAGTACAAGGACAACCCGCTCAGCGTCGATGTCGGCGATCGGGTCCGCTTTTTCGTGGTGAACGCGGGCCCGACGTTCCGGAGCGATTTCCACGTCGTCGGCGCGGTCTTTGATCGGGTCTACCCCGATGGCAATCCTCGGAATGCCCTCGAGCGTGTACAGACGCAGACGATTCCCGCCGGTGGCGGTGCGGTGTTCGAGACCGTGTT
The DNA here is from genome assembly GCA_035650335.1 of Gemmatimonadaceae bacterium. Taxonomy (GTDB): domain Bacteria; phylum Gemmatimonadota; class Gemmatimonadetes; order Gemmatimonadales; family Gemmatimonadaceae; genus JAICNG01. Next base: position 2,296 of record DASRHU010000054.1, on the reverse strand, counting down.
CGAGGAGGGCGCAAGCGGTGTCGGACTCTATCCGTTCGTGACGCACAGCTTCGCCGACGCCGAGAAGGGCGCGGTGGGGATCATCAAGGTCGGCGAGCCCACGCGGTTCGCCCACATGGAGCACTGAGATGACAGGCGCGATCGAAGCAGGGATGTCGGTCAACGATGTTCTGCGCAGGTTCCCGGAGACCGTCTCTGTGTTCAACAACTTTGGAATTGACGCCTGCTGCGGTGGTGCCGCCTCCCTCGAGGAGGCGGCTCACCGCGACGGCGCGGACCTCGGCGCACTGCTCGACGCGCTCGAGTCCGCGCTTCGCACGGAGGTCTCACAGTGAAAGTGATTCGCCCCTTTCAGGCCGCCGCCGGTGCCGTAGCGGCTGACCCGCGACGTCCGGCAACGGCGATCGTGCATGATTCGCCGGATGTGCGCTCCGTCGTTTTCAGAATCGGACCTGGTCAGGTCGTCGCACCGCATCGAAGTGCGTCCACCGTGCTGCTGACAACGATCTCGGGGCGGGGAATCGTCTCGGGTGCCGACACGGAGCAGGAGATGCAGCCCGGCGATGTCGTCGTCTACGAGCCAAACGAGCTGCACGGCATGCGCGCGACCGACGACACGTTCGTCCTCCTCGCCACGATTACGCCGAGGCCGGGCGATCGGGCGCAGAGCGCGTCGTGATGGAGTGGTTCGTCAAGGCGTTCATCAAGGCCAGCCTTGGCTGGCTGGCGCTCGCGGTGTCGCTCGGAGTAGCGATGGGTGTGTATCCGGCGTGGCTCATCTACCGGCCCGCGCACCTGCACATGGCGCTGCTCGGCTTCGTGGCGATGATGATCTTCGGCGTCGCGTATCACGTGATTCCGCGATTCACTGGGAATCCGCTGCATAGCCGCAGGTTGGCCGGCATCCACTGGGGAATCGCGAATGCCGGGCTACTGCTGATGGTGATCGGATTCTTCGTGCGCCCGCATGCGAGCGGCACCGCCGTCCCGTTGCTCGGGACTGGCGGCACGCTCGCCGCCGTCGGCGCGTACGCATTCGCATACAACCTCTGGCGCACGCTGGACGCCGTTCGCAAGCCCGCGGCGCCCGGCGTTCCGCTGGCGCGTCGCTGATGCATTCGCTCGTCAGGCGGTTCCTCAAGACCGGAATCGTGTTTCTGATCATCGGGCTCGTACTGGGCCTGTGGATGATGATCGAGCGTGAGATGGGCGGGCGCCTGCCCGGGCCGTACGCGGCGAGCGCGCATACGCACGCGATTCTCGTGGGATTCGTGATGATGATGATCCTCGGGGTCGCGCTCTGGCTCTTTCCCAGGCCCGGAAAGGAGGACACGCGCTACACGCCGCGCGCCGCGGAAGGGGCGTACTGGCTGGTGACCGTCGGCACGGCGGTGCGCGTCGTGGGGGAGCTGGCGCGACCGACGATTCGGGCCCCGTGGCTCGGCGTCGCGATCGTCATCGCCGGCGTGTTTCAAGCCGCCGGCATAGGACTCTTTTTCTACACGATGTGGCAGCGGATTCGTCCGGCCGGCAGCCAGACTCGTGAGGCGCAAGGAGAGCGGTTCTGACCATGCAAATGGAATCGACTCCTGTTCGCGGCGGCGATGCCGCCTTGGCGATGGATGTGTTACGCCGAATCGTGCGGGCACTGCGAGTCTTCACGCACGCCACCGAGCGTGAGTTCGGTGTCAGCGCCGCACAGTTCTTTGTGCTCCGTCAGCTTGCGGCCAGGCCCGGGCAGTCGCTGGGCGAGCTGGCGAGCCGCACTCGCACGTCGCCCAGCTCGGTGTCGGAGGTGGCGGCCGCCCTCGTGAAACGCGGACTCGTCGTGCGGGGCCGGGCCGACGACGACCACCGGCGCGCGGAATTCACACTGACGGCCGAGGGACTCGAGCTGCTCGAGCACGCTCCGGTGTCGGTTCAGGAGCAACTGGTCGCGGGTTTCGAGCGGCTTCCGTCGGGGGAGCAGCGCGTGCTTCGCGAGGGACTGGAGGCGTGGCTGGAGGCGTCGGGCCTTTCCGGGGTGCCCGCGGACATGTTCTTCGAGGGCGATGGAGGTCCCAGGCCGGCGGGTTGACGGATGTCCTGGAATCGCGCCTGCCACCGCCCTTGGGGGGTAGTGGCACCCTTCTCAGCAGCGGGGTTGATGAACCAGGTGATAGCAGCCTTGCTCGTTGCGCGGCGGCGTTCATAGAGCCAAGTTGAAGCCAAAGGCACGACGCCGGGCCTTCCCTCCCACTGGCTTCAACTTGATGCCGACGCAGGCAGCTCATGTCTGAGCACGCCGTCACCAGCG
>DASRHU010000053.1:0-14125 GCA_035650335.1 Gemmatimonadaceae bacterium | reverse complement strand
ACCCATTTCGCCGGCTCCCAATACGCCACGCGCGGATCGTTGAGTCCCGTCGTCACCAGCATCGCGGGATACGTCTTCCCCACGTTGTCGTACGGAGAGTACGACTTCATGTAGGTGTAGTGCTCCTTGTTGTGGGGATCGCCCCACTGCTGCCACTCCCCCGCCGTCAGTGGGATCGACGCGTCCATCATCGTGTTGATCACGTCGACGAAGGGCACGTCGGCGACCACGACCTTGAACAGATCGGGGCGCATCGACACCACGGCGCCCATGAGCAACCCACCGGCGCTGCCGCCGCGGATCGCGAGCTTCTCCTTCGACGTGTACTTCTCGTTGATGAGGTGCTCGGCCGATGCGATGAAGTCGGTGAAGGTGTTCTTCTTGTTGAGCATCTTCCCCTGGTCGTACCACCACCGTCCCATCTCCTGTCCGCCACGGATGTGCGCGATGGCGAAGATGAAGCCGCGGTCGAGGAGCGACAGGTTGTTCGACGAGAACGTCGGATCCGTGCTCGAGCCGTACGACCCGTACGAGTAAAGCAGCATCGGGCGCGAGCCGTCCTTCACCAGCGGTTTGCGATAGACGAGCGACACCGGGACCATGATGCCGTCCGGCGCCTTGGCCCACGTGCGCTCCGTCTCGTATTGCGAGGGGTCGTAACTGCCGAGTACCTCGGTACGCTTCTTCAGCTCACGCTCCTTCGTCGTCATCTCGTAGTCGTACACGGTCATCGGCGTCACGAGCGACGTGTACATGTACCGCAGCGTGCGGCTATCGAACTCCGGGTTCGCCCCGATGCGCACCGTGTACACCGGCTCGTCCATCGCGACGTGATGCTCCTTGCCCGACGCGAACTCGCGAACGCGGATGCGGGTGAGCGCCTTCTCGCGCTCGAAGAGCACCAGGTGGTTGCGGAAGACGTCGAAGTCGGCGAGGAGCACCGAGTCGCGATGCGGAATCACCGTCTGCCAATTCGCCGGGCGCGGATCGCGATCGGGCGCGCGGACGAGCTTGAAGTTCGTCGCGCCGTCGTTGGTGCGGATGTAGAAGTGCGTTCCGTGGTGCTCGACGGCGTACTCGACGTTCGGACGTGCCTCGGAGATCACGCGCGGCTTCTCACCCGGCCGATACGCGTCGACGTAGTACCAGGTGGACTGGGTGAAGCTCTCGTCGCCAATCAGAATGAACCGGTCGTCCTTGGTCTTCGAGATGCCGAGGCCGAAGAGGACGTCGGGCTGGTGGTGCACCAGGACGTCGCTACGCGTCGGCATCCCGAGCGTGTGACGAAAGATGCGATCGGGTCGCTGCGCCGAATCGGTCTTCGTGTAGAAGATCGTGCGGTTGTCGTTGGCCCACTGGATCCCGAAGTGCACATCGGCGATCTGGTCGGGGAGCATCGTGTTCCGCGCGATGTTCTTCACCACCAGCGTGAAGTGCTCCGAGCCGGCAGTGTCCACGAGGAACGCGAACAGCCGGTGGTCGGGACTCACCTGCGTCCCACCGAGTCGGAAGTAACCCTTCCCCTGCGCCATGACGTTCTCGTCGAGCAGGATCTCCTCGGGCGCGTCGAGCGATCCTTTCTTCCGGGCGTAGATCTGATACTGCTTCCCCTCCTCCGTGCGCGTGTAGTAGTAGAACGAATCACGCCGCACGGGGACCGACAGATCGGTCTGCTTGATGCGGCCGAGCATTTCCTTGTACAGCTGCTCCTGGAGCGGCTCGATGTGCTTCGTCACCTGCGCGGTGTAGGCGTTCTCCGCTTCGAGGTACTTGATGACCTCCGGATTCTTCCGGTCGCGAAGCCAGAAGTAGTTGTCCACAATGACGTCGCCGTGGATCGTGTCCACCTTCGGCACCTGAGGGGCGACGGGCGGCGCCGGAGCCTGGGCGACGGCGACCGCGAACGGAAGCGAAATCGCGAGCGCCAGCACGAGGGGGCGCATCGAGATGGGGGACCTGCTCATGAAACCTCCGGCGGGGTGAAGGTCGGTCTTTCTTGCGAGGGCGGGGAACCGCGGAATGCGCGGAGCCGACGCGGTTTTGTTGGCCGCAGATGAACGCAGATGACGCAGATTCGATACGGCCGGGGGGACAGCTTTAATAAGAAAGGAAGCTCCAAAAGTCCTTGCTTGTTGTCACGTGCGGGACGTGACAATCGCCCCAAAAATGGTCTTCAGTTAATCCGCGTTCATCTGCGGCCTAACAAAACCTGGCTGCGGCTTCTGCGGTTCACGACCTCACGAGGCAGCAGCACGCAGCTCCGGTGCACGCGATGCGATTTCTTCCCGAACTCGAGCGATGAACTGGTCAATCGGCACGGGCACGGGATGCTGCTTCTCCCCCGCCCCGCGCACGCTCACCGCGATGGTCCCCTGCTCGGCCTCGCGCTTCCCCACCACCGCGAGATAGGGAATCTTCAATCGCATCCCTTCGGCGATCTTGTACTTCAGCGTCTCCGACCGATCGTCGAGCGTCACGCGAATGCCCGATTCCGTCATCCGGCGGGTCGCTTCGGCGGCCGCGTCGCGCTGGGCGTCGGTGATCGAGATGACGCGCACCTGCTCCGGCGCGAGCCACGTCGGAAAGGCACCGGCGAGATGCTCGATCAACGCACCCATGAATCGCTCGAGCGTTCCGTAGATCGCCCGGTGAATCATCACTGGCCGGTGCGCCTTGTTGTCCGCGCCGGTGTACTCGAGCTCGAATCGCTCGGGGAGCTGGAAGTCGAGCTGAATGGTCGGGCCCTGCCACAGCCGCCCGATCGCGTCCCGGAACTTCACGTCGATCTTCGGTCCATAGAACGCACCGCCGCCAGCATCGATCCGGTAAGGAATCTGTTTGCGCTCCAGCGCGCGCTTGAGCAGATCCTCGGCGCGGTCCCAGGTGGCGTCATCGCCCAGCTTCTCCGGTGGGCGGGTCGAGACCTCGAAGTCCAGCTCGAAGCCGAACGTCTGCCGCACGAGACGATCGACCTGGCCGAGGCAGAGAAAGATCTCGTCCTCGGCCTGGTCGAGCGTAGCGAAGATGTGCGCGTCGTCCATCGACAGCCCGCGCACGCGGAGCAGGCCATGCAGCACACCCGACTTCTCGTTCCGGTAGACGTTGGCGACTTCCGACAGACGAAGAGGAAGATCCCGATAGCTCCGCGGCTGCGACTTGAAGATGAGCGCGTGCATCGGACAATTCATCGGCTTCACCCGATAGCGCACGTCCTCCGACTCACCAGCCGCGGCTGCCATCGGCGGGTACTGGTTCGCCTCGAAGTACGGCAAATGCCCCGAGATCCGGAACAGCTCCTCACGCGTGATGTTCGGCGTGTAGACCAGCTCGTACCCGTGCGCGAGGTTGTCGTCCTCGACCGCGCGGGTGAGGAGCCATTTCACCCGGGCTCCTCTCGGATGCCAGAACACGAGGCCGGGCCCCACCACATCCTGAATCGAGAACAGATCGAGCTGCTTCCCGATAACGCGATGGTCGCGTCGCTTCGCTTCCTCGATCCGGTGCAGGTGCGCCTCGAGCTCCTCCTTGCGAAAGAACGCCGTGCCGTAGATGCGCTGAAGCGTCTGTCGCTTCTCATCGCCGCGCCAGTACGCCGCGGCCGTGGACAGGAGCTTGAAGTGCTTGACGTGCGAGGTGTCGGGAACATGCGGGCCGCGGCAGAGGTCGACGAACGGGCCATCGGTGTAGACCGAGATGACCTCGTCGGGTCCCAGCTCCTCGAGTCGTTCGAGCTTCAGCGGGTCGTCGGCGAACCGCTTGCGCGCCGTCGGCTTGTCCACCTCCTCGCGGACGAACGGAAGCTTCTCGGCGACGACTTTCCGCATCTCGTCCTCGAAGACGGCGACGTCGTCCGGTGTGAACGGGCGAGCGACTTCGAAGTCGTAGTAGAAGCCATCATCGATGGCGGGGCCGAAGCCGATCTTCGCATCGGGACGGAGGCGTCGCACCGCCGTCGCCAGGATGTGCGCGGCGGAATGGCGCAGTACGGCGAGCGCTCGCTCGTCGCGCTCGGTCAGCACCTTGAAGGTCCCGCCGTCGCGGATGGGGGTCACCAGATCCTGAACGCGACCATTCACCTCGACGGCGACGGCCGCGCGAAGAAGCCCCGCTCCAATGGACGCGACGACGTCGCGGGCGAGCGTCCCCGGCTCGACCTCGCGCGTCGAGCCGTCGGGCAGCGTGAGCGTCAGCATCGCGGTGGCGCTGTGCATTACGACGGGACTCCATGGATCACGGCCGGCGTCTCTCGCCCGAATCGGAAATACAGGTAGAGTCCGCCAAGAAGGAGGACCGCGGCGAGGAGCCAGATCAGTGCGCGACCGGTGGATCCTCGCTCCGGACGAGAGGGCTCGGGGGAAGTCATTGCACGGTTTCGGGATGAGCGAATCGGGCAGCGGTAGGTGGCCTTCTTCTTGCCTCTACTCGCATACACTCTCCCGGAAAGCTACCCTTACGATACAACCAACGCCACAGGGACTGCATGGCTCCGTTTCGCTATCGTGACGAGGGCGACTCGCTTGGCGCCGCCCTCGCGAAAGTCGGGATCGGCGTCGCCGCCGGTTTCGTCGTCGGCGTGATCATGGCGCAAAAGGTGGGCGGCATCGCGGGGATCTCGTCGAGGCTTCGAGACAGAATCGCGGGACTCCGTGGAGACGCCATGGATCGCTATCGCACGGCGCGTGGTCTCACGGCCGATGAGGAGGTCGACACCGTGCTCGAAGAGCGGGTGCTGGAAGCGTTCAGAAACGATCCGATCCTGAGTGAGCGCGGCATCGACATCGGTGCCATCGGCGAGGCGACGATCGAGCTCACCGGATGGGTGGACACGCCGGAAGAATCCGAGCGCGCGACCACGATCACGCGCGGCGTGCCGGGCGTCGAAACCGTGGTCAATCGCATCATCGTTGGCGAGGAGGAGGACATGCTCGATGAAAACGCGCGTCGCCACGCCGAGGGCGATCCGGCCCTGAACGAAGCGCGGTGGGAAGGACAGCGCGTCGGCACCGGGCGCCGTCGTCAGGGCAACTCCGAGGAGATCGATCGTCACGCGGATCCCAAGCCCGCGCTCGAGGAGCGGTGGCTCGCGGAGAACCGGGCGCTCGAGCAGGCGGCCGATGATACGCCCGACACGGGCGTGCGCCGCGGCAACTCGAAGAAGGCGCGCCGCGGGGGCCGCGCCGACGGAAGCGCGATTGCGCCGACGGGTGTTCCAAAGGCCGATCACGTCGCCGATCCTCTTGGCGTCGACGAGCCTCCGCGCGCGGACTGATGTAGGAGCTGGGAGTCAGGGGTCAGGGGTCAGGGGTGGAAAGCAAACGGCGGCGCAACGCGCCGCCGTTTGCTCATCGGAGGAGCGCCGCTGGCTGCGAAGCAGCCGCGGCGCCTTACCACCCCTGACCCCTGACTCCTGACTCCTGACCCCCGCTTCCATTGGCGAGGGGCGCGGAGTTTTCTTCAAGCATGGCCAGCTCCTCGCTCGACGCCCTTCCCGCGCAGTTCGATCCCGTCGCCATCGAGCGACCGATCTACGACCGCTGGCTCGCCGCCGGTGTGTTCACCGGCCGCGCCGAGCGCTCCGCTCGCGTGGGCGGGGATCGGGAGCCGTTCACGATCGTGATCCCACCGCCCAACGTGACCGCCGTGCTGCACATGGGGCACGGGCTCGACAACGTCGCGCAGGACGTTCTCATCCGCTGGCGTCGTATGGCGGGCGACGAGGCGCTCTGGGTGCCGGGCACCGATCACGCCGGAATCGCCACGCAGAACGTCGTCGAGAAGCTCATCTGGAACACCGACGGGAAAACCCGCTTCGATGTCGGCCGGGCCGAGTTCGTCAGGCGCACCGAGGCGTTCGTGCGCGAGACCGGCGGCACGATCCTCAAGCAGCTCGAGGCGATCGGAAGCTCGTGCGACTGGTCGCGAACGGCCTACACGCTTTCGCCCGAGCTGTCACGTGCCGTCCGCGAAGCGTTCGTGAGACTGTACGAGAAAGGGCTCGTGTACCGCGGCCACCGCGTCATCCACTGGTGTCCGCGCTGCCTGACCTCGCTCTCCGACGAGGAAGCGGAGGCGCACGAGACGACGGGCAAGCTCTACCACATCGCCTATCCGGTCGCCGACTACGCGGACCGCTCCCTCGTCATCGCCACCACGCGTCCGGAGACGATGCTCGGTGACGTCGCCGTCGCGGTGAACCCCGACGATGAGCGCTACCGCGACCTGGTGGGGCGTCGCGTGCTGCTCCCGTTGGTGAATATCGAGATTCCGATCATCGCCGACGCGTACGCCGATCCGGAGTTCGGCACCGGCGTCGTCAAGATCACCCCGGCGCACGATGCGAACGACTTCGAGGTCGGAGTGCGGCACCAGCTCCCGATGCCGGTGATCATCGACGAGCACGCCGTCGTTCGCGAGGTGACCGAGGCGAAGGGCCGCGTGCCTCACGAGTTGCGCGGGCTCGACCGCTTCGACGCGCGCGACCGCATCGTCGAGCGGCTGCGCGCCGAGGGGCGGCTCGTGAAGGTCGAGCCGCACCAGCACGCCGTGCGCCGGTGTTACCGCTGCGACACCGTCGTCGAGCCGCGGTTGAGCGATCAGTGGTTCGTGCGCATGAAGCCCCTCGCCGAGCCCGCGCTCCAGGCGGTGCGCGACGGCACCATCCGCATCGTCCCCGAGCGGTGGGAGGGCGTGTACGTCCACTGGATGGAGAACATCCGGGATTGGAACATCTCTCGCCAGCTCTGGTGGGGCCACCGCATCCCGGTGTGGTACTGTGATGGGTGCGGCGCGCAAACCGCGAGCCGCACCGACGTCGAGCGCTGCCCGAAATGCGACGGGCCGGTGCGCCAGGACGAGGATGTCCTCGACACGTGGTTCTCCTCCTGGCTCTGGCCCCTCTCGACCCTCGGATGGCCCGACACGAACGCACGCGATTACCGCGCGTTCTATCCGACCGATGTGCTCGTCACCGGCCCCGACATCCTGTTCTTCTGGGTCGCCCGGATGATCATGGCCGGATACTGCTTCGACGGGCGGCAGCCGTTCCACACCGTGTTTCTCCACGGCATCGTCCGCGACACGCAGCACCGGAAGATGTCGAAGTCGCTTGGCAACGGCATCGATCCGATGGATGTCGTGAACCGCTACGGCGCCGATGCGCTGCGGTGGACGGTCGTCGCCGGGATGGGGCTGGGCGTCGATCAGATTCTCGATCCCGATAATCTCGAGCAGTCCTTTTCGCCCGGGCGCAACTTCGCCACCAAGCTCTGGAACATCGGCCGGTTCCTGTTAGGCAATCTGGAGGGCGGCGCCGTCATGCCGCTCGCCGAGGTTTCCGACGAGCGCCTCACGCGCGCGGATCGCTGGATCCTCGCGCGGCTCAACGACACGATCGCCAACGTGGAGGCGGCTCTCGGTCCCGCGCGTCCCCCCCGCGACGCAGGCGACCGATGGCCCGATGGATCGGGACGCCTCGGCATGCGGCTCGACGCGTACGCCGAGGTCGCGCGCCGGTTCGTCTGGGATGAGCTTGCCGACTGGTACGTCGAAGCGTCCAAGGGGCGGCTCGGCCAGGCCGCCGCCGATCGCGAGGTCGCGCGCGCCGTGCTGGTCCACGTGTTCGACAACGCACTGCGGCTGCTCCACCCCATCGTGCCGTTCATTACGGAAGCGCTCTGGCAGCGTCTCCCGGGCCGTCATGAGGATGAGCTGCTGGCGGCGGCGCAATGGCCCGAAGTCGATACCAGGTTCGCGCCTGACCGCGAATTCGAGGAAGTGCAGGCGGCGGCGACGGCGATCCGGCGCCTGCGCGCGGAATACGGCGTTCCACCTGGAACCCAGGTCGATGCCCTGTTATCGCCTCCCGAGGGCGTCGCTGACGACGGGCGCTGGGCCGAGCAGGTGCTGCGCGACGAAGCAGCGCTCATCGGCCGCCTGACGAGAAGTCGCGTCGCGATCGCGGATCGTGCGCCTCCGGGCGCGGCGGCGCACGCCGTGCTCCCGAGCCATTGGTCGGTGATCGTTCCGCTCGAGGGATTGATCGACGTCCGTCGCGAGTGCGAGCGTCAACGCGGTGAGCTGGCCAGCCTCGACAAGCAGCTGGCATCGCTCGGCGCACGGCTCGAGAATCCCAATTTCCTCACGCGAGCGAAGCCCGATGTCGTCGAGGCGGAGCAGGCGAAGCATCGCGAATGGTCGGCACGGCGGACGGTGCTGGCGGAGAAGGTGAAGGCGTTGTGCGGCGACTGATCGCCGTCATCGGGGTCGTGGCCTGCGCCTCGCAGGGCGACCCGCCCGGCGGACCGCCGGACGCCGTGCCCCCAGTTCTCATCGGGATCGCGCCGGAGAGTGGCGCGGTCAACGTGCGGCCCGACCGCGTCGAGTTCCGATTCGACGAAGTGGTGAGCGAACGGCCGAGCGGCGCGACGTCGCTCGAACAAATGGTGCTCATTTCCCCCACCGACGGGCTTCCTCGGGTCGACTGGCGGCGTCGCTCGCTGGCGGTGCGGCCGAGGCGCGGATGGAAACCGAACGTCGTCTACACGGTCACGTTGTTGCCCGGCATTACCGACCTGCGTGGCAACGTGCTCCCCACTGGGGCGTCGGTCACCTTCGCGACCGGCGCGACGATTCCGCGGACACGCATTGCCGGCGTCATGTACGATTGGGTCGCCGGCACGATCGCGCGAGGGGGAGCGGTCAATGCGACGTCGGTGTCCGACAGCATCGTCTACGTGGCCCGCGCGGACACGGCTGGGCGATTCGTGCTCCCGCACCTCCCGCCCGGCGCCTACACGCTCATCGGGTGGATCGACGCCAACAACAACCGCGATCGCGATCCGCGCGAGTCCTACGATAGCACGGCCGTCACACTCACCGACTCCGCATCCGTCGAGCTGCTCGCGTTCGTGCACGACACATTGCCGCTGCGCATCAACGCCGTGCAGCCGATCGACTCCATGACGTTGCGGGTGGAGCTCAGTCAACCCCTCGACCCGGAGCAATCGGTCGACACGACGCTCTTTCGCCTGACGCGACCCGACTCGAGCGCGGTTCCCTTGCGTGCCGTTCTGACCGCCGACGCCTGGGATCGGGCGCGCAGCGACTCGCTCGCACGCGCCGACACCGCGCGACGCCCACCCGTGCGGCCAGCGGTGCCGGCGGCGAGGCGGGATTCCGTCGTCCTTCCCCGCCCCGTTCCTGTCTCGCGGTTCGTCGTGCTGACCTCGGTGCCCTTGCAGGCCGACACGAGCTACCGTCTCGTCGCGGTCGAAGCTCGCAATCTTCTCAAGCGTGCCGGGACGAGCGCCCGGGTGTTCACCATGCCCGCCCGCGCGCCGGCCGATACGACGCGCCGCGCGCCACCGCCATGAGCGATCCTCGCCGCGCGTTGCCAAGCGTCAACAGTCTGCTCGAGAGCGAGAGCGTGCGATCGTTGCTCGAGAGCGCGCCACGCGAGCTCGTCGTGAACGCGGTGCGTGACGCCGTTGCTGCCGCGCGCGACGCGACCGATGCCCCTCGCGACGCCGGCGCATGGACCACCGCCATCCGCGACGCCCTCGCGCTTCGCCAGCGGCGATCACTGCGTCCGGTCATCAACGCCACCGGGGTGATCCTGCACACGAACCTCGGCCGCGCTCCGCTGGCGCGTGCGGCGCTCGACGCCATTCAGGAGGTCGCCGCGAGCTATTCGAATCTCGAGTACAATCTCGAGCGGGGCGCGAGAGGCTCGCGATACACGCACTGCGTGGGCCTGTTGCGCGAGCTCACCGGTGCGGAGGACGCCCTCGTCGTCAACAATGGAGCGGCCGCCCTCGTCCTGGCGCTGAATACGCTCGCCGATCAGCGGCCGGCGGTGATTTCGCGCGGGGAGCTCGTCGAGATCGGCGGCAGCTTCCGGATCCCCGACATCATGGCGAAGAGCGGTGCCCTGCTCGAGGAAGTGGGGACAACGAACCGTACGCATCTCGGCGACTACGAGCGCGCGCTCGGGCGAGGCGGCGTCATCGTGAAGGTGCACCGCAGCAACTTCGCCATCGAGGGGTTCGTCGCCGACGTCCCCCTGGGCGAGCTCGTCCGGCTCGCCGACCCGCGCGAGATTCCGGTGCTGTACGACCTCGGCAGCGGGCTCCTCATCTCGCTCGAGCAGTTCGGCCTAACGGGCGAGCCACTGGCGTCGGAGGCCGTGCGCGATGGAGCGACCGTCGTGACGATGAGCGGCGACAAGCTGCTGGGTGGGCCGCAGGCGGGGATCATCCTCGGTCGGCGGGCCGCGATCGAGCGCATTCGCACGAACCCGCTGACGCGCGCGCTTCGCGTGGACAAGCTGACGCTCGCGGCGCTGGAGGCGACGCTCGCGCTGTACCGCGATGCCGCGCGCGCGTTCCGCGAGATCCCGACGCTCGCGATGATCGCGGCCGACGTTGCCTCGCTTCGCGCCCGGGCCGAACAACTCACCGCGCGGCTCCGGTCGCGGGGAATCACATGCGACGTCGTCGATACCGATGCAAGCGTCGGCGGCGGCGCCTTCCCGACCGCGCGCATTCCCTCCATCGCGGTCAGCCTCGCCGGTAACGCGGAACGGCACGACGTTCGCCTGCGTGCGAGCGAGCCGCCGGTGGTGACGCGAATTCTCGACGGTCGCGTTCTCGTCGAGCTTCGGACGGTGCCGTCCGAGCGCGATGACGAGCTGGCTGGCGTCATCGACCGCGCGCTCGCGTGAGGGAGCTTCGCCCCGCCGCGTTCCTGGACCGTGATGGGACCATCATCGAGGATGTCGAGTTCATCGCCCGCCCCGAAGACGTCCGCTTGCTGCCCGGCGCCGCCGACGCGGTTCGTGCGCTGAACGATGCCGGCGTCCCGGTGATCGTCGTCTCGAACCAATCCGGAATCGGACGCGGATACTTCACGCGCGAGGATTACGAGCGGGTGCAGGCTCGAGTGGAACAGGTGCTCGAGACCCACGGCGCCCGCCTCGATGCGACGTACATGTGCCCACACGCACCGTCTCAGGACCCGTCCTGCGAGTGCCGAAAGCCGGGGCTCGGGCTCTTTCAGCGCGCCGCGAAGGACCACCGACTCGATCTCTCGCGCTCATGGTACATCGGAGACCGCTGGCGTGATGTGCAACCGGGCGAGACGCTCGGTGCCTCGGCGTTCCTGATTCCCGCGAGCTCGACTCCCGCCGATGAGCTGGAGCGTGCTCGCGCTCGCGGCATGGTCCGACCGTCACTCCCCGACGCTGCGCGCGAAATCATCGCCACCCTTACAGGCGGACACAGCCGGCGCTAAGATCTGCGCAGCATGATGTCGCGGATCGCCGCCTTCGTTTCCGGTCGTGGCTCCAACCTGCAAGCCCTGCACGCCCATCTCCGGCGTGCCGGTGGCGCGGAGGTCGTCCTCGTCGCCTCCGACCGGAGCACCAGCGGTGCGCTCGCATGGGCGCGCGACCACGGAATCGAGACCGCGATTCTCTCACAGGCTGGGAATGACGCCAGCGAGATTCTCGATCTGCTCAGCGGCGCACGAGTCGATCTCGTCGTCCTCGCCGGCTACCTGCGCCTGGTTCCGGCGACCGTCGTGCGCGCATTTCGCGGCCGAATGCTGAACGTGCACCCCGCGCTGCTCCCGGGCTTTGGCGGTCCCGGCATGTACGGTGAGCGTGTGCATCGCGCCGTCCTCGCGGCCGGTGCGCGCGTGACCGGGCCGACGGTGCACTTCGTCGATGAGGTGTACGACCGCGGTGCGATCATCGCCCAGTGGCCGGTTCCCGTCTTCTCCGATGACACCGAGGCGGAGCTCGCCGCGCGCGTGCTCCGTGTCGAGCATTTGCTGCTTCCGCGCGTCGTGCACCTGGTCGCGACGGGAAGAATTGCCCTGACCGATGACGGACGCGTCGCGGCAACCCACGATCGCGCGCGTGATCGCGCCGCGTTTCTGTTCGCTATTCCAGAGGAGAATGCCCTTGCCGACAGCATGGCGAGTGCGCTCGGCGCTTAGCGTCAGCGCGCTGATCGTTCTGTCGACGCCCGCCGGCGCCCAGCGTCGCGCGGTTGACGCCATCGCGACCTGGATCGCCCTCGATGCGCCGACCGGTCGCGAGCACTTCGGCACCGATATCATTCGGCGGGAGCTCACCGGATGGGCGCGCGACCGGACCGGGAACCTCATCCTGCGCCGCGGGACTGGGCGGCCGCGCCGCGTCGTGGCCTGCCCGCTCGATCAGCCCTCGTATGTCGTCTCGGGGTTCACGCCTAACGGCTACCTGCGGTTGCACGAGGCCGGCAATGCCACGCGACACCCGCTCTGGGGTCAGTTCCACGAAGGTCAGCGTGTGCGGGTGCTCACGCGTGCGGGCGCGGTGCCCGGCGTCATCGCGGTGAGGAGCGTGCACCTGTGGCGCGGTCGCTCCGCCGACACGCTTCCGGCCACCGTCGATGAGATGTGGCTCGACATCGGCGCTCGCACCGCCGCCGAGGTGCGTGCCCGCGGGGTCGAGGTGCTCGACCCGGTCGTTCGCGACTGGCCCCGGTGGCAATATGGCGAGTTCGTCGCCGGCCCCGGCGCGGCCGCGCGCGCGGCGTGCGCCGCCGTCGCGGCGGCGGCACGAGAGACACCGTCGAGCGGCGAAACCATCTACATTCTCGCCGCGCAATCCGGCTTCGCCCACGTCGGCCTGTCGGCCGCGCTCACCGAGCTCGGCAGCGCCGACTCGGTCACACTCGTCGATCCGTACATCGGGGTAACCGACACGACGGAATCGATCCAGTCGCGGCGGCCGACAACCTTCCGGTTTCGGGTTCCGGCCAGCGTTCGCATTGGCGCGACGATGCTGTTGGGCGCTCGCCACTCCTTCCACGGCACGTTCGCGGAAAGTGTCCAGGAGGGTGACGCGCGGTTGCTGCTGGGCGAAGTCCTCGACGCGGCCGGGGTGAGCGCCACCGATGTGACGTGGCCCTTTCTGCGAGCCGCGACGCCGCTCGCGCCGTCGGCCGTGCGCGCGGACTCGCTGAGCCCGGTCGCCGCACTGCTCGCGCAGCTCTCCGATGAGTACGGTGTCTCGGGACATGAAGGCCCGGTGCGCGACGTCGTCCGCAACGCGCTCCCCGAGTGGGCGCGAGCCCTGGCGCAGGTGGATACCGCGGGAAACCTGATCGTGGCCGTGGGCCCCGACCGCGACACGGTCGTGTTCGTCGCGCACCTCGACGAGATCGGATTCGAGATCACCCGCATCGCGTCGGACGGGCAGCTCTCGCTGCGGCAGCGCGGCGGCTTCTTCCTTTCGCTCTTCGAAGGACAGCCGGCGCTGGTGCACCTCCCGCGGCAGGCGAGAGACACGACTCCGCCGTACCTCCGCGGGGTGTTCGTGCCTCGCCGCGTCGCGACGGCCAGTCAGCCCCGCGAGGTCACCGCCTGGTTCGGCATGGACTCGGCCGCCCTCGTGGCGCGCGGCGTCGCGGTCGGACAGTCCCTAACGAGCTGGAAGCGGGCGCGCCGGCTTGGCGTCACGCGCTTCACGGCGCGCTCCATCGATGACCGCGCCGGCTCGACCGCGCTCATCCTGGCGCTGCGCCGGCTCGATCGGGCAGCGCTCGGGCGCAAAGTCGTCTTCATCTGGTCGGTTCGCGAGGAGACGGGGCTGGCCGGGGCATCCGCCGTCGCGGCGGTGATCGGCGCCAGCGGACGGCGTGTGCACGCCGTGGATACGTTCGTGTCATCCGACTCACCGCTCGAGAGCTCGCGCTTCGCGCTCGCGCCACTCGGTGCCGGCGCCGTCGTCCGTGCGCTCGACAATTCGAGCGTCGCACCGCGCGACGAAATCGATCGCGTGGCGAGGATCGCCCGACAGCAACGGATCCCGCTCCAGGTCGGGACGACGAACGGCGGCAACGACGGCTCCCCGTTCACTCGTTATGGAGTCGTCGACGTCCCGATTTCCTGGCCGCTTCGATACAGTCATTCACCGGCCGAGCTGATCGACTTGCGCGACGTTCATGCCCTCGGCCGGCTCGTGGCCGCGCTCGCGCAGAACCAATGACTGCTTCTGTCACCCGGGGACGCAGATGACGCAGATGAACGCGGAAAGTGCAACGGCAACGTCAACAGCGCATTACGGATGCCACGGATC
>DASRHU010000052.1:0-93043 GCA_035650335.1 Gemmatimonadaceae bacterium | reverse complement strand
CGGTAGTAGTAGGTCGCGTCGATCGCCGTGTCAGGGGACTCGAAGGCCGGCACACGCGCGGCAAACCAGTCGATGTCCCGATTGTCCCACCACGTCTGCCGTGCGAGGAGGGCGTGCTTGTCGAGAACCTGCCCGTTCGCCACGAGCGCCGTCACCGTCAGCGCGATGCAGACCGCGAGCGCGAGTCCGATTCGAAGTGGGGGCACGTGAGGGCGGATTCGAAGATTGCGATCGGCAGGACGAGGAACCGCAGATGGCCGCAGACAACTGCAACGGCAATGGCCATATCACGGATGACCATGGATCTCGAAGGGCGAAACTGCACGGATTAGCTGGAACTGCGAAAAGCTTTGTGAGAATCTACCGGATGAAGATCGCGGTGTTTGCAGGTCGGTCGTTCGCCGGGTTTGCCGTTGCAGTTCCAAAGGTTCCTGCAGTTGACGTACCCGTGTCGTTTCGCCGTTCAAATCGGTGAAATCCGCGGCAACGTTTGGGACGTTGCAGTTTCTGCGGCCCTCTGCGGCCATCTGCGGTTCCTCATCCTGCCGCCCACGCAAGCGCCAGCCAGCTAATACCTGGGCACCGAAGGATCGACTTCATCGCTCCACCGCGCGATGCCGCCCGCGAGGTTCCACACACGCGTGAACCCGGCCGCACGGAGCTGCTCGGCGGCATTCGCGCTTCGGATGCCGTGATGACAGTGCACGACGATATCTCGCTCCGTGTCGAGAGAGGCGATCGCCTGGGGGAACGTGGCGAGCGGGATGAGTCGGGCCCCGGGGATTCTCGCAATCGCCCACTCGTAAGGCTCTCTGACGTCGATCACATCGATGTCATCGCCATTGGCGAGCCGGCGCGCCAGCTCGCGCGGCGTGATCTCGCGAATGCCATTCGCGCCGGTCGACGGCGGCCCCGAGCAGAATGCGTCGTAGTCAATGAGCTCACGGATTTCGCGGGTTCCACACGCGGGGCACTGTGGATCACGCTCGAGCTGCACCGTCCGGAAACGGGCGCCGAGGGCATCGATCAGCAGCAGTCGTCCAACGAGCGGCTCGCCGATCCCGAGCACCAGCTTCAACGTCTCCGTCGCCTGGATCGTCCCGACGATGCCGGGAAGGACCCCGAGGACGCCGCCCTCCGCGCAGCTCGGCACGAGGCCGGGCGGTGGAGGCTCGGGATACAGACACCGGTAGCATGGCCCGTCCGCCGTGGCGAACACGGACGCCTGCCCCTCGAAGCGGAAGATGGACCCGTAGACGTTAGGCCTGCCGAGGATCACGCAGGCGTCATTCGTCAGATACCGCGTGGGAAAGTTGTCGGTGCCATCGACGATGACGTCATACTCCCGCAGGATCTCCAGCGCGTTGCGCGACGTCAACCGCGCGTCGTGTGTCTCCACCGTCACGTGAGGGTTCACGTCGCCGATGCGGTCGCGCGCCGACGCGAGCTTCGCGCGTCCGACGTCGCTCGTGCCATGGAGCACCTGCCGCTGGAGATTCGAGACGTCGACGACGTCGAAATCCACCAGCCCGAGCGTCCCCACCCCGGCCGCGGCGAGATACAACGACACCGGGGACCCGAGGCCTCCGGCGCCGACCACGAGGACGCGCGCGGCTTTGAGCGCCCGCTGACCCTCGATGCCGACGTCAGGAAGCACGAGATGACGCCCGTAACGCGCGAGCTCCTCATCGGTCAGCTCCGGGAGGGCCTGGCGGGCCGCGCCGCGGACGAGGGTCGGTGATCGGGGCATGCCAGTATGATACGCCATCGCACGCGATCCGTCATCGCATCGCGCGGCTTGCGGGCGCCCGGCACCCGGTGGGATCATACGTGATCCTTCGGTCGTGCCGTCTCGCTCCCTGTCGAACCCGTGACCAGCTCCACATCCACCCCCGCCGCGTTCCGTCCCGGCCACATCCTGGCCGGCCGGTACGTCATTGAGCGGCCGCTGGGGCAGGGAGGAATGGCGACCGTGTATCTCGCGGAGGAACGCAAGCACGCCCGTCGCGTCGCGGTGAAGGTCCTGCATCCCGAGCTGACCCGGTCGTTAGGTACGGAGCGATTCCTCCGGGAAATCCAGATCGTCGCGCGGCTGTCCCACCCGCACATCGTGCCGCTCATCGACTCGGGCGAGGCGGACGGCCGTTTGTTCTACGTCTCGGTCTTCGTGCCTGGAGGCTCGCTGCGGGATCGCCTCATGCGCGAGCGTACGCTTCCCCTGGGGGATGCGCTTCGCGTGGCGCGCGAGGTCGGTTCGGCCCTCGAGAGCGCCCACCGCCACGGCTACGTGCATCGCGACGTGAAACCGGAGAACATCCTCCTCTCCGAGGGGCACGCGCTCCTCGCCGACTTCGGGGTCGCCGTCGCGTTGTCGTCCGAGACCGCGGAGCCCATCACCGATGTCGGTCTCGCGCTGGGCACCCCGGAATACATGAGTCCCGAGCAGGCGAGCGGCGAGCGGAATCTCGGCGTCGCGAGCGACATCTACAGCCTGGGCTGTGTGTTCTACGAGATGCTGACGGGTGAGCCGCCATTTCGCGGACACAACCCGCAGGCGACGATGGCGATGCACGTGACGAAGACGCCCCCCTCGTCGCGCGCCACGCGGCCGGAGCTTCCGATCGCGCTCGACCGCGCGCTCGCCAAGGCGCTCGCGAAGTCGCCTGACGAGCGCTATCCGAGCGTCGGCGAGTTTCTGACCTCGCTCGACGCGAGCGCCCTGCCGCGGCTGTCGACCGCGCGTGCGGCACCGCGCACGATCGCCGTCCTGCCGTTCATCAACGCCAGCCCCGAGCCGGAGAACGAGTATCTGAGTGATGGCATCACCGATGAGCTGATCGTCGCCCTCGCCAGGGTCGAAGGGCTTCGCGTCGCCTCGCGAACGTCCGTATTCGCGCTCAAGGGCAAGGCGCAGGACGTCCGCGCCATTGGCGCGTTGCTCGGCGCGTCGGTCGTTCTCGAGGGGACCGTCCGCAAAGCGGGCGAGCGGTTGCGCATCACCGCGCAGCTCACGTCCACCGACGATGGGCAGCTGTTGTGGTCCCAGCGATACGATCGCACGCTCGAGGATGTGTTCGAGATCCAGGACGAAATCGCGAACACCATCGTGAATACGCTGCGCGCGACGACGTTCGCGTCGCTCGAGACGCCGGTGTCCACGCGCTACACCGAGAACGTGCGCGCGCACTCGCTGTACCTGCGCGGCCGGCACGCCTGGAACAAGCGGACGCAGGAAGGGGTGTTCGAGGCGATCGACTACTTCGAGCAGGCAATCGCCGAGGATCCGAAGTACGCGCTGGCCTACACCGGTCTCGCCGATTCCTTCGCGCTTCTCCTCGACTACCGCGCGGTACCGGTGAAGGAGTGGCACGAACGGGCCAAGGATTACGCGCGCAAGGCGCTCGCGCTCGATGAGACGCTCGCGGAAGCGCACACCTCGCTGGCGTGGAGCCTGTTCATTTACGATTGGGATTGGGAGGGTGCGGCACACGAGTTCCGCCGGGCGATCGAGCTCGACCCGAAATACGCGACGGCGCATCAGTGGCACGCCTTCTCCCTGGCGTCGAGGGGGCGAATCGACGAGGCGCTGCTCGAGGGTCACGTCGCGCAGGAGCTCGATCCCGCATCTGTCTCCATCCGCCGGTCGCTTGGTTGGCTCTACTTCTACGCCCGCCGCTACGACCAGGCGATCTATCATCTATCGCGCGCGATCGAGATGAACCCCGAGGCGGAGGAAACGTACCGGGTCCTCGGATTGGCGCGGGCGACGCAGGGTGACCTCGTGGAGGCTGCACGTGTGATGCGCGAGGCGATCACTCTTCGCGGCGCCGGGACGTACGCGATCGCTACGCTCGCGTACGTGCTCGGACGTGCGGGCGATCGTGAGGGCGCCCTCGCGCACCTGCGAGAGATCGAGCAGCGTGCCGCGAGCGGATATGTCTCTCCGGTGTCGTTCGCGACGGCTTATCTCGGATTGGGTGACATCGAGCGCGCCATGGACTGGGTGGAGCGCGCCTACGAGGAGCGCCGTGGCTGGGTGGTGTATCTCCGAGTGAACCCGATCTTCGACCCGTTGCGCGAGCTGCCGAGGTTTCACGCGCTCCGGGAGAGGCTCAAGCTCTGATTGCCAGATGATCCGATCGCCGTGCGACGTCTGGCGCGCAGACGTCCACCACACGACACTTAGCGCGCCACTTCCCCCCGCATCGCGAGCCACGACATGCGCTGCTATTACCACCGTGATGTCGACGCCGTCGCGACCTGCCGCAACTGCTGCCGCGGTCTGTGCGATGCCTGTGTCGTGGACGTCGACAAGAAAGCGGCCTGCCGCGACCGCTGCGAGGCGGATGTCGCCGCCGTTGGCGCGCTGCTCGCCCAAAGCGACCGGGCGTTCGCGACCGCGGGTCGCCAGATGCGAATCGCCGCGCTGATCTGCGTGCTGTTCGCCGCGCTGTTCGTGATTCTGTCCCGCCGGATGCCCTTCGCGATGGCTGCCTGGCTCCTGCTGCCGGCGGCCTTCGTGCTGCTGATCGGCGGCGGGCTGCTGGTGCTGAATGCGCGCCGGTACGACACGCGGAGTCCCGCGGCGAAGCGTTAGGCTCCCATCGCTCCCCGACTTCGGCCACCACTGCCGCCGGCAATGCCCAACGATGTGACACCGCGCTCGAGCGACGCGATTCTGGCGATCGCGCGACGCGTCCTCCTTCTCATTCTGCTGCTCGGGATGTTCGGCATCCTCGTGGAGCTCCTCCTGGTCGAGCACTTCGAGGACGCCTGGCAGTTCGTCCCCCTCGTGCTGTTGACGCTGGGCCTCGTCGTCATCCCGTGGCACGCCCGCGCTCCCGGACGTGCGAGCGCTCGTGCGCTCCGGGCGTTGATGTCGCTGTGCCTACTCGCCGGCCTCATCGGGATCTTCCTGCACTACCGCGGCAATCGCGAGTTCGAGCTCGAGCAAACGCCAAATGCGTCAGAGTGGGAGCTGTTCCGCGAGTCGGTGATGGGTGGGACGCCCGCGCTCGCGCCCGGCGTCATGATCCAGCTCGGGCTGCTGGGTCTGCTGTTCGGTTATTTGCCTGCACCGCCGCGACTGTCGGGAGGAAGGCGCGGCGTGCCGGAGGAAGCGTAATCGAGAACGCCAACGTCACCATCGAGCGTCAGTACCGGAGCGGCGCACCGGTGACCACGCGCCACGTGTCGCGCGCGATGAGGAGCTCCTCGTCCGTCGGGATCACCCACAGCTCGACGCGGCTGTCCGGCGCGCTGAAACGTCCTTCGGCTCCGCCCGTGAGCGCCGCGTTGGCCGCCGCGTCGACGGAGATGCCCAGCCACTCGAGGCCACTGCAAATGCGGGCGCGAACGTCGACGGCGTTTTCCCCAATGCCACCGGCGAAGACGATCGCGTCGGCGCCGTCGAGCACCGCGAGATACGCTCCGAGATACTTGCGCGCGCGGTAGCAGAAGACCTCGACGGCCAGCCGTGCCCGCCGGTCGTCATGCTCCTCGACCTCCATCAGCAGCTCGCGCATGTCCGCCGTGAGGCCGGACAGCCCGAGCAGCCCCGACTGCTTGTTGAGCATCAGCTCGACCTGCGAGAGTGTGAGCCCTTCCTTGTTGGCCACGTAATCGAGAATCGCGGCATCGAGATCGCCCGAACGCGTTCCCATCACCAGCCCCTCGAGCGGAGTGAAGCCCATCGAGGTGTCGACCGAGTCACCATCGCGGATCGCGCACGCGGATGCGCCGTTGCCCAGGTGGAGCGTGATGAGCTTCGACGTTTCGCGTGCGAGGCCCGTCAGCTGGCGGAACCGATGGGCCACGTATCGGTGCGACGTGCCGTGAAAGCCGTATCGGCGCACCTTGTGGCGACGGTAGAGCTGGTACGGCAGCCCGTAGAGGAACGCGATTTCGGGAATCGTCTGGTGAAACGCCGTGTCGAAGACGGCGACCTGTGGAATTCCAGGTCCGAAGACGCGCGACGCCGCGCGAATCCCGGCGATATTGTGCGGATTGTGGAGCGGGGCCAGCTCGACCAGCTCATCGAGCGCGCCCAGCACGCTCTCGTCGATCCGCTGCGATCGCGCGAAGTGCTCGCCCCCATGCACGACGCGGTGTCCCACGGCCTCGATCTCGGCGAGCGACGCGATTCCCACGTCGGCCTCCTCGCTCGCCAGCCACCCCGCCACGTATTCCACGGCGGCGGCCAGGTTGCGGAGCGGTGCCACGCTGCGTCCCGCGGGCTTCCGTCGCGCGCTCAGGGAGATGACGGCCTCTCCGCCGATCCGCTCCACCGAGCCGCCGGCGAGCCGGTCGTCGCGATTCCCCTCGATCCGTTCCGCGTCCGTGCCGATGAGCTCGAACTTCAGCGACGACGATCCGACGTTCAGGACGAGAACGTTCATTGGTGGCGAGGATCGCCGTGCGTGGACGGAAGAACGCGGAACGCGGAAGGCGGATGAACTGCATCACCCTCCGGCTTCCGCATTCCGCGTTCTTCTCCGCCTGCGCCGAGGAACTCTACTTCTTCATCGCGTCGCGCAATACACGCACGCGCCCCTCGTACCCGAACTTGACGTTGGCACTCTGCTCGAGCGCGGCGATCGCGTTGCGCGAGGAGTCGAGCGAGGCGTTCATCGAGACCTTGCGGTCCATGATCGACGAGTCGCGAACCGTAAGCCCCAGCGCGTACCACCGTTGGAGCTGATGAAGCGCCTCGCGCATCGGCTTGTCCCGCATCACCAGTCGGCCATCGGCCCAGGAGAGGGCTTCATCGATCTCCTGTGTCGTCGGGTCGCGCATGGCGCCCTTTCCGTCGACGAACACGGCCTGCCCGGCGGCCACCACGCGCGGATCACCTTCACCGCGAACCGTGACCTGTCCTTCCTTCGTCCGCACGGCGACGAAATCCTCGTCGGGATAGGCACGCACGGTGAACACCGTTCCGGTCACCTTGATCGCGACGTCCTTCGCACGAACCTGGAAGACGAGCGGCTGGTTAGGCGCCACCGTGAAGGTCGCCGTGCCCTCGAGCCCCACTCCGCGGAGCCGATCGCCGAACCCTGGAGGGACGGTGAGCTTCGAGTCGCCGCCGAGCATCACGTCGGTGCCATCCCCGAGCGTGATCGCGGTGCGGCTCCCCTGCCGCGCCACGAGCGTCCGTGCCTCACGAGAACGAATACCGGAGGTGACGGCTCGATCCTCGCTCGCGCGATCGACGAGCGCCACGGGAATCATGACGAGCGCCGCGACCACGAGGATCCCGACGGCTGGCCAGAGCCACGGCCGCCGCTTCGTGATGCCGCCGACATGCTCCGCCGTCGCGTGACGCGCGTGATCCGCCATCTGGTGCACGGTTTCGCCGCGATGCGCCCGCGCGTGGATCGTGTGCTCCACCTGGGCCCATGCTTCGGCCGCTGTCGTCGGCTCCTTGCGCGCGTGCGCTTGCGCGTGAACCCCTTCGTGAGACTCGAAGCGGTGCAGGGCGGCGCGGCGACTCTGGGCGCGTGCCGCCGCCTCGCGGGTAGCCTGATGCAGGAAGGACTGCAGCGCCTCCGGCGACTCGAATTCGGCGCGGTCATCCCACACGCGGATGAAGACGTTCTCGACGACCCGCGGTGCACCCGCCGGATCTTCGAGGGCCGCCGCAGCTTCCTGCGTCAACGGCGTGTAGTGATCGTCGAAGATGCGGCGGAGCGCGCCTTCATCTCCTGCCTGCAAGCGCGCGAACGCATCGCGGTCGATGGAGGGCATCGTGCTCGGCATTAGCGACCTCCTGTGGGGCAGTTGTGTAGCCGCTCCTGAACGTGGCCACAGAATCGAACCTCCGCAACCAGCGCGCCTCCGTTGCAGGGCATCGCCGCTCGATGTATGGTTGCGCCACTCGAATCACTGGTGAAACCACCCCACTCCGGACCTCCGCGTGGTGCGCCTCCTTCTCGCCGCTGCACATCTGCTTGCGCTCGGCATCGGGCTGGGTGCCGTGTGGACGCGGAGTCGTGCGCTACGCGGCGTCGTGGACAACGCCGCCCTCCGCCGAGCCTTCACGGCGGACGCCTGGTGGGGGTTCGCCGCGATCCTCTGGCTTGCGACTGGCCTGGCTCGCCTGTTCGCGGCCACCGAAAAGAGCATCGGCTTCTACATGGAAAACCCCCTCTTCCACGTGAAGATGGGCCTTTTCGTTCTTGTACTCGCCCTCGAGATCTGGCCGATGATCACCCTCTTCAGGTGGCGACGCGCCCTGGGACGCAACCAGTCGGTGTCGCTGTCAGCTGCGCGCCGGATTTCGCGGATCAGCGCGATCGAGGCACTCGTCGTGATCATCATTGTGTTCGTTGCCGCGGCCCTCGCGCGTGGGTACGTCATCGGAATGCCGTAACCCGCCCTCACGACGACTGGCGCCGGACGCCACGCCCGGGCGAGATTCCCCGCATGCCTTCCTCGCATCTGGCGTTACTTCCCCAGGATCTCGCCGCGCGGTCACTCTCGAGGCAGGATCTCGTCCTGCGGCACGATGACACCGTAGCCGCGCTCGAGCACATCGACCGCGCGGGGTTACGGGTGGAGTCGTGGGAAGGGTGGGTACGACTTCCCGACGGGATGCGAACCAAGTCGCTGGTGCATCAGGGATCGTTCGCGCTTCCGCTCGATCCTTCCGCGTCGGTCGCCGCCGCGCGAGCGATGATCGCCGACGCGCAGCGGCGATGGGATCGCACCCCGGAGTATCCCGGCGGCGAGCTGTACTTCAAGCTGACCATCGTCTGAGGGTTCGTGATCGGTTTCCGCCGGTCACTCCAGCCATGTCCCTGGTGAAGCCCGAGCCCCCCGATCCCAATTACGATCGCCGCGTCCGCGACTCCTTCGGACGGCAGCGACTCATGGCGACGATTGGTGCCCGTATCGTCTCGGTGTCGCCGGGAGAGGTCGTGATCGAGCTGCCCTGGAGGGAGGATCTCGGGCAGCAACACGGCGTGCTTCACGCGGGGGCCATCGCATCAGTGGCCGACAGCGCATGCGGCTACGCCGCGTTGTCGATGATGCCCGCTGGCGCCGGCGTGATGAGCGTCGAGTTTAAGGTCAACCTCCTCGCTCCCGGTCGAGGTGACCGATTCGTTGCCCGTGGGCGCGTGCGGCGGAGCGGACGCACGTTGACGGTATGCGAAGGAACGGTGCGTGCGATCAGGGATGGCGCTGATCGCGAGATCGCGATCATGACCGCCACCATGATCCGCGTGGAGGGACGCCCTGGCATCGCCGACTGAGAGTCCCCGCCTTCGTGATCTCGCGAGGTTGCTCGACGAGGCGATTCGGATACCCGGCACCAACATCCGGATCGGGCTCGACGCGTTGCTCGGCCTGCTGCCCGGCGGTGGTGACGTTGCCGGGGGCCTCTTGTCCGGGCTCATCATTCTCCAGGCGGCGCGTGACGGCGCCCCGGCGACTGTGCTCGGTCGAATGCTCGGCAACGTCGCGCTCGATGTGGTGGCTGGCGCGGTCCCGCTCCTCGGCGACATTTTCGACGTTGCCTGGCGAGCGAACAGTCGGAACATTCGCCTCCTTCAGTCGTGGCGCGAACGTCCTGTCTCGACGAAGCGGTCCAGCAGAGTGACCGTCGCCGTGATCCTGGGAGCGCTGGTGCTGTTGATCGCCCTGGCGGTGTGGGGATCGATCGCGCTCTTCGGCGCGCTTTTTGACTCGTTGCGAGGGACGTAAGCGGAATTCGGATCGCCGGCCACCGTCCAGTGCCCGCATAGGGCGTCGGGGGATGCGAACATGCGAGGGATCGGCGTGTCGATGACGCGTCAGCTCCACACCGTTGCGCGCGGTCGCCGGATCGCGGGCCTGCGGCTGTTGTGGGTCATCCCCTCGGCGATGTTGGTTCTCTCGCTCGCGGCCGCGCGCGCTCCGCTTCCGAAGGGCCTCGATGGGATGACGATGTGCCTTCCGTTCGTCGGTCCCGTCACTCGGATCGATTCGACGCTCAGCGGGCGGGCTCGGATGCTCGCCACGATTCACGAGGGCGCTCATGCGGAGCAGTGCCGCGAGATCGGCGCGATCCGATCGTATGCTGCACGCCTTACCGTCGACGGGAAGTTGCGCTCGGAGGCCCGTGCGTTTTGCGCGGAGGCCCGCTGGGACCTTGCCGGTGGGCATCCGCGCGAGCACGTACTGGCGCGCATCGCCGATGAGCTCGAGACCGCCTATGACTGGACAGCCGGACTCTCTCGCGGAGAAATTGTGGCAGCCATTGGAGCGGCATGTCCGCCGCTGTCGGCTGCCGCGCGCGCGGGAGGGTAAGTGACCGGCATCGATCTTCGGGAGAAGTTCGCCACGTTCTCCGAATACTGGAGCCCGCGGATCGTCGCGGAGCTGAATGGCCAGCATGTGAAGCTGGCGAAGATTCGCGGCGAGTTCATCTGGCACCATCACGATCACGAGGATGAGCTGTTCCTCGTCCATCGTGGGCACCTCCGCATGGAGTTCCGGGACCGCGCGGTCGAGCTTGGCCCGGGTCAGATGATCGTGGTGCCCCGTGGCGTCGAGCATCGCCCGGTCGCCGACGAGGAGACGGAGATCGTGCTCTTCGAGCCCGCCGGCACGCTCAATACCGGCAACGTCACCAACGAGCGGACCGTCCACGATCTCGCCCGCGTCTGACGAGGGCGGGATGAACCACATTCGCCGGCTGCTCGAGCACATGGAGTGGGCGGATGAGCGCGTGCTCGAGTCGCTCCGCCAGCCGGACATCCCCCAGCGCGCGGTCGATCTGTACGCGCACGTGTTAGGCGCTGAGCATCGCTGGCTGTCGCGCCTCGAGCAGCGCGTGCCGGCGGTGGCGGTGTGGCCGGAGCTGACACTGGACGAATGTGAGCGACTCGCACGCGACAACCGACGCGCGTATCGCGCGTACCTGGACGGCCTGACGAGTGCGCGGCTCCAGCACACGATTCACTACGTGAACAGCGCCGGGCAGGAGTTCGACGGACTCGTCGAAGACATTCTCCTGCACGTGGCAATGCACGGGAGCTACCACCGGGGACAGGTCACTCTCCTCGTGCGCGATGCCGGTGCACAGCCGGCGCCCACCGATTACATCGCATTCGTGCGCGGCATGCCGGCCGCGACGCGCGCCTCAGCCCCGCGAGCCCCAATTCACGATCGGTAGCACGCGCCGTCCCGGCGGATTTCTGCGGGCGATGTTGATGAGTCCTACCTGAACACCGCGCAGCTCCTCGGTGAGGTTCAACACGCCGATGGTGAGTCCATGCTGCACGCCACTGAAGCGGTTGAATGCGCTCACCGAGACACCGCGCATCGAGCCGCCCCGCTCGATGCGGAAGTAGAAGGGCGCAATCACTCCGCCGTTGAAGTCGACGGTCCCGGCTCCGAAGCCGGCGACGACGATTCCCGAAAGTTTGGGTGCGCCGACCCCGACCCCTGCGAGAGACACGCCACGCACCTCCCCGCCTGCGCCGACACCGATGCCGGCGATGCTGAGGCCGGACACGCCCCCGCCCGCGCCGACGCCGAGGACGGCGATGCTGATGCCGCGCACCCGGCCTCCGCTCCCGACGCCCAGACCGGCGATGGTGACGCCGTCGATGCCTTCGCCGGCACCGGCGCCGAGGCCGGCGATCGTCAGACCTGTCAGCTTGCCGCCGGTCCCGGCGCCGAGCCCGGCGAGGATCGCGCCCCGGAGCTCGCGGCCAGCTCCGAACCCAAGGCCGGCGATGCCGATGCCGGTGAAGCGGCCCCCGGTTCCGCCGCCAAGCCCGGCGATCACGAGGCCGGAGAGCTCTTGTCCGGCCCCAGCGCCGACCCCCGCGACAGTGATGCCGCGGAGCCGGTCTTCCGCGGCGACACCTGCTCCGATGCCCAGTCCCGTGATTCGGCGCGCGCCCGTCGCCGGGACACCGATCGCGATACCGTTGACATCGCCGGTCGCCTCGTAAGGCGTCCACACGGTGATGTTCACTCCGTTGACACGCTCGAGATGACGGTCCCGAAAATTGATGCGCAGTCCGGTGACGCGCGGCGCATCGCCGATGGCGATACCGACGTCGTTCACGGTCAGATTGATGTAGGCAGGTTGCGCCGGCAGCGCGCCCGGCATCACGAGAAGCAGCGCGACCGGCAAGAGGGCACGGACTCGCACGAGGCATTCCTGGAGCGGAGGACGTGATCCCGTACGGGGGCCTGGCATGTCGGTTTCAGCCATTGGGGGCGCGTGAGCAAGGTTTGTGCATTGCGGGGCCGGCATACGCCACGGAGTCTGTCGACCGAGCGTTCCAGGAGGCTGTAAGTGGGATCGAAGACGAACATCGCGATTGCCCGCGCGCTGGCTGTGACCTCGCTCATCACGGGCGCGATCCTGTCGGGCTGCGGGCCGCGCAAGCCGATCGTCGTGGCCACCTCGGCCCCGGTGGCCACGGCGCTTCCCAGCTGGCCGGACGTCGTCGGCTGCTGGGAGCTTCGCATGGGTGCGTGGCGCCCGACGCTGGCGCTCGGCAACGATGAGCGGATCGTCACGCCCCCATCTCGCGTACTCATCGATTCGACAGTCGGGACGCGTCCGTACGAGCGGCGAAATCTCCTGGTGCGCCCGGCGCCCGGGGCCACCCCGAGCGTGCACCGGTACTCGTGGTGGAACATGGGGCAGGGCGACAGCATCCAGCTGCGATGGACGACGGGGTTCAGCGGCGTCAACATGTCGCTGTCACACGAGGGAGATACGCTTCGCGGACAGGCGGAGACCACCTGGGACTTCGACCGGCAGGTGCAGACCGCCGACGTCGTCATGTGGAGAGTTCGCTGCGACGCTGACGCGCCCACGCTCGCCGGTGATTCGCTCCGGCGCAACGTCCCATTCAATCCTTCGATGCACGTCGCGGAGCGCGGATCGCTCCGGCACTATGTCGCGGGTCGAGGCGTCGCGCGCGAGTGGTGGGAGCTCGTCCGGGCGCAGGACACGTTATCGATCATTGCACGTGTGGAGTCGGCGGGCGCCGCGACGCCTCACGTCCTCACGCTCCGCATGGACACGACGTACAGGCCTCGACATTTGAGCGTCGACGGGGATGAGGACGCGACCGTGTCCGTCCTTGGGGCTCGCACGCGTGTCGGAACGGGATCGACGGCGCGTACGATCAAGACGCCGACCGGGTATTTCCTGCTCAACGAGTCGCCCTCGGTCGCGCCCTGGAGCGCATTGCTGCGGCGGTGGGATCGTCTCGAGCGCCCCGCACGCATCAAGGTGCCGGGGTATTCCGACCTGGAAATGTCGGTGCTTGGCCGCGACTCCGTTCTGATTGGAACCCGGCGGATCATCCTCGAGCGCATCGACGCCAGTGGCAACAGCTGGGGCCGACGCACGCTGTGGGTGGATACGGTGGGCGTGCTGGTCGGATCGCTTGGCGGAATGACCGGCGCGTTCGCCCTGCGCGAGGGATTCGAGGAGGCCATCCCGTACCTTCTCGGCTCGGCGCGCCGCGATGCGCTGCGCCTCGTGCGCAATGCGGCCGACGACATCAAGCCGACACACTCCGAGCGGTTCGCGATCGTTGGGGCAACGGTGCTCGACGGCGAACGAGACGCGCCGCTGCGCAACGCGGTCGTGCTCGTCGAGGATGGTCGCATCGCGCGCATTGGCCCTCGCGCCCAGGTGAAGATCCCCAAGGGCACGCCGGTGGTAAAGGGGCGAGGCGTCACCGTGATGCCTGGTGTGCGCGCGACGGGGTGGAGCGTCTCGGATCTCGGATGGGGTCCCGGCCTGCTCGCACACGGCGTGGTCGCCATGCAGCTCGCGGTTCACGACACCGCTGCGCTGCGCGAGATTCGAAGCGGGCTGGATCGCGATGGCGGCCTCACGCCGCACGTGCTCGAGGCCAGCGACACCTCGACGGCGCGCGTGCTCCGCGAGGGCGACCGGGGCGACTTCGTGGTGGTCGAAGGAACGCTGCGCAAGATCCCCGAGTGGCCAGCGCGAGTGCGCTGGGTGGCTATCGGGGGAAAGCTCTATTCGGCGCGGGCGCTGCGGCAGTGATGCGGTTGCCCACGGCCGCAGCAAGGCCCCTCACGAGCTCCATACCACCGTCCCGACCTTCGTCAGGCGCTCCCCGAGGCCTAACGTCGCCAGGCCCTTCTCGCGCGGGACAGCCATGGTGCCGTCATCGGCCATGACGAGCGGCAGGGGATCGGAGTCGCCCGAGTACCACCGCTCGCTCGGCTCCACATCACTCGGGTAAACGAAGCGGGGAAGTGCGCCGAGGGAGAGAATCGTCCGAGCGCCGATACCGGTCTCGGGCATCGTGCCGCCCCAGAGGGCAACGTCACGCTCCGCGGCGAGCGCGTACACACGAAGCGCCTCGGTGAGCCCGCCGAGTCGCTGGACCTTGATATTCCAGATCCGCGAGGCGCCGATACTCACCGCTTGACGCGCCCATCGCGCATCGCGCAGCGACTCATCGAGGCAGATGGGCGTACGCAGCCGTGTGGCGAGCGCTGCATGATCGAGAAGATCATCGTGCTGCAGCGGCTGCTCGATGAAGCGCAAGCCGTGTTCATCCACGGCGCGTAGCGCGTCGAGATCCCGGCCGAGATCGTACGACGCGTTCGCATCGGCCCACATCATCACGTCTCGTCCGTGATCGACGATCGCGGACCGGGCCGCTCGGAGCGCCTGGACGTCCCAGCCGGGACGGATCTTGATCTTCACGCGCCGGTAGCCCTGCGACAGCGCCTCACGAGTCCACCGTTCGACTGTCAGGGCCCCGCCCGTGTCCGGAATGCCAAGCGCGATCCCGCACTCGATGCGGTCACGCGGCGCAAGCTCGCGAGCCGCGACACCGGCATCACGTAGCGCATGCGTGAGGAGATCCAGCAAGGACGCGCGCGCGTGATGGCAGAAGAGGTCCCAGACGGCCGTCTCGGCACCGGCGCGCGCGAACGGGTTGCCCCGCACGCCAACCATGAGCAGCGCGTCGGCATCGGTCGGCGCAGCGAGCGTGCGATTGAGCAGGCGCGGAAGGAGCACGTTCCCGAGCATCCACCGTACGCTCTCCAGCGTTTCCGATGAGTAGAACGGCAGCTCGAATGGCGCGCTTTCGCCGAAGCCGATCGCGCCGTCGGACGACGTCAGCTCCACGATCAGCGATCGGCGAATGTGCATGACGCCTCCGCTGATCGCGAACGGCACCGTCAGCGGAAGCGCGACCTCCCAGAGGCGCGCGCGGTCGATCCGCAGCGCGGTCGTCAACGCTGACTGGGAACCTGGGCGCTGATATCGAGAAAGTGCAGCACGCCGTCGCGCCGCTCGAGCCAGCCCATCTCACCGAGGGCGAGGATCCACGCGATGAGCCCCTGCTCGGGGTGAACCACCAGCTCGTGCAGTGCTGCCGCCGTGCGCGACGCCGACGCCGAGCGATACGCGGCCCTCGGAAGCTGGAAGTACGTGTGCAGCTGGCCACATTGCGCCCCGCGCAGCGCGTACTGGATCATGCGACGACCGGAATGAATGTCCCCGGTCGCGCAGAGATCGGCGGGTGGGGCGCCTTCGCGGGCGATGAAAGCGTCCAGTGCGCCCAGGTTGCGCCGCGCGAGCGCCGGACCGCCGTACGCGACGCCGCGCTCCACGTCGAACAGCCGGTTGAAGGCGACACGAAAGCGAACTGCCGGGACATCCTCGAGGGTCGCGAGCATTTCGACCTGAAAGTCGTCATCGAACTGCGCGTTCATGAGCTTCATGCCAAGGTCGATCGGTCCCGCGCCGGCATTGGCCACGAGGCGGGGAACCTCGCGCAGCCACCGCAACACGTTCGCACGATCATCGGCGCGGGGATCGGCGGCCAGCGTGGGACTGAAATCCTTTTCGATGATCGGCGCTCCGACGCCGGCCGCGTCACGCCACGCGGCGGCGATCGCCTGCGTGGTGTAGCGGTACTCCGACTCGCGAAACGGCTCGTCGCTCGTTGCGGGGAGGTGGTACTTCACCGAGACACTCACCGGCATATCGTGTTGCAAGCCGATCGGAATCGCCGCTCTGATCAGGCGCAGGTAGCTCGAAAACGGCTTGTCCCATCCGCGACCCTTCCAGGTCACCGTCCACCCCGTTGTCCCGTCCTCGTCGGCAATCTGCTCGACGAGCATGTGCGTTTCGTGAATGGCCCATGCCGCCATCCCGCGATCGCCGCTGGTATCCTGCGCGATGACGGTCTTCAGTACCGAGAAGCCGAGTCCTGCGAGCGCATCCGCCTCGACCTGCTGCGGTGTCATGGAGAGCTGTCCCGAGGCCTTGCCGAACGGCAGGCGTACCTTACGGCCCGCGTAGCGTCCCGCCAGGTCGACGCCCCATCGCTCGAGTGCCCACTCGCGAAAGTTGGCGCTCAGCGGCTGATCGGCGCGTTCTTCGAACTCCTCGGCGAGCTGGCGCCGAATTCGATCGGGAAGCGGGGGTAGATCGGGAAGCTCTCGCTTCATGCGACGGCGTCCAGGGCGCGCAGCGCGCTCGCGACGGCGGCGCGTTCACGTCGATCGAGCTCGGGTCCGTGCGGATCATGGCATGCTTCATCGGGAATAATCCCGTCTTCCGCAAGCGCCCACAGCATACGCCGAATATAGCCCTCCATCGGCTCGACGAACGTCGCGGCAGCGAGCTGGTCGCAGAGTCTCGTCAGGCGCACCAGCTCCGGTGCGTCGTTGGTGACCGCCGCCTTCACGAGCGCCGCCTGCATCGCGGGTCGTGCGGCACCCATGCCGATCAAGGCGCATCGCGCCCCGATCATGAGGGAGTAACCGAGAAAGCGATCTTCGCCGGTGATGAGCACGCGTTCGGGGTGATGGACCGCGAGACGCTTCGCCGCCGTCTGGAACCGCATGACGGAATCCAGCGTCGCGAGTTTCACTCCGACCACGTGAGGGAGGGCGAGAAGCTCGTCGAGGAGCTGCTCGTCGTACTCGAGCCCGCTGGCGCGTTGATAGAGGAGAAACGCGATGACCGGTAGGGCACCGTCCGCGAGGGCATCGTGCAGCGCCAGGACTCGTCCGGACGCGTCGGGAAGAGCGGCGAGCTGGCCGGGAGGGTGTACGAGCAGGGCGTCGGCTCCGCCTGCGCGAGCCTCCTCGGCCATGGCGAGCGTTCGCCGGATGACCTCATCCGTGCGCGCGCGAGCCTCCGAAGGGAGCGGCCCCGTGTGCTGGGGTACGCCGCACCCCGCGACGAGAACGGCTGGTGACGGTAGCGCCGTTCGCCACGAGGTCAGAACCTGCGCCCGCACGTCCGGCTCGAGATGCAGTCCCCGCCCGGTATGCGCCCACACGGCGACGCCGCCGACCGGCTGCTTCCTCATCCAGGCGGCGTACGCCTCCTGCGCTCGGGCGTGGATCCGCCCGGTGGCGAAGCGCGGGACGGGGACGGCGGGGATGAGTGCACCGTCAAGGCGGTCGCGAATCGTTCGCGCGTGATCGGCAAGGGGCATGTGGCGTCCGTCACGGCCTGATGAAGAGCGATTGCGCGCGGATTGTCACGCGCTGAATGATGCATGCGGCCGCGAACGGCGGGAAGCGAGCGGACGGGGCCAGCGGATGATATCTTTCGTGTCGACATCGCCGCCGCCGGATGCGGCGCGCACCTACACCGTCGATGAGACCGTCATGGCGAAGACACGGCTGCACGCGCTCCACGACGCGGGGCAATCCATCTGGCTCGACTACATCGATCGCTCGCTGCTTCGCGATGGCGAGCTTTCCCGCCGCATCGAGCGTGATGCGCTCAGCGGGATGACGTCCAACCCCACGATCTTCGAGAAGGCGCTGACCGAGTCCGACGCGTACGACGACCAGCTCGCCGCCGCGCCCGCCTCGCACACGTCGTGGGAGCTGTTCGAGATGATCGCCACCGACGACGTGCGCGACGCGTGCGATGTCTTCCGCGAGGTGTACGAGACGAGCGGGCATGCCGACGGCTTCGTCTCGATCGAAGTGTCGCCCGGAGCCGCGCACGACGTCGAGGAGACGCTGACCGAGGCCCGCCGCCTGTGGTCACTGGTGAATCGCCCGAACGTGATGATCAAGGTGCCTGGAACGCGCGACGGTGCGGTGGCCGCCCGGCGTCTCATCGCGGAAGGGATCAACGTGAACATCACGTTGCTCTTTGCTCTCGATGCCTATGCCGATGTCATCGAGGCCTACATGAGCGGCCTCGAGGAGCGGGTCCGCGAGGGCAAGTCGATCGAGCGGGCGGCATCCGTGGCGAGCTTCTTCGTGAGCCGTGTCGATACGGAGGTTGACAAGCGCATCGATGCTCGCCTCACGAGTCTGTCGGCGTCGGATGCCGAGCGGCTCCGCGCCCTTCGTGGGCGGATCGCCATCGCCAACGCGAAGCTCGCCTACGCGCTCTTCCAGGAGCGATTCGTGAGCGACCGATGGCGCGCGCTCGCGGCGAAGGGCGGGCGCGTTCAGCGTCCCTTGTGGGCGAGCACGAGCACGAAGAATCCTGCCTACCGCGACGTGATGTACGTGGAGGCGCTCATCGGTCCCGACACGGTGGACACGATGCCACCGCCGACGATCGAGGCGTTTCGTGACCACGGGATCGTCGCTCGCACGGTGGATGCCGACATCGAGCGCGAGCGCACGGCGATCGCCGACCTGGAATCGCTCGGCATCTCGCTCGCCTCCGTGACCGACAAGCTCCTGGTCGACGGTCTGGCCTCGTTCCAGAAGTCGTTCGAGGGGCTGCTGGAGCGGCTCGAGCAGAAGGTGGTGGAGCGGTGATGGTCGAGGTGGGCGAGGTCGTCCAGGTCGTCAAGGTGATCGAGGAGAAAAGCCCTTGAGCACCGTGGCACCCTCGACGACCTCGACGACCTCGACATCCTCGACGACCTCGAGTCACACCGCCCGCACCAAGATCGTCTGCACCATCGGCCCCGCCTCGTCGTCGCCCGCGGCGCTGCGCACGCTGATCATGGCGGGGATGAACGTCACCCGCATCAACTTCTCGCACGGGACGCACGAGCAGCACGCCGAGGTCATTCGAGCGGTCCGCGCGATCGCGCAGGAGCTGAAGAAGCCGGTCGCGCTGCTCGGTGACCTTCAAGGGCCGCGCATCCGCATCGGCGACCTGCCCGCGCCAGTCACGCTCATCGAGGGGACCGACATCGTTCTCGCGCCGGAAGCGGATGCGAGGAACGGCGAAATCCCGGTGACGTACGGCGAGCTGGCGAGCGACGTGAAGGTGGGGGATCGCATCCTGATCAACGACGGCCTGCTCGACCTCGTGGTGATGGAAGAGCACGCGCCGCGGGTGGTCGCGCGGGTCGTTCACGGCGGTTCACTCGTGAGTCACAAGGGGATCAATCTGCCGGGCGTGCACGTGTCGGCACCCTCGATCACCGAAAAGGACCGGGCCGACATCGACTTCGCCGTCGCCCAGGAGGTCGACTACCTCGCGCTGTCGTTCGTCCGGCGCGCCGAGGACATCCAGGGGCTGCGCAAGCTGATTCCGCGGAACATCCTGGTCGTGGCGAAGATCGAGAAGGATACGGCGCTCGCGAACATCGACAGCATCATGCGCGCGACCGACGCCGTCATGGTCGCGCGCGGCGATCTCGGCGTGGAGCTGCCGTTCGAGGAAGTCCCGATCGCCCAGAAGCGCATCATCTCGCTCGCGAACTCGGTGGGACGTCCGGTGATCACCGCGACGCAGATGCTCGAGTCGATGATCGAGAATCCGCGACCCACCCGCGCCGAAGCCAGCGACGTCGCCAACGCCATCCTCGACGGTACCGATGCGGTCATGCTGTCGGCCGAGACGGCCACCGGGCAGTATCCGGAGCTCGCCGTGCGCGCGATGAGCAGGATCATCTCCGAGATCGAGAGCCACCCCGCGCCGCGGCAGCGCGCGACCGACCATGCGCGGTTGCGCCGAGCAGACGGTCCCGTGGAAACCGAGGACGCGATCGCCGCGGCGACCGTGGCCGCGGTCCGCATGCTCGCCGTGCCGCTCATCATCGTGTTCACGAAGAGCGGCTTCAGCGCGCGCGTGGTCGCATCGCATCGCCCCGAAGTCCCCATCCTCGCGGTGACCGACGTCGAGCGCACCTTCCGCCAGCTCGCCCTCGTGTGGGGCGTGCAGCCCGAGCTCGTTCCCTCGTCAGGCAGCTACACCAAGATGGTCGGGCACGCCCTCGAGGCCGCGCGCCGACGCGGGCTCGCGATGCCCGGGGAGCGCGTCGTCGTGACGGCGGGCGTTCCCTTCGACCAGCCGGGCAGCACCAACCTGATGAAGGTCGAAGTCGTGTGAAGCTGACCTTCCTCGGCACCGGCACGAGCTTCGGCGTGCCGCAGCTCGGGTGTCACTGCGACGTGTGCCGCTCTCCCGATCCTCGCGATCGTCGCACGCGCGTCGGCGCCGTCGTCGAAACCGATGATGGGACGCGGCTCCTCATCGACACGCCCCCCGAGCTGCGCACCCAGCTGATCGCGGCCGACATCGATCGAATCGATGCGGTCTTCTACACCCACGACCACGCCGACCACACGCACGGGATCGACGACCTTCGAGCGATCTCCGTGCGGCGCGGCGCCGCGCTCCCGATCTACGGCGCGCGCGAAACGCTGGACCGTCTTGCGCGACGGTTCCCCTACATTTTCGACGACACGATCCGTCCGCTACCCGGCACCTCCAAACCGGAGGGGCAGGCGCGTCCACTCGATGACGGTGAATCCGTCGAGCTTGGTGGCGTGAATGTCATCGCCGTGTCCGTCCCGCACGGGCCATGCGTCGTCTACGGCTATCGGATCGGTCCGCTCGCGTACATCACCGATGCGAAGAGCGTCCCCCCGCGCGCGATGACGCGCATGGAAGGCGCGCGCGTGCTCGTCATCAACGCGCTCTTTCGTACCGAGCATCCCACGCACCTCAGCATCCCCGAAGCCGTGCGAGTCGCGCGTGACCTCGGCGCGGAACGCACGTACCTGACGCACCTGACGCACGACAATCGGCATGCGGACCTCGAGGCGGAGCTGCCCGCCGGTATTGCCCCGGCGTTCGACGGCCTCACCATTCGCATCGACTGACATGGCGCTACGGCTCGATTACACGAACATGCTCGCGGAGTACGTGCCGGGAGGGATTCCCCGTGCCGCGCTGGCGGGTGCAACCGACCTGTTCGCGCGGGCGATGGCGGTGCTCGACGAGCGCCGCGGGCGAGGGGAGCTCGGCTTTCTCGATCTTCCTGCCGCGCACGATAGCACGCAGCAGATCCTTCGGTTCGCCGAAGGGGCGGGGCAGGCCTTCAGCGACATCGTCGTCCTCGGCATTGGCGGCTCGGCGCTCGGCCCGATCGCGTTACGCTCGGCCCTCCGGTCGATCCGCTGGAACGAGCTCGGCGATGAGGCGCGTGACTATTTCCCGCGCATGCACGTGCTCGAGAATGTCGACCCGGTGACGATCGGCGAGTTGCTCGGTCGCATCGAGCTGGGGCGAACGCTCTTTCTCGTCGTTTCGAAATCCGGTGGCACGGCGGAGACGATGGCGCAGTATCTCGTCGTTCGCGGCCGGCTCATCGACGCGCTCGGCGACAACTTCCGCCGGCATCTCGTTTTCGTCACCGATCCCGAAAAGGGATCGCTGCGGCGCATCGCCCGAGAGGAATCGATCCCGGCGCTCGACATTCCATCCAACGTCGGCGGCCGGTTCAGCGTCATGTCGGCGGTCGGATTGCTGCCGGCGGCGCTCATCGGCATCGACATCCAGGCGCTCATGGCGGGCGCGGGCGACATGGCCGAGCGATGCGGCGCACGCGAGCTGCTCCGTAATCCGGCCGCGATGTATGCGATTCTGCAATGGATGGCCGACGCCCGGCATGGGCTCGGAACTCACGTCATCATGCCGTACACCGACAATCTGCGCGACGTCGGTGACTGGTTCGTGCAGCTGTGGGCGGAGAGTCTGGGAAAGATCCGGGCTGACGGCACGAGCGTCGGTCCGACACCGATTCCCGCGCTCGGCGCAACCGACCAGCACTCGCAGGTGCAGCTCTTCATGGAAGGGCCGCTCGACAAGACGGTCACGTTCATCACCGTCGCCGCCGGGACAGCCGACATCCAGATTCCATCCCTGCACCCCGATGTGCCGGAGCTGGCTTATCTCGGGGGTCACTCCCTTGGCGAGCTGCTCGATATCGAGCGCCGGGCGACGGCGGGTGCGCTCGCGCGCCGCGGTCGGCCGAACATGACGATCACACTCGATACCCGCGACGCGTGGCATGTGGGGTCGTTGCTAATGATGCTCGCGATCGCGACGGTGGTCGCCGGGGCGCTGTACGAGGTCAATCCGCTCGACCAGCCCGGGGTGGAGCTCGGAAAGCGGTACACCTATGCGATGTTGGGGCGCCCGGACGCGCGCGATGCGCGCCAGGAATGGGACGCGTTGCCGAAGCCCGATCCCCGCGCGATAGTGTGAGAATTACCCTTGCCGAACGCACCCGCTACGGCCAAAGTACGTCAGGCACGGCAATACTTTCGGAGGTTGGATGTCCAATAATGCGACCCGGGCCGTGCAGACGCTCGGGGGAGCGATTCGCGTTGATAACGGCCACGTCGTCGTTGCCCGCGAGAGCGACCTGGCCTCGCCCGCCATGGATGCCCTGGTGCGTGAGGCCGTCTTCGGTCAGGGGCAGACTCGCGATCACGCGCGGTGGGTGATCTGGGAGATCGGACAGGAGGTCGGCGTCCGAGCGGCGTCGATCAACGACCTGTACCTCGCTCGCGGGCGGGGTGAGGCGCGCGGCGGCTGGACCGTCCCGGCGATCAACGTCCGCGGGATGTCGTACGACACGGCACGGTCCATCTTCCGGACCGCCATCCGCCACGAGGTCGGTGCGTTCATCCTGGAGATCGCTCGTTCCGAGATCGCCTATACCGATCAGCGCCCATCCGAGTACGTCGCCGTGATGCTGGCGGCCGCGCTGCGTGAGGGGTTCCGCGGCCCGGTGTTCATCCAGGGCGATCACTTCCAGGTCAACGCCAAGAAGTTCGCGGTCGACTCGAGCGGCGAGGTGGCGGCGGTGAAGCAGCTGGCCATGGAGGCCATCACCGCCGGGTTCTACAACGTCGACGTCGATACCTCCACGTTGGTGGACATCTCGAAACCGACGCTCGACGAGCAGCAACGCCTCAACTACGAGCAGGCCGTCGAGATTACGTCCTACATTCGGGAGATCGAGCCCGACAATGTCACGATCTCGGTCGGTGGCGAGATCGGAGAGGTCGGGGGGCACAATTCGAATGTCCACGAATTGCGCGCGTTCATGGAAGGGTACAACCGCACGCTTCGCGAACGCGTCGGCCGGCAGGCGGTGGGGCTGTCGAAGATCAGCGTGCAAACCGGGACGTCGCACGGCGGCGTAGTACTCCCCGATGGCAAGATCGCCGAGGTGAAGCTCGATCTCGAGGCGCTCGAGGAGCTGTCACGCGTCGCGCAGAAGGAATATGGGTTGGCGGGTGCCGTCCAGCACGGAGCGTCGACGCTGCCTGACGATGCCTTCAACGCGTTCCCGAAGGTCGGCGCCTGCGAGATCCACCTCGCGACGAACTTCCAGAACCTGCTGTACGATCATCTCCCGCCGGACATGCGTGAGAAGATTTACCGCTGGCTCGATCAGAACGCCGCCGATGAGCGCAAGCCGAAAGACTCGGCCGACCAGTTCTACTACAAGACACGCAAGAAGGCGCTCGGTCCCTTCAAGCGCGAGCTGTGGGATCTGCCTCAGGGGGTTCGCGAGACGCTGGCGCGCGTGTACGACGAGAAGTTCGCGTTCCTGTTCCAGAAACTGGGCGTAGTCGGGACGGCCGAGCTGGTGGAGAAGTGGGTGTCGCCCGCCGAGCAGCATCGGCGCGCGCCGGACGCTTTGACCCCCGCGGTCGTCGCGGCGCCGGATGATCCCGACGCTGGCGAATGACGGGGGACGGCGCTTCGTCCAGCCAATGGCTTGGAGCGCTACAAGGTCTGGCCGGTCGGATCGCGCACGAGATCAAGAACCCGCTCAACGCGGTCACCGTCAACCTCGAGGTGGTACGCTCGCGGTGTGAGCGCGGAAGCGCCGACCCGGCGGCGCTGCTCCCTTTCGCGGTCGCCGCGAGCGGGGAGCTGGAACGGGTGGCACGCCTGGTCGAAGCGTTATTGGCCCTCGCGCGTCCGGCCAACCCGGATCTCGCCGTGCTCGCGGGTCCGGTGATCACGTTGTACGACGCCCTCGCCAGGGCAGAAGGCGGAAGCGTCGCGATGGACCTCAGTGAGGGGTCGACGGGTATCGACATGGCCGCAGACGAGGCCCGTACCGCGCTCGCCCTCATCCTCGACGCCATGGTTGGCCCGGGGGTCGCGATTCGGGTACACATCGAGCGGAACGGAGATCGCATCGCCGCGCACTTCTCGGGACCTCGCGTCACACCCAGACTTCCGGCAGGCATTAAGTTCCAGTCGGAGCCAAGCGGTCTGACCTTGCTCTTTCCCGCGCTCACGCGCAGTGCCGAAACCGCATGACGACGAAGCAGCAGGCGAAGATTCTGATCGCCGACGACGAGCGATCGATCACCGACGGCCTGGGCGCCATCCTCTCGGACGAGGGCTACACCGTCGATGTCGCCGTCGACGGCCAGAAGGCGCTCGAGCGTCTGTCGAACGAGGCGTACGGCGTCATCCTCGCTGACCTCAAGATGCCGAAGCTCGACGGACTCGCCCTCCTCAAGGAGATGCAGCAGCGCGAGATCCACACCGAGTGCATCATCATCACCGGCCAGGCGACGGTAGACTCCGCCGTCCAGGCAATGCGACAGGGCGCGTACGACTACATCGAGAAGCCCCTCAACAGCGAGAAGCTGAATCGCCTGAAGGCGCTCATTCCGAAGGCGCTCGACAAGTTCGTGGTGAAGCAGACGAATCGCGCCCTGACGAGCGAGCTCGAGAACCTCACGCACTTCGGCGAGCTCACTGGCCAGTCCGAGCAGATGCGGTCCGTCTATCAGCTCATCGACGCGGTCGCCCCGTCGACGGCGAGCGTGATCATTCTCGGCGAATCGGGAACGGGAAAGGAGCTGGTCGCCCGCGCGCTGCACGCCAAGAGCGACCGGGCAAAAGGTCCGTTCTTCGCACTCAACTGCGCGGCGCTTCCCAAGGACATTCTCGAGAACGAGCTGTTCGGCCACGAGAAGGGCGCCTTCACCGGCTCGACCAACGAGAAGCAGGGAGCGTTCGAGCTGGCGCACGGCGGCACGATCTTCCTCGACGAAGTCGCGGAGATGCCGACCGACATCCAGGTGAAGCTCCTTCGCGCACTGGAGTCGCGCCAGGTGCGCCGGCTCGGCGGCAAGAAGGAGATCAACGTCGACATCCGCGTGGTCGCGGCGACGAACAAGGATCTCGAGAAGGCTCTGGCCGACAACGAGCTTCGCGAGGATCTCTACTATCGCCTGGCGGTCGTGCCCATCTACCTGCCGCCGCTCCGCGAGCGCGTTGGTGACATCAAGCTGCTCGCCAACGAGTTCCTGCTGCGCTTTGCCCGGCAGAACAACAAGAAGGTGACCGGCTTCGATGACGCCGCCTGGGAGTGGATCCTGTCGTACAATTGGCCGGGCAACGTCCGTGAGCTGAAGAACGCCGTCGAGCGCGCGGTGATCATGTCACGCAGCGGCATCATTGGCGCGGCGGACATCGTCCCACGACACCTGCGCACGACTGGCGAAGTCCCGGCGGTGGTGAGCGTTCCCGTCGGCTCGTCCCTTGCGGACGCGAGGCGGCAGCTGGTGCTTCGGACCTTCGCGTCCACTGGTGGCGACGTCGAACGATCGGCGAAGCTGCTGGGCGTCAGTGCGGGCGAGTTGCGCGGCGAGCTGACGCGGCTGCTCAGCGGAAACGGCACCGAAAACGGGGCGCGTGCCGAGAAACGCACGGTCACCGCGACCGTGAAGGCGAAAAAGGAAGAGCCGAAAGCGAAGAAGCGTCGTTAGGAGAGATCGCACATGTCGAGACACGATTACGACGATGAGCCGTATGTGGTGATCGAGCGCAGCAGCGGAAGCTTCGGCTCGTTCCTCTTCGGCATCGCGCTGGGTGCCGGCGTCGCGCTGCTGCTCGCTCCCGATTCGGGGCTCGAGACACGACGTCGTTTGCGGCGGAGCGCTCGCAAGGTGAAGCGCGCCGCGCGCGAGAAGGCGGAGGAGCTGGCCGACGACGTCACCGACCGGTACGAGCATGCGCGCCGCACCGTCGAGGACAAGCTCGAAGCCGCGCGCTCGGCGATCGATCTCAAGCGTCGCCAGGCGGAGCAGGCGATCGCCGCCGGTCGCGCCGCGGCGCACCAGGCGCGCGAAGACCTCGAGCGGCGCATCGCCGAGAGCAAGGCCGCGTATCAGGCGGGCGCCGACGTGGCGCGCCAGTCCCGGCGCGCGCGCGCCGAGGCATCCGTCGACGCGGACATCGACGAGGATCTCGACGAAGCCGAAGGCTGAGCGGCGGCCTCCGGGCCGCCGCCGCACCTAGCGTATGCCGCGCCGGCCGCTCCCCAAGCGGATCGCGTGGACGCTGCGCGACTACGCGAAACGTGTCTGGGACAACGCGGGCGAGGACAACATTTTCTTTCTGGCGGGAGGGGTGTCGTTCAACCTCCTTCTCGCCGCCGTGCCGTTCGTTCTCCTCCTCTTCTCGGCGCTCGGATACATCCTCGACCAGACCACCGCCGATGCCTCGTCAGGCGTGTGGGTGTTCATCGAGCGGCTGCTCCCCCCGCATTCCGAGAGCTCCGATTCCCCGCTGCACAAGCTCATCAACGAGATCATCGCCACACGCGGAGCGGTGGGCTTCGTCGGGGCCATCGCATTCGTATGGTTCTCGACGCGGCTCTTCGGGTCGTTGCGTGCCGTCCTGGCCGAGATCTTCGACATCGAGCAGGAACGCGGCATTGTCCAGGGAAAGATCTTCGACATCAAGATCACCGTGCTGGCGTCGCTGCTCTTCGCCGCCAACACGCTGCTGAGCACCTACCTGACGCTCGCCACCACTCGGGGCGTGGGCGCGCTCGAGCGCTTCGGCCTCGCGCGCGACGTCATGGGGCGGCTCGAGTTCTACGTGGGGTGGACGCTCGCCTTCGCGGTGCTCGTGCTCATGTTCTTCGCCCTCTACAAGTTCCTGCCGGTCAGGAAGATTCGCTGGCAGGCGGCGTTACTGGCGGCGGGCTTCACGAGCGCCATGTTCGAGCTGGCCAGGTACGGATTCACCGCCTTTCTCGAGTCGTTCAATCCCGGAAGCCTGTACACGGGGACGCTCTACGTCATCGTGATCATCGTGACGTGGGTCTATTACACGTCGGTGATCTTCATCCTCGGCGGCGAGGTGGGGCAGGTCTACGAGTTGAGGCGCGTCAGGCGGCTCCAACGGGAGACGTTCGAGGAAGTGGCGTAGCGCAGGTGGCCTAAAGGTTGCCCCTTCCGGGGACGGTCAGTACTCGGAGGAACCCGTGAAAAAGCAGATGCTGACGTCCGCGGTGTTCGCAGTGATCATGCTCGCGGCGTGTCGGGCCGAGGTCCGCAACGAGGCCGACAGCGGCGCGATCGACACCCTGGGCGACACCACTCGTGTCACCGACCCGGCCAATTCCGAAATAACGATTGGCACCGAGAGCAAACGGGTCGTCGTACCCGACGTGGATGTGACCGACAGCTCGA
The DNA here is from genome assembly GCA_035650335.1 of Gemmatimonadaceae bacterium. Taxonomy (GTDB): domain Bacteria; phylum Gemmatimonadota; class Gemmatimonadetes; order Gemmatimonadales; family Gemmatimonadaceae; genus JAICNG01. The sequence goes on along the minus strand of DASRHU010000052.1, from coordinate 65,332 downwards.
TTACGCTGGGGAAAGACACCGTCACCATGAAGGTGCCGACGGTGCGCAAGAGACCGGACTAGGGACGCGGGTCCCGTGGCCCCGCCGGTGCGAACCGGCGGGGTTTTTTTGTCGTCGCCGGGTTTCTGGTGACGCGAAGGTCGCGCATCTTCCCATCATGCCCATCGACCTTCGCAGCGATACCGTGACGAAACCGACGCCCGCCATGCGGCGGGCGATCGCGGACGCCGACGTGGGTGACGACGTGCTCGACGGCGACCCGACGGTGAAACGGCTGGAGCAGCGAGTGGCGGAGCTCCTGGGAAAGGAGGCGGCGCTCTTCTTTCCCAGTGGGACGATGGCCAACCAGACCGCGGTGTGGCTCCTGTCGCGACCGGGCACGGAAGTCCTGCTCGACGCCGGCGCTCACATTCTCCATTACGAGATGGCGGGCGCCGCGGCGCTCGCGGGTGTGCAGGTTCGCCCGGTGACTGGCGCACCGGTCATGGATGCGGCCGGGCTGACCGCGACCGTTCGATCACCGTCGAAGCACGTTCCGTCCGCGTCGCTGGTGTGCCTCGAGAACACGCACAACGGAGCAGGCGGGCTCGTCACGCCGCTCGGGGAGATGCGTGCGATCGCGAACGTGGCGCGTGCTCACGCGCTCGCGGTGCATCTCGATGGCGCCCGGCTGTGGAACGCCGCGGCGGCGAGCGGCGAGAGCCTCGCGACTCTCGCCTCAGTGGCCGATACGGTGATGGTGTCGTTCTCCAAAGGGCTCGGATGCCCCATTGGTGCGGCGCTCGCCGGCTCGCGAGACGTGATCGCGGAAGGGTGGTCGGTTCGAAAGCGCTTCGGCGGCGGAATGCGACAGTCGGGCATTCTCGCGGCCGCCGCGTTGTACGCACTCGATGCGCACCTGCCGCGCATTTCCGATGACCACGCGACCGCGCGTCTCTATGCATCGCTGGTCGACGGAGTGGCCGGGGCGCGTGTGGTTCCTCCGGACACGAACATCGTGATGCTCGACCTCCCGGGCTCGCTCGAGGCGTCTGCCGTCGTCGCCGAGGCCGCGCGCCGTGACGTGCTGCTGACGGTCTGGTCGCCGACGCGCATTCGCGCGGTAACGCACCTGGACGTCGGGGAGAGTGCGGTGCGCATGGCGGGGAGTGTCGTTAGGCAGGTTCTCGAGCGCATGGCGGGCGAGGGCCAGGGGCTGAGAACTCCGGGCCAAGGGCCAGGGGCCAAGGGCCAGGGGGGTTGAAAGGGCGGCGCGGCTATCGCCGCAGCCGCCTCATTGATGAGCAACGGCGGCCGTTGGCCGCCGTTGCCTTACCGCACCCCTGGCCCCTGGCCCCTGGCCCTTGGCCCATGGCCCAATTGAATCGGCCCCCGACCTCGACTAGATTCCCGGTGCCTCAGGTCCCGGGGAGCGGGAGCTCACTAATCCCGTCAGGACCCCGCAGGTAGCAGCGGTACGTGTGGTGAACGCTGCCCCGTAAGACCTGAGGCACTCGCGCGGGTGCCGGACACATCGTCCGGCCTCGCGCGTTTCCGTTTGGGTGGCGTATCTTGAGTCTGCCAGCCTCCGCTGCCGCTCCACGTGCAGCGCACCCACGCAGCCTCCGTCCGGTCATGTATCTCGCCCTCGCTCGCAAGTACCGTCCGAAGCGATTCGCCGACGTCGCCGTCCAGACGCATGTCTCGAATACGCTCAAGGGCGCGATCGCGCGCGGCCGGGTGGCGCACGGCTATCTGCTCTGCGGCCCGCGGGGTGTAGGGAAAACCACGCTCGCGCGCGTGCTGGCCATGGCCCTCAACTGCGATCGCGGGGCGCCCGAGGGGGAGCCGTGCGGGCAGTGTGACTCGTGTGCCCGCATCTGGAGCGGCGCGGCGAGCCTCGACGTCATTGAGATCGACGCCGCGTCCAACCGCGGTGTCGACGACGCTCGCGACCTGCGCGAGCGGGCAATGTACGCGCCCACGGCGGAAGGGCGGTTCAAGGTGTACATCGTGGACGAAGCGCACATGCTCACTCGTGAGGCATGGAACGCGCTCTTGAAGATCCTCGAGGAGCCACCCCCGCGGGTGATCTTCGTGTTCGCGACCACCGATCCGCAGAAGATCACGCAGGCGGCGGCCCCGGTGATGAGCCGGCTTCAGCGTTTCGACTTCAAACGCATCGGGGCGGCCGACGTGCGCGCCCGCCTGACGACGGTGCTCGCGGCCGAGGGGGTGGAGGCCGAGGAGGACGCCTTGGCCATGATCGCGCGCGCGGCCGACGGGTCGATGCGTGACGCGCTCTCGCTCACCGACCAGGTCCTCTCCATGGGCGACGGCCGCCTCACGGCTTCCGCCGTCCGTGACGCGCTCGGCCTCCTTCCGGAGGACGAGTACCTGTCGCTTCTCGAGGTCATTGCCGAGCGCCGCGGCGCGGACGTCTTTCCCGCGGTCGGCCGGCTGGCCGATGCCGGTGTCGACTTCGCCATTTTCCTCGCCGGGCTCGCCGATCTGCTCCGCGCGCAGCTCGCGGTCGTGCTCGGCGGAGAGCCGATGGATGTGTCGGAGACGACACGGGCCGCCCTGCGTGCCCGGCGCGACCGATTCACCCCGGCTGACCTGCTGCGCATGCTCGGCGCCATCACGGAGCTCGAGCCGTACTATCGGAAAAGCTCGCAGCAGCAGCTCCTCCTCGAGACGTTGCTCGTCCGTTTCGCTCTCCTCGACCGCACCGTGGAGATCGAGGATGTCCTGCGAGGACTCGGGGACGGCGGTGGCACTCGTGAGGCGTCTTCCCCTCCGGCGAAGCGTGCGGCGGATGCGCCTCGTCCGTCGTCCCGGCGCGCCGAGGCCCCCGTTGCACCTCCGCTGGCGGATGTGGCGCAGCCTTCTCCGACGGCTGCAGCGCGTGCCACCCTGGAGCTCAACACGCTCTGCGAGCGGTGGGGTGACGTCGTGACCCGCGTGCGGTCGGCTGGGCGGCCGATGCTGGTGACCGCGCTCGAGCACGCGCTGCCGACCGCGGTCACCTCGCAAGGCGCGATCACGCTGCAGCTCGAGCAGCCGAACGAGATCTTCGAGAAGGTGATCGAAAGCGGCGCGGCCGACGTCCTGACCGCCGTCTCGACGATGTTCGACGGTGCAACGAGGTTGATGATCCGCAGGCAGGAACCGGCCGTCGCCCCGGCGGCTCCGGGCCCGAAGCGTCTGACCGAGGATCAGATGCGTCGCGAGCGCGAGGAGATGCTACGCCGGAAGGATCCGGCGCTCGATGCGGCGATTCAGGAGCTCGATCTGGAGCTGCTTGACTGACGGGAATGAGGAACGAGAAGGAACGAGGACCGAGGACCGAGGAACTCGATTGCGCGAGCCGTTCCCGTATCGAATTCCTCGGTCCTCGGTCCTCGTTCCTCATTGTATAACACCGCCCCGCCGAATAATTTCCCCAGTCTATGGCCGACATCACCAAGATTCTGCAGCAGGCGCAGCAGATGCAGGGCCGGCTGCAGCAGATTCAGGATGAGCTGGCGGGCATGACGGTCACCGGCGTCAGCGGCGGTGGGATGGTGTCCGTCACGGCCGACGGCAAAGGGCAGGTACGCGCGGTCAAGCTCGATCCGAGCGTCGTGAATCCGTCCGACATCGAGATGCTCGAGGATCTGATCGCCGTCGCGGTAGCCGACGCGCAAAAGAAAGCGGCCGACCTGGCGCAGGAAGAGATGCGCAAGCTCACCGGCGGACTTCCCTTCAAGCTGCCGTTCTAGCGATGTCGGCGATCGACGACCTGGCCACGGAGCTCGCGAAGCTTCCGGGCATCGGTCGGAAGACGGCGCTGCGACTCACGTATCACCTCCTGAAGCAACCTCCGGAGCAGAGCAAGCGCCTTGCAACGGTGCTTTCGGAGTTGTCGGACCGTATTCACCGGTGCTCGGTCTGCTTCAATCTGACGGAGGCCGACCCGTGCGCGATTTGCCGCGACCAGCGGCGAGACCGCACGGTCATCTGCGTTGTCGAGGAGGCATCGGACATTGGGGCAATCGAGCGGGCAGGGGAATTTCGCGGCGTCTATCACGTCCTCGGTGGACGCCTGTCTCCGCTCGATGGCATCGGTCCTGACGATCTGACCATTCGCCAATTGATCGATCGTATCGAAGCCGGCGGCGTTCGTGAGGTGATCGTCGCCACGAACCCGAGTCTCGAGGGCGAAGCGACGGCCCTCTACGTCCAGCGGCAAGTCGCGCCTCACGGGGCGACGGTCACGCGGATCGCCCGCGGCATCCCGATTGGCGGGGATCTCGAGTACGCCGATGGCGTGACCATCGCCCAGGCGTTGAGTGCCCGGAGGGCCATGTGAGCAGCCGCGACGGGACCGTCTATCTCGCGGGGGGCTTCGCTGGTGGCCTCCTGGTGGGCTTAATCGTCTGGAGTCAGCAGACGCGCAGATACCGCCGCGACCTGTTCAGCAGCCGCAAGCTGCGGCGGCTCGCGGCCTTGGGGTATTTGCGCGGGCAACATACGCCGGAAAACGTCCTTCTCCTGCGCGATTACGTGAATTGGGAGACGCACGCCAAGCTCCGGCGCCGTGGTTTGCGCATCCTGCGCCAAATGGAAGCGTCTCTCGCCTAGGCAGACATCGACAATGCCCGTTGGTGCAGCAAGCTGGTCGTTCACCGAGGATGATTTCGGCGCGATTCAGCGGTCGCTTCAGCAGTTCCTCTACGACAGCAATGCCCGATGCGCGCTGTTGGTCGATCGCTCCGGTCAGCTCGTCGCCACCGTCGGCGAGCAGCCACGCTTCGACCCCACCGCCTTCGCGACGCTGACCGCCGCTGACTTCAGCGCCAACGATCAGCTCGCCCGCCTCATTGGAGAAACCGAGTTCAGCTCGCTCTTTCACCAGGGTGAGCAGGAGTCGATGTATCTCGCGGACATTTCGCGCCGCGTGATTCTCGTCATCCTGTTCGACAACCGCACCACCCTCGGACTCGTCAGGCTGAAAGTGAAGCAGACGGTGGATGAGCTGAGCAAACTCTTCGACCAGATGTTCCAGCGGGCGCAAAGCGGCGAGAAGAAAGAGCAGCCGAACATCCTGGCCGGCGCCGAGGATGAAATCGACAAACTGTTCCAGTAAGGAGAGGAACGGGCATGTCGATGATCAACTACGCGTCGCGCGAGATCAACTGCAAAATCGTCTACTACGGGCCGGGCCTCGGTGGGAAGACCACCAACCTCGAGCACGTGTACGGCAAGGTGAATCCGTCGACCCGCGGGAAGCTCATCTCGCTCGCCACGGAGACCGAGCGCACGCTGTTCTTCGACTTCCTCCCGGTCGACCTCGGAACGATTCGCGGCTTCAAGACCCGCTTTCACCTCTACACCGTTCCCGGGCAGGTCTACTACAACGCCAGCCGGAAGCTCATTCTCAAGGGCGTCGACGGCATCGTCTTCGTCGCCGATTCGCAGGTCGAGCGGATGGAAGCGAATCAGGAGTCGATGCAGAACTTGTACGACAACATGCAGGAGTACGGCTACGATCTCACGCGCATCCCGTTCGTCGTCCAGTACAACAAGCGGGATTTGCCCAACGCCGCCAACATCACCGAGCTACAGGCGTGCCTGAACCCGGGATGGGAGATCTCCGACCCGCAGCGGCGGCGCGTCACCCCGGATCCCTATCACGCCGGCGAGAATCTCGTGGAGCAGATCCAGAGCGGAGAGTGGGTCGAGCGCGCACCGTATTTCGAAGCGGTCGCCGTCACCGGGGAGGGCGTGTTCGAGACTCTGAAGGCGGTTTCGAAACTGGTGCTGAAGACGCTGGCGTAATGCCGGCCGGTCGCGCAGGCTCGTAGGAGCAGAAGCGTCCACGTTCCGCGCTGAAGACATGAACCTCCCGAACACCCTGACGGTCGGTCGCATCGCCATCTCGCCGCTGGTGGCGCTGTTGCCCTTTTCGCCATCGTGGTCGCTCCGTTTCGCGGCGTTCATTCTCTTCATCGTCGTCGCCGTCACCGATTACTGGGACGGCCGGCTGGCGCGCAGCCGGAACCTCGTCACGCGACTCGGCACACTGCTCGACCCGCTCGCCGACAAGCTGCTCCTGCTGGCGACGTTCGTCCCGATGTTCATGCTCGCCGGAAATGGGTGGGACGCGTCGCTCATCTCGCCGCATCGGACGCCGCTCGTGGACGGCGTGCTCGGTCCCATGTCGCGAGAGGGAGGGAGTCAGGGCGCGGCCTTTCCTTTCCTTACGCCCTGGGGTCCCGTCGGCCTCCCCTGGTGGATCCTCGCCATCGTGCTGGGCCGCGAGCTCTTCATGACGCTCTTCCGCCAGGCGGCCGCGCGACGCGATGTCGTGATTGCCGCCATCGGGCCGGCAAAGGTGAAGACCGGCTTCCAGTGGACCTGGGTGGGAATTGCCTTCTTCTGGTTCGGCGCAGCCACGCTTGCCGCCGACGAGCGGTGGACATCGTCCGCCTGGCGCGTGTACGCCTACTTCAACGGCCTCGCCGGCGTGACGACAATGATGGTCGCCGTCGCGCTGACGCTTTGGTCGATGTGGCTGTATTTGCGGCGGTATTGGGGCGTGTTTCGAGACTGAGGGTGTCAAGGGTGTCAAGGGTGTCGACGGTGTCGAGGTCCACCTCGACACCCTCGACGACCTCGACCACCTCGATCACCTTGGCTCCATGAAGATCGAGATCATCACGATCGGCGACGAGCTCCTGCTCGGGTTCACCACCGACACGAACGCCGCCTTTCTCGCTCGGGCGCTCGCCGAGCATGGCATCGAGATCGCGCGGCGCGCGTCGGTTGGGGACGACGCCGATGCCATCGCCGCCGCCGTTCGCGAAGCGCTCGATCGCACCGGTGCGGTCGTCACGACCGGTGGGCTCGGGCCAACCGCCGACGACCTGACGAAGCCAGCGATCGCCGCGCTGTTCGGCCGGCGCCTCGAGATGCGCGAGGACGTCGTCGCGATGATCCAGGAGCGATTCCGCGTCTACGGCTTCAAGGGGCCGATGCCTGCCTCCAACAGACAGCAAGCGCTCATCCCCGAAGGAGCACGAATTCTCGAAAACCGACACGGCTCGGCGCCGGGAGTGTGGCTCGAGGATGACCGCGGACGGTGGGTCGCGATGCTCCCCGGCGTCCCTCGCGAAGTGCGCGGGATGACGGAAGATGTCCTGGTGCCGGAGCTTCGCGCACTGCTCGGTGAAGCGCGCGAGGTCGTGCGCTCGCGCACGCTGCGCTGCGCCGGCATCTCCGAGTCGCATCTCGCCGACCTTCTGGGGGATCGCGCGAGATCGTTGCGCGGAATTCCGCTGGCGTATCTTCCGAGCGTGGCCGGGATTGACTTGCGCCTGACGACGCGCGGCATGACCGATGAAGCCGCGGGCGCTCTGCTCGAGGACGCCGTCGCCGAGCTGAAGACGGTCGTCGCCGAGCACCTGTACGGCGAGGGCGAGACCGACCTTGCCGAGGTCGTTCTCCACCGCGCGCGCGAACGGGGTCTGCGCCTGGCCGTTGCCGAGAGCTGCACCGGCGGGCTGCTTGGGGGTCGCTTGACGGCGATTCCCGGCAGCAGCGACGTATTCCTCGGCGGAATCATCGCGTACGATGATGAGGTGAAGATCCGCCTGCTCGGCGTGCAGCGAGCCGTGATCCGGACGCACGGTGCGGTGAGCGAAGAGGCCGCTCGTGAAATGGTGGCCGGAATTCGGCGCGTCTCGGAGGCACGTATCGGGATCGCGATCACCGGCATCGCCGGACCGGGCGGTGGGACCGCGGAGAAGCCCGTTGGCCTCGTTTGGACAGCGGTCGACGTCGATGGCAGGGTCCGCGCGGTTCATCGCGTCTATCCAGGGAATCGGGAGGAGATTCGCCAGCGCGCCGCACAGGGGGCGCTCGACCTCGTTCGGCGCATGTTGGGGTGACCTCGAAGCCTCGGCGCGCCAGTTGCCCGTCTGCGCCTCTCAGGCGAATGTTACGAGGTGCGCGCAGCGGGCGGATGAGCGGCGCGCCACCGCAACGGAACGAGGTTGACTGTGCGAGATGACGTGAGATCCGGTGCCGACAAGACGGCACGTGAGCAAATGGAGCGCAACGACGAGGTTGCGGCGAGCGCCGCGCCCCAGGGCGACGGCGTTCCCGACGATGACGCGTCCCAGAGCGGATCGCGCGCGCCGGGTGGCTCGGCCGCATCCGCGACCGATGATGACGGGCGGCAGGCTGACGCCCAGGTGGAGGGAGAAGCCGGCCGTGTGATGGCCGAGCTGCGGGACAAGTACCTGCGCCTGGCGGCGGAGTTCGACAACTATCGCAAGCGCACCATGCGCGAGCGCGCTGAGGCGGGATCGCGCGCCCAGGGTGAGCTCGTCAGGCACATCGTCGACTCGCTGGACGATCTGGGGCGCGTCATCGCGGTCGATCCGGCGTCGACGGACGCGCAGACCCTCGTGAACGGCGTCGATCTCGTGACCAAGAAGCTGTTGAAGTCGCTCACCGCCGCCGGCCTCGAGGTGATCGATCCGGTGAACCAGACCTTCGATCCGGCGTTTCACGAGGCGGTAGCGACCGAGCCGGCCCTCTCACCCGAGGACGACCACGTCGTCTCGCAGGTGTTTCAGCGCGGGTATCGATTCGGTGGCCAGCTGCTCCGGCCGGCGCGCGTCGTGGTCCGACAGTGGTCGCAGTGATGCGGCGTTAGGCACTCATGGCCCAGACGAAGGACTACTACGCGGTCCTGGGCGTCTCGGCGTCCGCCTCGCAGGACGACATCAAGAAGCAGTATCGCCGCCTCGCGAAGAAGTGGCACCCCGACGCCAACCGCGACGATCCGAAGGCTGCCGAGCGATTCAAGGAGATCTCGGAAGCCTACAACGTCCTTGGCGACGCCGAGAAGCGCAAACAGTACGACGACATGCGTCGCCTCGGCGCGTTCGGCGATTTCGCCCACCGCGGCGGGGGTGGATTCGGCGGCGCCCGGCCGGGTGGGGCGGGCGCCCCGGGCGGCACGACCGGCGGCTTCCGCTTCGAGGACATCGACATTGGCGGCCTCGGCGGCCTCGGCGATCTTTTCAGCTCGATGTTCGGGGGTGGTGCGAATGCGCGGGGGCGGCAGACCGGGCCCGAGCGCGGCCAGGACGTGGAGGCGACGCTCTCGATTCCGTTCCGCGTCGCCGCGCTCGGCGGCAAGGTTCCGGTTCAGCTCGAGGTGAATGAGGAGTGCCCCACCTGCCACGGGTCCGGGGGTGCGCCCGGAGCGACTTTCCGAACGTGCCCGGAATGTCATGGGCGTGGCAACGTCACGTTCGGTCAGGGCGGGTTCGCCGTGAGCCGTCCATGCCCGATGTGCCTCGGCCGAAAGCAGGTGCCCTCCGAGCGATGCCCGGAGTGCGGCGGCGCCGGCGACAAGCGCGTTCGCAAGACGGTGATGATCACCGTGCCTCCGGGCGTGGACACCGGAACGCGGCTGCGCCTCTCGGGGCAGGGGGGAAAAGGGCCGAGCGGGGGACCGCCGGGCGATCTCTTCATCACCTTCCAGGTCGAGCCCGATCGGTTCTTTCAGCGCGAGGGCAACGACCTGGTGGCGAAGGTGCCCCTCAACATCGCGCAGGCCACGTTAGGCTCCCGCATAGCCGTTCGGACGCTCGACGGGAAGAAGGTCACGATCAAGATCCCTCCGGGGACGCCGCCGGGGAAGCGCTTCCGCGTGCGAGGCCAGGGAATCGAGCGATCGGGACAGCGCGGCGATCTCATCGTCGAGGTGGACGTGATCGTGCCGCCCACGCTCTCCGAGGAGCAGGAACGACTGATGAAGGAGTTCGCCGAAGCAGGGGGCCTGAAGTACTGACGTCGGCGCGTCAGTAGTTAGGCGGCGAGCACCGGGAGCGTGGGGCGCTGCCCGTGGGCGCGCTCGATGAATCCACCGCCGAGTACCCGAGGGCCCTCGTAGATCACCAGCGACTGCCCGGGCGTGATCGCCGCAACCGGCACGTCGAGGGCGAGCTCGATTTCGTCTCCGTCCGACCGAATGATCTCGGCCGGCGCCGCCGCCGCGCGATGACGCACCTGCACCGCGACCTGCGCTCCCACTGGTGGCGGCTCGTCGACGAGCCAGTTCACGCCGCGCGCAACCACGCCGCGACCGAGGAGCGCGTCACGTGGCCCGATCACGACCCCGCGATCGGACGGCCGAATGGCGACGACGTACATCGGCACGGGGAAACCGCCGGGAAGTCCGCGGCGCTGCCCAATGGTATAGCGCGCGAAGCCCTCGTGTCGCCCGACGATCCGGCCGTCGAGGGTGAGGATCGGCCCGGATGCGAGCGCCGGGGCGCCGGCTCCCAGGCGCCGCTCCAGCACGCGCACGTGATTTCCGTCGGGAACGAAGCAGATGTCCTGGCTCTCGGGCTTCCCGGCGACCACGTCGAGACCGAGCGCCCGGGCGCGGGCGCGCGTTTCCGCCTTCGTCAGATCGCCGACCGGAAGCAGCATCCGCCGCACGACATCCCGGTCGATTCCCCACAGAAAGTAGGTCTGATCCTTGTCCGCATCGCGCGCGCGCAGGAGCTCGCCGTCCACGACGCGAGCGTAGTGACCGGTCGCGATGAAGTCGGCGTCGATCGCGTCGGCCTTGCGAAGGAGGTCGCGAAATTTCGTGAAGGTGTTGCAGCGGACACAGGGAATGGGGGTGCGTCCCTGGGCGTACTCACTCACGAAATTCTCGATCACGTCGTGCCCGAACGCGCTCTCGAGATTGAGGACGTAATGGGGAACGCCAAGTCGCTCGCACACGCGTCGCGCGTCATCGATCGAGTCGAGCGAGCAGCACGGGCGATCGGGGACGTCGTCGCCGTAACAGAACAGCTTCATCGTCGCGCCGACGACGTCGTATCCGCGCTCCACGAGGAGCGCCGCGGCCACGGATGAATCGACGCCGCCCGACATGGCGACCAGCACTCGCGGAGCCATCGTCAGCTCATGACGCCGGCGAGCCGCCGGGCCTTGGTGATCAGGGCGGGGAAGAGCTCCGCGACCCGCGTGATGGACTCGTCGGTCGTCAGGGCCCCGAGGCTCATGCGGATGGCCGCGCTCGCGAGATCACGCGGGACGCCCATCGCCATGAGGACGTGCGATGGATTGACGTTTCCGCTCTGGCAGGCCGAGCCTGACGAGCAGGCGACCCCGGCAAGGTCGAGCGCCATCAGCAGAGACTCGCTATCGGTGCCGGGAACGGAGACGTTGAGGATGTGCGCGGCCCGTGGAGCGCCACGTCCGTGCACCATCGCATCGGGAATACGCTCGACCAACGCCGCCTCGAGCCGCTCGCGAAGCGCGGCCAGGCGCGCCATCTCGCGGTCGCGCTCCTCGATCGCCAGCTCGGCCGCACGCGCGAGACCGACCGCCGCCGCCACGTTCTCGGTACCTGGCCGACGTCCGCGATCCTGCGATCCCCCGTGCATCAGCGACTCGATCGCGGTGCCGCGGCGAATGAAGATCGCTCCACACCCCTTTGGGGCGCCGATCTTGTGCCCGGACAGGGTGAGCAGATCGACGCGCGTCTCGCGGACATCGATCGGGATCTTCGCGAAAGCCTGCACGGCGTCGGTGTGAAACACGATCCCATGCGCCTTCGCGCGCCGTGCCAGCTCGGGAATCGGCTGGATGGTGCCGATCTCGTTGTTCACCCACATGATCGAGCAGAGCGCGACGTCGCCGCCTAACAATGGGGCGAATGCGTCGAGGTCGACGACGCCCTGGCTCGTTACCGGGGCGAACCGCTCCTCGGCGCCCTCGCGTGCGGCCTGGTGCACGCTCGCGAGCACCGCCTTGTGCTCGATGCCGGTGGTGATGACCACCGTGCGACGCCGATCACGAGCGCGCCACGGTCCGAGGATCGCCAGGTTGTCGGCCTCGGTACCGCCGGAGGTGAAACAGATCTCGTCGGTCTCGGCCCCAAGACACCGCGCGATCCGCTCGCGCGCCTCATCGAGCGCGGCGCGCGCCTCGCGTCCCCAGCGATGCGTGCTCGATGGGTTCCCGAAGCGCGGGCCGTAGAACGGCTCCATCGCCTCGAAGACCTCCCGGCGCACCGGGGTGGTGGCGGCGTGGTCGAGGTAGATCGGCGCAGGCATAACTCAGGAAATATAAGGCGGTTAGCGCCCCGCCGCACGCATCAGGGCCCGCGGTCTACGGTCATCGCCGGTCCCTGAGCACCGCGCGCACGGGGGCCGCGTCGACGTTCTCGACGAGCACCGGATAGGCGATGAGCTCGTACTCTCCGTCCGCGATGGTCCGCAGGTCGAGGTTCTCGAGATTGAATGCGCCCCCTCCAAAGAGTGCCTTGTGCACCTCGAGCGTCTTGCTGTGACGCCCATCCACCGATGGCGTATCCACGCCTAACAGGGCGAGTCCTCGCAAGAGCAGCTCACGCACGGTATTGACCGACAGGACGGGCCACCGCTCGGGGAAGGTTCCGCTGGCGATCGAGCACTGCGTGCGGAGCAGCAGTCGCTCGATGGGACCCTCCGTGGGGAGTGTCGTGAGATCCCGACGCTCGATCGTATCGAGCATGGAATCGACCGAGCAGACGATCGCGCGCCCGGCGAAGGCGTGAAGCGGCAGGTGGTGAGATGCGGGCCATCCGTCACGAACGTGGAGCGGCGCGTCAGCGTGCGTTCCGACGTGCGGGCTGGTGGTGATCGCGGAGAGATTCACGCTGTCGCCGCCGGCGAGCGTCATTGTCCAGCCACACGAGAAGGGCTGGTCGCCCGGCCACTCGGGTGTGTCGGCTCCCATGGGAATCGAGATGTCCCGTTCACTCACCGCGGCGGGGACTCCGAATCCGACGCGAAGAAGCGCGCGCGCACGTTCCAGAGCTTCGGGAAGAATCGCTGGGATACGGTGCGCTGGAGGTATTTGGCGCCGAGCGTTCCCCCGGTGCCGCCTGTCGCCGGGCCGATGATGCGCTCGACGAGCTGCACGTGCAGGTAGCGCCAGAGCGAAAACGACTGCTCGTACTCGAGCAGACTCTCGGCGAGCAGCAAGAGCGGCGATTGCGCCGGGTCCTGATACACGCCCTCCAGCGTCACGCGATGGCGATCGAGCAGGGCGTCGAACAAGTCCTGAAGCGTGGGCCGTTTCAGCCATCGCATCACCAGCTCGGGGGGCTCGCCATGCTCCTCGAGGGCCGCGAGGAAATGCGGCTCACGAAGTCCGGACGCCGCCTCGAGCGCGCGAAACTGTGCGCTCTGCGATCCACTCGACGAACCCAGGTACCCGCGAAATTCGGCGAAGCGATGGGGAGGGAGCGTGTCGAGCGCGGACAACTGGGCCGTCACGATGCGCATCAACGCGTTGATGCGCTTGAGCGCGAACACACACGCGAGCACGTCCCCCCGCTCGAGCTGACTGACGAGCGCCTCCAGCTCGTGCAGCAGGACCTTGAACCACAGCTCGCTCGCCTGATGCACGACGATGAACAACAGCTCGTCGGGGTGCTCGGGGCTCGATCGCGGCCGCTGCAGTGCGAGCAGCTCGTCGAGCGCGAGGTACGACGGATAGGTGATCTCGCCGCCGGGGGCGGCCGGAGGGAGGTTCGTCAAAACGTGGATACCTCGAGCGTCGCAATGTCGTCGACCCGCATCGTCTCGTGCGTGAGAAAGGGCTCGCCGTACCGCGTGCGAATCTGTGAGCCGTAGTGCGCCGCGTGATGCCGCACGATCTCGAGCAGCGGATCCCCATTCGGATAGACTTCGCCCGCCTGCGTCACGCCCTCGAACTGTGAGGAGTAGCAGCGGATCGCCTCGAGCTTCCGCTCGAAGACGTCGCTGATGTCCACGATGAACGTCGGCTTCACGGGATCTTCCCGGTACGTGAGCGTGTGCACGACCTTGAACGGACGGTGGACCGGCACCTCGGGCGCCACCTTCGCCAATCCAGCGACGAACGACGCGTCGCGAATGAGCTCGGCCGCGATGCGATGGTCGGGGTGTCGGCCGTGTGCCGCTGGCGCGATGACGACGCGCGGACGAAACCGGCGAATCGCCACAGCGACCTGGGCACGGGTCTCCGGTGTGTTCGCGAGCCCAGCGTCGGGGAGGCCGAGGTTCTCGCGCGCGCTGACGCCGAGCACCTCGGCGGCACGCTCGGCCTCGCGCGCGCGCAGCTCCGCCGACCCCCGCGTCCCCGCTTCGCCGGCCGTCAGGTCGAGGATGGCCGTGCGGCGACCGCGCGCCGCTGCCGCCAGCAGCGTTCCGCCACAGGTGAGCTCCACGTCATCCCGATGCGCGGCGATGGCGAGAATGTCGACGGACATGGAGAGAGAAGATAGCTCTGCGAATGCGGACTGCGGAATGCGCAGGGTTGTCGTTGAACGGTTCCCGTCACGATCCAATCACAAATTTCCGCCTTCCGAATTCCGCGTTCATCTCACTCGTACCGCAGTGCCTCGACCGGTTCCAGCCGTGCCGCTCGGTTCGCCGGTAGCAGTCCGAACACGATCCCGATGGCGATCGACACCGTCGCGGCCACCGCCGCCGACCAGATCGGGACCTCGGCCGCGATGTTCATGGCGCGCGTCACGAGCTGGCCGAAAAGGAGTCCGACGACGATCCCGATCGCGCCGCCGATCCCTGTCAGCGTCGCGGCCTCGATGAGGAACTGCACGAGAATGTCCCGGCGTGTGGCGCCCATTGCCTTCCGGACTCCGATCTCGCGCGTGCGGTCGGTGACCGAAACCATCATGATCGCCATGACGCCGATCCCGCCGACGAGGAGCGCCACGCTCGAGAGCACGATCATGACCAGGAAGAACACGCCCGTCAGCTTGTTGAACGTGTCGAGGATCTGATCCTGGGTGATCATGTCGAACGTGTTGGGCTCGCCGGGGCGCAGGTTGCGCACGTTGCGCATGGTGACCGTGACCGCGTCCTGTGCCTCGGCGACCGTCACACCCGGTCGCGGCTTCACCACGATCCAGAGCGCGTTGGTCTTGTCGATGGTGTACTGATGCTCCGCCAGTCGAAAGGGGATGATCGCGCCGACCTCCTGGCCTGGTGGCGCGAAGATGTTCTCCGGTGGCACGTAGAGCCCGATGACCTCGGCGGGGCGTCCCGCCACCTGCACGCGCTCGCCTAACGGGTCCACGTAGCCGAAGATGCGTCGGGCCATCGCCTCGTCGAGCACGACTACCGGCGCGCCGCTCGCGAGCTCCGCCGGCGTGAACCATCGTCCCGCGACGAGCTCGCCTCCCTGCAGCTCCTGATAGCGGTCGTCGGCGCCGAAGAACGTGATCGTCTGCGTGCGCGCGCCGCGATACTCGAGCCGGCCGAACAGCTGCGCCCAGATCGCCGCATAGTCGACTTCGGCGAGCCTGGCGATGCGCTCCGCCTCCCGCTCGGTCAGATCGGGGCGAACCCGAACCTCTTTCGGCAGCTGATCCGGGTTGAGCGGCGTTTGGGAGAAATACTTGATCACGTAAAACGTCGTCGGGCCGGCGATCTCGATCGTGTGCACGATTTGCTCGCGGATGCCCTGGACGATGGCGGCCATCGCCATCACCGTGGACACGCCGATGACCACTCCGAGCACGGTGAGGCTCGAGCGGAGCTTGTTGGCGCGCAGCGTATCGAGCGCGATACCGACATTCTCCTGGAGGGTGTCGCCGCGCACCGTGCGCAACGCTCGCAGGCTCGGTTTCATTCGGCGCGCAGGGCGTTGATCGGGTTGAGCCGGGCTGCCCGCGAGGCAGGATACACGCCGAACAATACCCCGACCCCGGCCCCCAGGGAGAGCGCGAGGATCACGGACCACCACGTCACGCGCGCGGGAAGGGGAGATGCCACGGCGACGAGCTGCGCGAACGCCCATCCGGTGGCGACGCCCACCGCGCCGCCGACCGTCGCCAGCGCAACGGCCTCGGCGAGAAACTGGCGACGGATGTCGCGCGCACGCGCGCCCACCGACTTGCGAATGCCGATCTCCCGCGTGCGCTCGTTCACCGCCATCAGCATGATGTTCATGATCACGATGCCGCCGACGACAATGCCAATCCCCACGACCGCCGGAATGGCGGCGAACAACACGCGCGTGAGGCTCTTCCAGAAGGCGACCAGCGCATCGGCCGTCTCTACCGAGAAATCATTCTCCTCGCCCGGACGCAACCCGTGCGCGATGCGCATGGCCTCCTCGGCTCGCTGCATGCCGTCGGCGACATCGGCCGCCTCGCTCATCTTCACCGAGATCGTGGTGGTTTGGCGTCGTCCGTAGAGGCTCTCGAAGGCGGTGAGCGGGAGCAACACGAAGCCGTCGAAGGATTGACCGAGCACGCGCCCTTTCTGTTCGACGACGCCAACGACCTCGAAGCGTTGCCCCAGAATCCGGACCGGGCGACCGATCGGATCAGCGCCCTCGAAGAGACGCTCCGCGATGTCCCAGCCGAGCACGGCGACGGGGCGCCGCTCGCGGACGTCGATTTCGGTGAGCGGACGCCCCATCGCGAATCGATAGTCCTGCACGACCTGGTAGGGCGGCGTGACGCCGAAGATGAGCGCGTCACCAACGGTGCGGTTGCGCCACTCGACATCGGCCATGGGCGTCGGCCATCCCGAGGTGATGCCGACGGCGACAGCACCAGGAATCGCCGCCGCGACGCCCTCGGCATCGTCGGGCGTGATGCGCGGGCGGCGTTGAATGCGCTTCCACTCTTCGTCATCGAAGAAGCCGACGCGGATGGGAGTGCGTCGCACCTGAAACGCGTTCGCGCCGATGATCGCGCTCGCGATGTTCTCGCGGACGTACGCATTCATCCCCTGGATGATCGCCACGACGGCGACGAGAAAGGCGACGGAGACGACGATGCCGAGCGTCGTGAAAAACGACCTCAGCGCATTGGCGCGAAGCTGGGCGAGTGCCACCGTCACGACATCCGCGAATCGCATCGTCGGCTAACGATCGGTGGCGAACGTTCGTGTCACAACCCTCGAGGAGCGGGGTCGGGGATGCGGTCGGGGGCTGGCGCGCAGCGGCGAATGGCGGATGCGGACCGCGGCCGACGCCATTTACGCGGTGCGAACATGCCTTATCGTCCTTGCATCATGAGCACTTTGCCTTGACAAACCTGTTACCGCGCCCACAATCAGAAGGCGTTCCGGAGTGGGATGAAACGCTCCCATAAAGATTTCTGTGGAAACAGTCCCGTGCGGATAACGGATCACATCCGATCCGAGAGTCCGGCACGTCAACCATGGAGGGCTCGAACCCGTCGGCAAGTCCGTCCTTGCAGTCCTGATCGACTGCACGGGCCAATGTAACCCGCCTGAGGCCGATGCCTCAGCGGTACCTTTGCCAAGGACCGGAGAACTTCAGGTGAAAAGAATAGTCAGATTCCTCATGCTCGCGTCGGCCTTCGTCCTTCCCGCTGGGCTGCTCGCCCAGGGCGACGGAACGATTTCCGGCGTCGTGACCGATCGGACCACGCAGCAGCCAGTGGCAGGCGCTCAGGTTGTCGTCGCTGGTACCCAGCGGGGCTCGATGACGAACGAGAACGGGCAGTACTCGATCCCCGGCGTCCCGGCCGGCGCGTACGACGTCCGCGCTCGACGCGTCGGGTACGCTCCGCAGACCCTCCGCGTCACCGTCGCCGCCGGCGCCACCGTCGCGGCCGACTTCGCCCTCGCCGTGGCCGCGACGACGCTCGACGAAGTCGTCGTGAACGCGGTCACCGGCCAGGAGCAGCGGCGCGTCGAGTCCGGGGTGAACACCGGCAACATCAACGTCGCCGATCTGGACAAGGGTCCGATAACGAAACTGTCGGACGTACTGCAAGGTCGAGTCGCTGGTGTCACGCTGCAGAGCGCCGTCGGCACCACCGGCGGCTCGCAGCGCGTCCGCATTCGCGGTGCGAACAGCTTGTCGCTGTCCAACGAGCCGCTGCTGTACATCGACGGAGTGCTCGCGTCGAACAGCAAGGGTGGGTATTCACTTGGCGGACAGGATTATTCGCGTCTCAACGACATCAATCCCGAGGAGATCGAGGACATCGAGATCCTGAAGGGACCCGCGGCGTCCGCGCTCTACGGAAGCGCCGCGGCGAATGGTGTCATCCTGATCAGCACCCGGCGCGGGCGCCCCGGCGCACCGGTGTGGCGCGTGTACAGCGAAGCGGGCCGGATGAAGGATGTCAACGAGTACCCGCTCAACTATGCGGCCCTGACGGAGTTCACGCCCGGCGCCCCGTACTACGACATTGACGCCGGTGGGTATCTGAACATCCGCAGCATCTTCGGAGACCCGAACCGCCCCTACGAGATCTGCCCCAACTATCGCGCGGGCATCCCCGAGGGACAAACGGTCGCCGGCCAGACACGGTGCTCGCAGGACGTCCTGCTCTCGTTCGACCAGTTCCGTGATTCGCGCACCACGCCCTATCAGGACGGGGCGCGTGGGAAGGTCGGACTGAACGTGTCGGGCGGTGGCGAGGCGCTCACCTACTTCATTTCCGGTGACCGCGAACGCGAGAACGGCGTGCTTCGTCCCAACAACCTGACGCGTACCAGTGTGCGTACGAACGTCAACGCGCGCCTCGGAAGCCGGGCGAACGCCGCCGTCAACGTGTCCTACATTCAGAGCGAGACCGAGCGGATTTCGAACGACAACAGCATCTTCAGCCCGCTCATCAACGCGCTGCTCGGGACGGCGATGTATCTCCCGGGGATGGAGTCCGATACGGTCGGCGAGGCCGGCGGCCGCCTGGGCTCGTACTTCGGCTACAACACCGCGGATCAGCGCAAGGTCACCGCGGACCAGTCGGTCGACCGCTTCATCATCGGGTCGAACATCAACTTCACGCCGATCTCGTGGCTGCGGCTCAACGCCAACGCAGGCCTCGACTACTTCGGCCGGTTCGACCGTCAGACGGTCGATCCGAACGAGTTGCCGCTGGCGCAGTCGTACATTCTGGGCTTCCGCTCGGCGACGAGGGCCTCGAACTACCTCTGGAACGCGAACGCGTCGGGAACGGCCACGTTCTCGCCGACCGCGAACCTCATCTCGAACACGACGCTCGGCGGAAACTTCCAGAGGGCGCTCTTCCAGAACAACGATTGCTACGGCGTCGGCATTCCCGCCGGCACGGAGTCATGTGCGTCGACCACCAGCCAGTTCGCCGTCGGCGAGGGGCAGACGGACCAGAAGACGGTCGGCGCGTTCCTGCGTCAGGAGCTGGCGTTCCTCGACCGGATCTTCCTCGCCGCCAGCGTTCGCGGCGACAACAACAGCGGTCTGCAGGAAGGGTCTGAAGGGACGGGGTTCACCTACTATCCGTCCTTCAACGCCTCGTGGGTCATCACCAGCGAGCCGTTCTTCCCCGCGACGAGCTGGCTCAGTCAGCTTCGCCTTCGCGCGGGCTGGGGTCAGGCAGGCCAGCGCCCCGGCTTCGGCGATGCAGAGACGTTCTTCGTTTCCGTCGCGGTTCCCACGGGCGGCGTCGAGCAGCCCGCGCTGATCCTCTCGAGAACCGGAAACGCGCGCCTGAAGGTTGAGCGCACCACGGAAATCGAGGGGGGATTCGATTTCGGGCTCCTCGACAACCGCATCAGCGGAGAGTTCACGGCGTACAGTCGTACCGCCAAGGATGCGCTCATTTCGCGCAACCTGCCGCCATCCGCTGGGTTGACCGGGTCGGTGTTCCAGAACCTGGGTGAGGTTCGCAACTGGGGTACGGAAACGGGGCTCAGCGCCACCGTCTTCGAGATTCCCCGCGTGCGGCTCGATGCGCGTGTGACCGCGACCACGCTCAAGAACCGCATCGAGGTGCTCGGTGAAGGAATCGCTCCGATTCAGTTCAACCGCGGAGCGCAGGCGCACCGTGAGGGCTTCCCCACGGGAGCGTTCTTCGCGCTGCCGATCAAGTACAACGACGCCGATGGCAACGGCCTGCTGACGCGCGCCGAAGTCTCCGTCGATTCGTCGAAGCGCCTCATTGTGCCGAGCGCTGACGGTGATGGTCTCGATACGCTGAACACGTCGTTCGTCGGGCCGCAGCTGCCGACGAATCAGCAGACGCTTGGCGCCGACCTGACGTTGTGGGGAACCGTCACGATCTCGACGCTCTTCGAGCGCCGTGCCGGGCACAAGCAGTTGAACTACACCGAGTACTTCCGGTGCCGGCAGCAGGCCGGTAACGCGTTCCACAGCCAGTGCGGCGCGCTGTCCAATCCCAACGCCTCGCTGCGGGAGCAGGCGGCGTTCATCGGGGCGCAGTTCTTCTCGGCGACACCGTACGGCTACATCGAGGATGCGGACTTCATTAAATGGCGCGAGGTCTCGGTCCGCTTCGGCGTACCTGAGGCCTGGAGATCGCGTCTTGGCCCGCTCAGCGATGCCGCGATCACACTCGCCGGTCGCAATCTCAAGACGTGGACCGACTACAGCGGGCTGGATCCGGAGATCAACGAATCCGGTGGCGGTGCGAACTTCACGCAGAACGAGTTCAACACGCAGCCGCCCGTTCGTGTCTACACGCTTCGCCTCGACCTCAGACTGTAACCAGGGTTACACATACAATCATGAATCTCTCATACATAGTGCCGAGGCGCCGCGGAAGAACGTGGCTCGCGCTGGCGGGAGTGCTCGCGCTCTCGGTCGGGTGCGACACGAACGACCTCGTCGATGTCGACGATCCGGCGGCCCTTCGCCCAGAGGAAGTCCTGAACGCGGGTGCGGTTCCCGCGCTCGTCAACGGCGCGTTTCGCCAGTTCCTCGGCGGGTACAGCGGCCTCGGACTGGATGACGCGTTTCTTTCCGGGTCGGCGGTCCTGACCGACGAGACATATTACGGAGACACCTTCACCACTCGTGAGGCGGCGGACAAGCGGAATCTGCAGCCGGTGGTGTTAGGCAACATTACCGACAATGCGTTTTCCCGCTTGATGCAGGCGCGGTTCAACGCCCGGCGGGCATTCGCCGTGGTCGAGCAGTTCCCGAGCGACCCGGGCGGCGACGACGCGTACAAAGCGCGTCTCCGCACGATCGAAGGGTACGTGTACGTGACATTGAGCGAGGGCTGGTGCGGCGCCGTCCCGTTCAGCAGGATGCCGGACGCCGGGCTCATCGATCCGGCGACGATCGAGTACGGCGAGTCGCTGACAACGGACCAGATGAGCGATACGGCGGTCGATCGGTTCGACGAGGCGCTCAGCTATGTCGGCACCGACCGCCTCGCCCTGATGGGGAAGGCGAGAGCGCTGCTGAACCTCGGCGATTTCGCCGGCGCCGCCGCTGCCGTGGCGACGATTCCGACGGACTACGTGTTCCTGCTCGAGCACTCCGTCAACCTTGGTTCGGAGAACAATCCAGCCGCGTCGCTTCAACAGAATGGGCGGTACGGCGTCGCGAACCTCGAGGGCGGCCTGAGCAGCACCGGGGCGGCGTTGCGGTCGGATCTCAACACGCACCCGCTCACGGCACCGAGCGCCGAGGGCCTGCCGTTCCGCGGACTGCGCGATCCCCGCGTGCCGTGGCAGGCGCGGCCCGGCAACGGGCGATGCTTCAGCTCGGCGATCTTCTGCTGGTGGAACAACAACTATTTCAACTTCGAGGCTGACGTTCCCCTGGCCTCGGGGGTCGAGGCTCGCTTGATCGAGGCCGAGGCCGCTCTTCAGGCGGGAAATGACTCGCTGATGATGGCGAGGCTGAACGCTCTCCGTGCGAGTGTGGCCACGCTGCTGCCGCGGCTGTATCCCGGCCAGATTCAGCGGTTCTTCAACGCGGGCGGCGGCGTCTCGCTCGATCCGCTCACCGACCCAGGAGCCGGATTGGCGACGCCGGCCGAACGGTTCGAGGCCCGCCGTGCCCTGCTGTTCCAGGAGCGTGCGCTGTGGCTGTACCACACCGGGCATCGCCTTGGAGATCTGCGTCGTCTCGTTCGGCACTACGGATTCACGGCGTCGCAGGTGTTCCCGACGGGTCCGCATTTCCGCGGTGGCACCTACGGAACGGACGTCTCGTACCCCGTTCCGTTCAACGAGCAAAACAATCCGCTGTACGATCCGTCGGATTGCGTGACGAGTCAGGCGTAGGATCCTGAGGGAAAAGAGAAAGCCGCTGGGGGCCGACGTTGGCCTCCGCGGCTTTCTTGCTTCGTGGGAGAAGGTCGCACGGTCGAAACAGCGAGCCTACGGCTTACGCGCTGACTTCCGATTCGAGGATGTCTTCGAGGGCGTCTTGGCGGCGGTCTTCGTCGAGACCGCTGGCTTCGTCGTGGTTGTCGATGACCCGGTGGTGGCCGGAAGCGACACACGCGCGGCGAGGCTGGCGCTCGCACCGCTGCCGAGCACACGGGCGATGAGCGACTGCTCGACGCGGCCGCGCCCCAACGTCCATCGTGTGCGCGCCCGACCCTTCTCGTCGGTGACGACGCGCGCCGGCGACAGCGTGCCTTCGCTGGCCTTGAACGTGACGGTAGCGCCCTTCAAGACGTTGCCGAACTCGTCGGTCACCAGCGCCTCCACTCCGTCGGCGAGCGGCTTTCCCGGCGTGCCCACGGCCTGTTTTGGCGTGAGCTCGATCGCCGCGGCCGCTCCGGGACGTGCGACAGCCGTAACGATGAGAGGTCGCGCCACTCCCTCCACTCGCACCGACAGCGAATGCGGCCCTGGGGCGCGATCGAGCGTCCAGACCGCGCGCGCGATGCCGGTCGTATCCGCCATCACGGCGGAATCGATCACGGATCCCTGAACGGGCGCGAAGTACACCACCGCGTTCGGCACGGCGTTACCTGCGCGATCGAGCACCTTGATCGCGACTTTCTTCGCGAGCGGCGCGCCGACCTTCCCGGTCTGCGTGTTCCCCCCGACGACCCATGCGCTCGCGGGACCGCCAGCCTTCGCCGTGGCCTTGATCACCACCGGTGGCACCGCCCGCGTGACGCCGATTTGTGCCCGCAGGCGCTGAACACCGGCGCGGTTCGAGAGCGTCCACTCCACGCGCGCCTCACCCAACGAATCGGTTCGCGCGGCCAGGGGCATCAGCGCGCCCCCCTCGAGCGCAACCCAGCTCACCGGCAGGTCGCTCAATGGGCGACCGGTCGTGTCGGTGACTCTGATCGCGACGGGGCGGGGCAGCTTCGCGCCGATGTCCGCCTGCTGCCCGGTATCCAGAGCAATGATGCGCGTCTCGGCGGCGAGCGGCTCCGCGTCGGCGGTGATGGCGACGGCGCTATCCACCCCCTCGGCAAGCACCAGCAGGCGCCGCGTTCCCGGGATCGCACCGAGGCGCCACAGCGTCTTCGCGCGTCCGTCTGCGTCAGTCGTCGCGGTGTCGGGCTCCGCGCGCTCCTCAGCGATCTCAGGCCGAAACTGGACCTTCGTTCGTGGAATGGGCAGCCCGTGCCGCGACACGACACGAACGACGACGGGAAGTGGCAGCGTTGCGCGCGCCGGGGCGCGTTGGTTGTCGCCAGATACCACGCGCACAGCGAACGCCGTCGGAATGACGGTGACGGGTGCTTGCACGCTCACACCGGCGATCGTCGCCTCGAGCAGCGCACGCCCGGGGCGCTGGGCCGTGGAGAACCCGTTCGAGTCCACGCGGACGATGGCGGTGTCCGTGGTCCGCCACTTCGCGAAGAGCCCCGGGATGACGTAGCCGCGCCGGTCGACGCCGCGGGCGGAGATCGCGCGCTGCTCCCCGTCGCGCATCACGATGTCGCTGTCCCCCGCAATGCGCACGTTGGCGACGAACGGCCTGACGACGATGCGCGACCGCGCGACGAGTCCCCCGACCGTCGCGGTGATCGTCGTCGTTCCTGGCGCATGGGCCACGACCGCGCCGCCCTGCGTCACCGACGCGATCTCGGGATGATCGCTCGTCCACTTCAGCGATGCGCCCATGAGCGCGCTCCCGCTCTTGTCCTTGATCGTCGCCGTGAGCTGCAGCGTATCGTTCAGCGCTTCGGCCGTGTCCGCGCTCGGCGAAAGGCCGACCCACACCGCACCGATGTCACCGACGGTGAGGTGCGCGGCGTCATCGCCGATCACGCCGTATGCGCGCGCGAACGAAAGCACGGAGACCAGCGCCGCCAGCGTGGATACCGTCTTGGCGAACGATGAGGTGGCCTGCGTGACGACGCGACCGTTGACGGGCAGCTTGCTGCGGGGGACCTCGCTCATACCGAAAGGACTGAACGAGCGTGCCGGCGGTCACGGGTTGAGGCCGGGATCGAGGGGTTCGAAGGGTTCTAAGGCGATCAAGGGGAACGTCAGGTGGCGCAGAGAGTTAGCCAGCGCCTACTGAAGTTCCCCTTGATCGCCTTCGATCCCCTCGAACCCGTCGACCCCGCGGCTACTCGTACCTCAGCGCTTCCACCGGGTCGAGGCGTGCGGCGCGCATGGCCGGCAAGATGCCGAACAGAACCCCCGTGAGCGCGCTACCGGCGACTGCCACCGCGATCCAGAAGGGGGTCATCGTCGCTTCGATCGGAGTGTTCGAGCGCACGAGCCACGTCACGATGGCGCCGAACAAAAGCCCGAATGCCGCGCCAACGCCGGTGAGTGTCACCGCCTCGACGAGGAATTGCCACATGATCGTCCATCGCGTCGCGCCGAGCGCCTTGCGAACGCCAATCTCACGCGTGCGCTCGGTGACACTGATCATCATGATGGCGATCACGCCCACGCCGCCGACGATCAGACCGATCGCCGACAGTACGAACATCACGATGAAGAACACGCCGGTGAGCTTGTTCCAGAACTCGAACAGCTTTTCCTGGGGCGTGACGAAGAAGGTGTTCTCTTCTGCCGGTCCAAGGCCGCGAATGGATCGCAGGCGGGCGATGACGTCGTCCATCGCGACATCGCGCGGCACACCGTCCACCGGCTTCACCGTCATGTCCGCCCAACGTGTCCACACGGACAGGTGACGTCGGCCCGACTCGAACGGCACGATCGCGCGCGGTCGGTCGCCCCCCTCGCGACCTGGCGTTCCGAGAAAGCTCGCTTTGTAGTGATACAGCCCGATCACGCGGAAATGCTGGCCGTTGATCGTGATGAACTTCCCGATGGGATCCATGTCCCCGAAGAGCCGTTCGGCCATGAGGTCGTTGATGAGCACCACGCGGGCGGCGGTTTCGTTCTCGGCGTACGTGAAGCTCCGCCCCGGCGAGATGTCTCCCCCGTCCACGTCGGTCCACCCTGGCGTGTACAAGTCGAGGAGCCCGCTCCTCAGCTGGCGGTCCTTGTACTTGAAGGTCGCGGAGCTGCCCACGTGTGTGGTGACGCCGCGAATGGTCGGGAGTCGGGCGAGCGCGTCGCCCTCCGCGGTGGTGAGCGCCGGATAGTGAATCCAGGGGCAGGTTTCGTCGCTGCCGTCGCAGACGTTGAAGTCGATCGGAAACTTGTAGATGAAGAACGAGGTTGGCCCGGCCGCCTCGAAGTCGCGGGCGACGCTCCGATTGATGCCGTAAATCGCCGCCGAAATCCCCACGACGGTGAACACGCCGACGGCGACGCCGAGGATCGTCAGCGCCGCGCGGACCTTGTTCGCGCGAATCGAATCGAACGCGATGCCGACCCCTTCCAGCAGGTTGAAGACGCGTGCGGAGAAGCTCATCGTCACTCCTGTCGCAGGGCGACGATTGGGTCGAGCCGGGCCGCGCGCGCCGCGGGATACATGCCCGAGATGATGCCGACGCCTGCACCGAGGAAGACCGCCGTCACGACCGACCAGGGCGCCACGCTGGCTGGCATCGGGCTCGCCTTCTCGACGAGTGCCGCGATCCCAACTCCGAGCAGAATGCCGAATACCGCTCCGATCGTGCTGAGCGTGGCCGCCTCGACGAGGAACTGCGAGAGGATGTCGCGACGTCGCGCGCCGAGCGACTTCCGGATGCCGATCTCGCGCGTGCGCTGTGCGACCGCCACCAGCATGATATTCATGATGACGATGGCGCCGACGAGCAGGCCGATGGCGGGAAGGACGACGCCGGCCATGACGAGCACGTTCTCGATTTTCGCCCAGAAGGTGAGCGCGGACTCCGTCGTCTCGATGGCGAAGTCGTCCGGCTGGGCAGGGCGCAGGTGGTGGCGCCCGCGCATGACCTGGCGGACGCGCTCCATCCCTTCCTGCATCCCCTGCATCGAGCTCGACTTGAGGATGATGCCATCGATGATGCCGGGGCGACGATTGAGCAGGCGCGCGAGCGGCGATTTCATCGGCCCGACAACGAACTTGTCGACGGAGAGACCGAACACCGATCCCTGCTCCTCCATCACGCCAATGATGCGGTACGGCACACCCCCGATCCGCAGCTCGCGGCCAAGCGCCTCGGTCGTGGGGAAGAACCGTTTTTTGACGTCCTGCCCGATCACCACCACCTTCGAGCCGTTCGCGAACTCGTGAGGCGCGATCAACCGTCCGCTCGCGACGTCGAGGCTCCGGATCTCGAAGAACTGCCCGTCCACGGCGAACGCGTCGACGTCTCGCGGGCGCATGTCCTTCGTCGACACCGGGATGTTGTCGCGACTCTCGACCGCCCACATGATGTCGGGCGGGAGCGCCGCGACCACCGGCTCGACGTCGTGCAGCATGATGCGCTGCCGCCTCGCGTACGACCGCCACTCCTCGTCGGTGGTGTTCATCTCGAAGTACGGCCGGTGACGCAGGGTGAAGGTGTTCACCCCCATCAGCTTGCCGGCGAACTCCTCTTCCATGTAGCGGCCCATGCCGTTGATGACGGCGACGACCGCGATCAGGAACATGACCCCAATGGTCACGCCGAGGAGCGTGAAGAAGCTCTTCAGCTTCTGCGCGCGAATCTGCGAGAGCGCGAGTCGAATGGCCTCGAAGAACGGCACGGCTAGTGTGCGGCCTGGGCAAGCGCCACGCGCGCGGCGAACGACTCCCGCCGTTCGTCGGACGAGATGCGTCCATCGCGGAGCACGACGATGCGTCGAGCGTGCGCGGCGATGTCCGCTTCGTGCGTGACCATGATGACGGTTTGACCCTCGGTGGCCAGCGTCTCGAACACCTTCATGATCTCCGCCGACGTTCCCGAGTCGAGGTTGCCCGTCGGCTCGTCCGCGAGGAGGATCGCCGGCCGGTTCACCAGCGCGCGCGCGATGGCGACGCGCTGCCGCTGCCCCCCGGAGAGCTCGTTCGGGCGGTGGCTCGCCCGGTCGCTGAGCTGCACGCGCTCCAGTGCTTCATTGGCGCGCCGCTTCCGCTCCTGCGAGGGGATACCCGCGTAGACGAGCGGCAGCTCCACGTTATGCAGCGCGGTCGCCCGCGGGAGCAGGTTGAAGGTCTGGAAGACGAACCCGATCTCCCGGTTGCGAACACGGGCCAGCTCGTCGTCGCTCATGGCCGACACGAGCTGCCCGTTGAGCCAGTATTCGCCGGCCGTCGGCGTGTCGAGGCACCCGATGATGTTCATGAGTGTCGACTTGCCCGAGCCCGACGGACCCATGATGGCGACGTACTCGTTGCGTCTGACGGCCAGATCCACGCCACGAAGGGCGTGCACCACTTCGCCCCCCATGTCGTAATCGCGCTGGATGCCGCGCGTCACGATGACCCAGTCGTCTTCCGGCGCGCCGCCGTGGTCGCGAATGACGGCTTCGCGTTCGGCCGTGTTGCTGATCGCCGTCTCGTATTGCGTGCTCACGCCTTGGCTCCTTGCGCGGGCTTCGCTTCCTGCTTCGCCTCACGAACGGTGGCCCCATCGCGCAGCTCGCGAATTGCCTGGTAGCTGCCCGCGACGATCTTCTCGCCGGGCTGGAGGCCCTCGATGACCTCGAAGTATTCCTCTCCGGCGATGCCGACGCGTACCGGGCGGAACGACACCTTGTTCTCCTTGCCGACCACAAATACGCCTTCGACGTCGCGCTGCCCGACCTGCTTCGTGGGCTGGCGCCCGAGCGCGATCGCCGCGGAATCACTCGACTTCGTGGTCTCGTGCTCGCGCACCGTGAGCGCGATGATCGGAACCGCCAGGACGTTCTGGCGCGTGTCGGTGACGATCTTGGCCGTCGCCGAGAAGTCGGGTCGCGTCTCCGACGGCGGATTCACGAGCTGCACCGTGACCTCGTAGTCCACGGCCTGATCCTGGCCCGGCTGGCCGCCACCACCCGCCAGCTTGATCGAGCTGTTCGAGATCTCGACCACTCGGCCGACGAACGAGGTATCGGGGAACGCGTCGATCTCGACCATCGCCGAATCGCCCAGCGAGATGCGCGCGACGTCGGTCTCGTCGACCTTGATCTTCGTCTCGAGCACGCTCATGTCGGCGATCGTCAGCAGCGTGGCGGCGTCCATGTTGAAGGTGCCGGGCACGGCCGTCTCACCGAGCTCGACGTTGAGTCGCGTGATGCGTCCCGCCATTGGCGCGAGAATCACCGTCTTCGAGAGACTCGAGCGGGCGTCGCGCAGCGATGCGGCGGATTGCTCGACGTTGTGCCTGGCCGATTGATACAGCGCCTCGTTCACCTCGACGGCCGTCTTCAGCTGTTCGAGCTGCTCGGCTGACACGAGCGTCGGGTTGGCTCGACGGATCTCCTCCGACCGCGCGAGGTTGCTGCGCGCCTGCTCCACGTTGGCCTTGGCCTGCGCCTCCTGCGCGCGCGCCGCGGCAAGCCCGGCGGCCGCACGCTGGACCCCTGCCTGATACTGCACGGGATCGATCTCGAGGAGGAACTGTCCGCGCGACACCATCTGACCTTCCTTCACCGCCAGGCGAACGATGCGTCCGCTGATGTCGGCGGTGAGGTCGACCTTCGTGCGCGGCTCCACCTGACCGCTCGCGGTCACCGACGCCACGAGATCGCGACGAGCGACCTCCTCGATGCGGACGTCGACGGCCTTGTTACCTCGCTTCGCCGCGGTGACGGCGACGCAGGTGCCGAGGCCGAGAACGAGCACCACTCCGATTCCCCATTTGGTCTTCCGGCTCATGTCGTCCTCTGTTTAGCGAAGTGGGCGGCCGACCGCGTTCTCGAGTGCGGCCCACGCCTGGTGGTAATCGTAAATTGCGGCGATCCGGTCCTGCTCGGCCCGCTCGAAGCTCGAACGCGACTCGGCGAGCTCGACGAAAGTCGCGGCGCCCACACGGTAGCGTTCCTCGGTCAAGCGCAGCTCCTCTCGCGCCTTGGCGGCATTCTGCTCCTGCACTTCGCTCGCGCGCACCGCCGTCACCAGCGTGTAATACGCCGCGCTGACGTCGGCCGTGAGGCGAAGCTCGGTCTGCCGCACCTGGAATCGTGCATCATCGCGTGAGGCCTGGGCAACCTGCACGCGCTGCTCGCGCGTGAAGCCGTCGAACAGCGGAAGCGACACGCGCGCCTGTACGCTGAATGGCTGGCGGGTGAAATCGAACGGGAACCTGTCGTTCTCGCGCCGGATTGCTTCCTCATCGGCTGGGCCGAAGGTGAAGGCGCTGTTGCAGAATGAGGTGATTGGACTCAATCCGGCACCTTGTCGAATCGAGTCGGTCGTGAAGCATTGTGCGCGGTCCCCCAGGACGCGCGAACGCGCTCCCTCGACGAGGAACCTATCGTTCGTGTACTGCTGCGTATACCCGCCCCAGCCGGTGCTGACGCTGAGCGAGGGCAAATATTGCGACTGCGCCCGTCGAACGTCGAGCGATGCGACTTTCTCTCGCGATCGATAGGCACGGAGGGCGGGGTTTTCCTCCCGAGCGATCCGCAGAACCTCGTCCATCGAGATCGAAGGCGCGGTAACGGCGAATCGCGAGGAAAGCCGCACATTGGCAGGCTGAGCGACTCCCATGCGCTCGAACAGTCGCAGCTTGTCGATTTCAGCAGTGTTTCGCGCGCGCAGGGCGGCCACCTGCTGCGTCCCCAGGGCGACCTCGGCGCGCGTGACGTCGAGCTGAGTGCCGGCGCCGACAGCCGCTCGGGCGCGCGCCAGCTCCAGCTGCACCTCGGCGGTTCGAGTCAGCGTATCCTGCAACGTCGCCTGCGCCTCGGACTTCAGCGCGGTCAAGTAGTCCTGGGTAACGAGCGCTCGCAAGGCGTGGCTCGACCCGGCGATGTCGGCCTCGACGGCGTCACGTCGCGCCGATTCGAGCTTCGGTGTGATGAACGTCGCCGGGCTGATGTCGTACTGCAAGCCGAGCCAATAGGACGACTGGTAGACGTCGGAGCTCGTGCTGAAGTTGAGGCCCTGAAACGGCTGAGAGCCTTCCTTCCGGTACTCACTGCTGAAGGAAATGCTCGCGCTCGGCAACAATGACCCGTAGGCCGCGCGGACGGACGCGTTGGCGGCGCGCTGGTCGTTCACCAGCTGAAGGTGCTGCGGATTGTTGCGCTGGGCCAGCGCGATCGCCTCCTCGAGCGTGAGCACGGCGCTGCGAGCCGTATCCGGGACCTGAGCGTCCACGGCGGGCGGCAGAAGGCCGGCGGCAAGCACGAGTGCGACGAGCACAGTGAGTCTCATCGGGGGGATACCTCTCGAAGGAAGGTCGTGTGTGCGTACGGGCTGGCCCGCGACCCGGTTTCAGGGCACTCCGCGTGGTGTCCACAAAGCAAAAACGCCCCGCGAGCGGGGCGTCGTTTGCGTCCAGCCACCCTCAGCGAGGGGGATCGTCCCGCGTGGCGGTGATCCC
This sequence comes from Gemmatimonadaceae bacterium, assembly GCA_035650335.1. Lineage (GTDB taxonomy): Bacteria > Gemmatimonadota > Gemmatimonadetes > Gemmatimonadales > Gemmatimonadaceae > JAICNG01. Next base: position 34,731 of record DASRHU010000052.1, on the reverse strand, counting down.
GCGCCCCTCGAGCGTGACCTTGAGCACGCGCCCCTGCGCGTCAACCCAAATGCGGCGCGTCCCGCCATCGGGATCGCTCATGGCATAACGAGTGGCCGCGACTCGGCTACTGCCAATCATCACCAGGTCGGCGCCCTCATCGTTTACGCGCATCGACAGCTGAACGTTGCGGCGAGGGACGACCACGGGAACGGTGCCGGTGCGGCCGGCGCGCGCCAGAAAGTAGTACTGGTGGAAGACGTCGTCATCGAGGATGAGCGCGCCGTCGGCGACGACGTACTCGCGAGACGACTCGCCCCGCGGGGTGCGCAGCTGCGCGCTGAACCGCCCGCGTCCAACGCGGCCCTGGAGCCGCTCCTGGACGTCCGCGCCGACACTCACCTCGACCTGGTAGCGGAGCGGAGCCCCCGCCGCGTCGGTCTGGAGCGCGGGGGAGAGGCGCCGATCGGTGTACACGACGGTCGCGTTCGCGACGAGGACGTCGCCGCCGGGGCTCGGCGTGCGCCGAATGGCGAACTCCTCGCGACCAATCCGGGTACCGTTCTGGGTAATGGTAAAGCTCCCCTCGTCGACGACCGCAACTTGCGCGGAGGCCGGGAAGGCCGCTCCCAGGAGCGCGATGCCAGCGATGAGATGGCGCATGATCTGGTGATACCCCGCGGACTGGTCTCGGTTCATACTTCGGGGGCCGGCGCGAGGAAGATGCGCTCGCTGATCCGCTCGCGAATCCGCTCGTACAGCGCGCGTCCTTTCGCCGGAGAGGCGAGCGACGGCCGCCCGATCGACCCGGGACTCCCTTTCGGGACGCGCAGTGAACCGCGCCGGTAACGTCGCATCGCCTCGCGCGACATCATATAATCCTGCGCCAGCTCGAGATGTACGAGCTCGGGCGCCAGAAAGAGCAATAGCGACGTATCGACCTCATCGCCGTGCATGTGCTCCGGTTGCCCTTCGAGCAGATCGGCGATGGGGATCGCGTTCAGATCGACCACGCGAACCCGCGCCACCGACGTTATCACCGTCGCCAGCGCTTCCTGGTGCGGGTCATGATCGTGGGCGGTGAGCAGGATGAATTCGCGAAAACCCGTGGCCTCCCATGAAGCCAGGAGATCGTTGAGCATGCGGTGCAGCGTCTTCCTGCGAACCGATGCGTTGCCGGCGAAGGCACGCTCGGTCACGACGTTCACGCCGTACTCGACCGTCGGGGCACGGAGGACTCCGTACTCCGCCGACAGGTCGTCGGCCAGGCGCTCGGCGATGATGGTCGCGGTTCCGATCGGCAGGTGAGGGCCGTGCTGCTCGCACGTCCCGACCGGGACGATGAGCCGTGGGTCCTCGGCGAGGATTGCCGCGACCTGAGCGGGAGTCATCTCTTTGAGCCGGCGCGGCGAGGACGCGGCGGTGGGGAGGGGGACGGTCATTTCCATCGATGAGAAAGTCCGGCTGGCGCGGCCCGCGCGCCTGACGAGCGAATCGACGGCACGCGCGTGGACGGTCATCGTGGCCGTCGCGCTGCTCTTCGCGGCGCTCTGGCTCCGCACGCCCGATGTACGCTACCTCGTCCCGGCGGCCATCGCTACCGTGGCGGCGGTGATACTCCTGCGCCTTGCGCCGCGGCCGCGCGCATGGGGGGTGCTGACGGCGGTCGTCCTCGCGAGCCTCTGCGTCGTCGCCGCGATCGCCCAGGTCGACTTGCGCCGGATCGATGGTGGCTGGGCGGACTACCGGCGGCAGAGAATCGCGCGAGGAACCGATCGTCTCGACGACGCGCTCGCGAGTGTCGAAGGCGCATTGCTGCGCCGCGCGCGAACCGCGCTCGAGGTCTCCGCGGATACCGCGCAGGCGTTCGCCGAGCTCGAGCGCGTGGTACCGCTCGAGGGCGCGGAGACCGTCGCGCTCTACGAGTCGGGCCGACCGTTCGCGTGGGCTGGCCGAGCACGCGTCCGGACAGATTCAGTCGCAGGTGCGGGGGGCGTCATCTTCACGCCATTCTACGTGGCGCTGTATGCGTCGGAGGAGCGCGGGCAGAGGCGCGCGGTTGCCGCCGCGCTCGTCCACGCGGAATCGCCCGCCGACCGTCTCGCTCACGCCGTGGACGAGCGCATCGCCGCGCGGTCCGGACTCGAAGCCTATCAATTCGTGCTGCCGACGGTACGCGAGCTTCCGGAAAGCGCTCCGTACGTCGGGCGCGGTGGCGACACGCTCTTCCGCGTGCGCCCCATCGTGCCCTCGCAAGGGCAGGCGGCCCTGCTCTCGCTCGACCGCGCGCGGGAGCGCGGGGCATTCCTTCTGGCGCTCGCTCTCGCGCTCTTTCTCGCCGCGTCCTGGGCACGCCATCGCGCCTTGACGTGGCGTCTCGCGACGCTCGGTGTGGCCTTCGCCTCGCTGGGCCTGGTGCCGTTAGGCACCTTCTCGAGTGACACGCCGCTCTTCGATCCCACGGTGTACTCTGCCCACCTCGGCGGCCCCTACACCGCGAGCGTGGGAGCGCTCGCGCTTTCCAGCGCGACCGCGCTTCTCGCCCTCCTGACCGTGCTGCGCGCGCGCGCGCGAGCGAGCTGGAGACCGGCGGCGATCGTGATCGTGGTGATCGTGATGTCGCTGGGCCCGTTCCTGCTGCGCGACCTCGCCCGCGGTGTGACGGTGCCCGCGTCCGGAATCACGCTCGGGCTTTGGCTCGCGTGGCAGGTCGCCATCTTCCTTGCCGCCGCGGCGCTGTTGCTCGGAGCCGCCGCCGCGGGAGGCGCGATCGTCGGCGCCTCACGCGGACTCCATCCCGCGATCGCGCCGGCCCTGGCCGGTGTGGCCGCGCTCATCGGGCCAGTCGTGTGGGACGCTCCCGGACGCTGGCCCGGATGGTATCCGATCCTCTGGATCGGAGCGATCGGCGCGCTCGCGCTCACGCGGCGGCACGTCGCGTTCGTCGTGACCGCGGCCACTGTTGCCGCGTTCGGGGCAGCGACGCTCACCTGGGGCGCGGGTGTCCGCGGGCGCGTGGCGCTGGCGAACGATGACGTGGGTGACCTCGCCGCTCCCGATCCGTATCCGGTCGCGTTGCTGGAGCGCCTCGCCGATTCCATTGAGGCCGGGCCGGCACCGCTCACCGAGGCCGAGCTGCTTCGCCGGTTCGTTCGCTCCGATCTCGGAGGGGCCGGCTACCCGGTGGCGCTGTCGAGTTGGCTCCCCGATGGCTTCCCCGGTGCCGTGCTCTCGCTGACGCCGGTCGACGTCGATCAGCGCGAGGTCGGCCCTGTCGTCACTGATGCACGCCGTCGCGGTACCCGCGTGCTTCGCCTCGTCCCCTCGGTTCCGGGGACGAACACGATTCTCGCTGTGCCTCATCCCGGCGGAACCGTGACCGCGGTCGTCGTTCAACCGCGTACGCGCCTCATCCCCGACGACCCATTCCTGGTTCTGCTGGGACTCGAGCCCCGCGAGCGCGGCGAGCCGCCGTACTCGCTCGCGCTCACTGACGTCGATTCGCGATCACCACTTCCGCCCACCGGGCAGACGCGATGGTACCGCGATGTGAACGAGTTTCACGGCGACCGCATCGTCGCCACGCCGAACGGACCGGCCAGGGCGCACATTGAGGTGGAGCTGCGGTCGCTGGACCTGCTCGTCCAGCGTGGAACGCTGGTGGTGCTCTTCGATCTCGTCCTTCTCCTTGGGCTATGGGTACTGAGCGTCGTCCCCGGCGGGGCATTTGGCCGCTGGTTGCGCGCTCGGCGACGCCGCTGGTCGCGGTCGTACCGTGCGCGCCTCACCGTCGCCCTCTTCCTCTTCTTCGTGATTCCGGCCGGCATTTTCGCCTTGTGGAGCTATCGCCGGCTCCAGGATGAGGTGCGACAGTCGCGCGAGCTTCTCGTGCGCGAAACGCTGCGTGCCGGCGCGGGCGCCGAGGATCTCGAGCGATTGGAGGCCATTGGGGACCGGCTGCAAACGCCGCTCTTTCTCTATCGCGACGGCGCGCTGCGGCGGGCGAGCGCGGCGCTGCACGAATCGCTGGCGGCCGTCGGCCGGTTCCTGCCGCGGAAGGTGCACGGGGAGCTCAGCTTGAGCGGCGAGGTGAATGCCAGCGAGACGCTCGCCATCGGCGGCACACCGACGCTGGTCGGCTACCGGCTCACCGCGGGCCCCGCGGGCGAACGGGATGTGCTCGCGGCGCCGGCACGCGGAGGCGTAGAACTGCTCGATCGACGCCGGCGCGACCTCGGAATTCTGGTGATGTTCTCGACGGTGCTCGGTGCCCTCGCCGCGCTGTGGCTGAGCGGCTTCGCGGCGCGCTCGCTGGCGCAGCCCATTGGATCGCTGCAGAGCGCTGCGCTGGCGATCGCGCGGGGGGACCGGGAGCCGCAGCTCACGGGTGTTCCTCCCGAGGAGTTCGCGCCGGTATTCTCGGCGTTCCGCCGGATGGCGGCCGATCTCGGTGAGAGCCGCGCCGCCCTCGAGGAGGCGCAGCGCCGCATCGCGGCAATTCTTCGCAACGTCGCCAGCGGTGTCATCGCCGTGGACAAATGGCTGGTGGTGACGTTGGCGAATCCGGCCGCCGACGCGCTGCTCGATCACGCGATCCCTCCGGCGACCCGCCTCGAGGATATCGCGCCGGAGCCCCTGGTGAGGCGCGTGAGCTCCTTCCTGGAGGGCACGACCGACGAGGAGGAATTCGACGAGACGCTCGGGCAGCGGCAGCTGCACGTTCGGCTCACGCGATTGACGCGCGGCGTCGGTGGCGCCGTCGTGACGATGGATGACGTAACCGATCTCGCTCGCGCCCAGCGTGTGCTCGCATGGGGCGAGATGGCCCGGCAGGTCGCGCACGAGATCAAGAACCCGCTCACGCCGATACGCCTTGGCGTGCAGCATCTGCGACGCGCGCGCGGTGACGCGCGAGCCGATTTCGACGAGATCCTCGACCGCAACGTGACGCGCATTCTCGCCGAGATCGACCGGCTCGATGAGATCGCGCGCAGCTTCAGCCGATATGGAACTGCTCCCGCCGAACGTCCGCCCGCGCAGGCGACGGACGTCGCGGCAGTGGTGCGCGACGTCGTGGAGCTCGAGCGGCTCGGCCGCGACGAGATCGAATGGCGCGCGACCGGAGCCACCTCGCCCGTGCTCGCACTCGCGAGCGAGGACGAGCTCCGTGAGGTCCTCATCAATCTCCTCGAAAATGCCCGCCTGGCCAACGCGCGCCACGTCGAGATGCGGGTGTCGCCGGACGGGGGCCGGGTGCTCGTGGAGGTGGAGGACGATGGGCACGGAATCGCGCCCGAGGTCCTGCCGCGGATCTTCGAGCCGCACTTTTCGACGCGCACCAGCGGGAGCGGGCTGGGGCTCGCGATCAGCCGTCAGCTGCTGGAGAATTGGGGCGGCACCATCGAGATCGAGAGCCGCGAGGACCGCGGGGCGATCGTGCGCATCTGGCTTCGCCGGGCTGAATGAAACGCGCGGGCCCTGAGCCGCGTACGGAGAGCAGAGCTTCCAGAGGAGTTGCCGTGTTCGAGCTACTTGCTACCATCGGCGTGGCCGTCGTGTCCGCCCTCGCGTTCGCCCAGTCCCGTCTATACGTGCGCCGTCGCCTGCAATTCGTCGATGCCGTTCAGTCGCCGGCCGCCCCGTTCGTGGCCGGTGGCCTGGCGCTCGCGCTCGCGACGCCGATCGTGTGGATCGTGCCGTTCATCGGGTTTCCCTCCGCGCTGCTCTTCGGGGCCGCCGTCGGCTTCGGCGTCGCGCGCGGTGCACGGGATGTGAGAAAGCGACTGCCGCACGGCTGAGCACGGCTGTCAGAAAGCGGAATGCGGAATCCGGAGATGAGTATCCGGATTCCGCATTCCGTTTCTGCAATGGTCCAACGCGATCTAGTATCTTTGCGACATGGATCCGATCGAAGTCCTGGCCGTCGCGTTTGGCATTGCGGCCGTCTATCTCAGCGCGCGACAGAACGTGTGGAACTGGCCCCTCGGCATCATCAACGTCGGGCTCTACATCATCGTCTTTCACGGCGCGAAGCTCTATGCCGACATGGGGCTCCAGGTCGTGTACGTTGTTCTCGCGTTCTACGGGTGGTGGCATTGGCTCCACGGTGGCGCGAATCGCGGTGCATTGCACGTCTCACGCGTCTCGGTGCGCGAAGGTGCTCTTCTCGCGGTGCTCTTCCTCGTGTTTACCACCGCCCTCTCCACGCTTCTCTCGCGCTTCACCGATGCCTCGCTGCCCCTGGCGGACTCCGCGCTCACGGCGGCCAGCCTCGTGGCGCAGTACATGATGACACGCAAGTACGTGGAGTGCTGGATCGTGTGGATCGTGGCCGACGTCGCGTACGTGGCGATGTTCCTCTACAAGTCGCTCTGGCTTACCGCGGGGCTGTACCTCGTCTTCTGTGTGCTCGCCGTCATCGGCTGGCGCCACTGGCGAGCGTCGCTTCGCGCGAGCCCGGCATCGGAGGCGGCGTTCGCGTGAAATCGGGGGCGTTGAAGCGGATCACCGTGACCGGCTCGGAATCGACAGGCAAGACCTGGCTCGCCGCGCGGCTCGCGCATCACTTCGAGACTGTCTGGGTTCCCGAGTTCGCGCGGGAGTACGTGAAGCAGAAGGCCGCGCCCCTCGATGCGTCCGATGTCGAGCCGATCGCGCACGGGCAGATCAAGCTGGAGGACACGATCCTGTCGCGCGCGCATGACCTCGCCGTGCTCGACACCGACCTCGTGAGCACGGTCGTGTACGCCGAGCACTATTACGGCATGTGTCCCGCGTGGATCGAGCGAGCCGCGAGGGAGCGGCTTGCCCATCACTACCTGCTCTGCGACGTCGACGTCCCGTGGGTGCCGGATGTCGCGAGAGACCGGCCTGACGCTCGCGAGGAAATTCACGCCGCGTTCGCGCAGCGACTCGATCGCTACGGCGCCACGCGCACGCTCGTGCGCGGAACGTGGGAGCAGCGTGCGGCGACGGCCATCAGCGCGATCGAGTCGCTGCTTGCGTCCCCGGGTCGCCCCGCATAGCATCGCGATACGATCGTTGAAATGACGCGCCCCTCGAACGCGGGCGCGATAATGGCGACCTCAACCGACGATTCCAGTGTCGCACTTTTTCACATTGCTGTTCGCCATCGTCACCGTGCGTGGTGAGGTTCGCGACGCGGTGACCCGGGAGCCGGTCGTAGGCGTCGTGGTGGCGTCTCGCGCCGCACGCGGCGGAACCCTCACCGACGAGGCCGGCCGCTTCACCCTCGAGCTCGATGGGCCGGCGCGCATCCGGTTTGCGCGCGCGGGGTACCAGCCCGCCGAGCTCTATGTGTCGCGTGATACCATCGTGATCGTGGAGCTCGATCCGGCTGCCCCGTCACTCGAGCGCGTTACCGTCACTGCCCTTCGGGGTGACGCCGGCGCGCCGATTCCTCAGCGGACGATGGAGAGCGAGGAGATCGAGCGCCGTTACGTCGGACAGGACGTTCCCCTGTTGCTCACGGGCCAGCCGTCGGTGACGTCGTACGCCGACGCGGGCGCATTCTCCAACTACACGTACCTCCGGTTGCGCGGCATCGACCATACGCGCGTGAACATCACGCTCGATGGAATTCCGCTCAACGATCCCGAGGATCAGTTCGTCTACTTCTCCAATTTCCCCGACTTCGGGAACAGCCTCGAGTCCGTACAGATCCAGCGCGGGGTCGGCACCAGCTCATACGGGTCCGCCGCGTACGCGGGCGCGATCAACTTTCAGTCGGTAGCGCTCGCCAACAGCACGCGGAGCGGACAAGTGCAGGTGGGGCGGGGATCGTTCGGCACGACGCGCGGGAGCGGCGAGTGGACCTCCGGGCGGATGCGCGAGCGCTTCGCCAGCTACGTTCGCGCCTCCGCGCACCGCACCGAGGGCTACCGACACCACTCCGGCAACACCGGCCAATCCTACTTCGCCAACGGGGCCTACTTCGGCGGCCGCGACATCGTGAAGGTGACCCTGTTCGGCGGCCGATCGCGCAACGAGCTGGCGTATCTCGCGGTCCCGCTGGCCGACCTGGAGCGGGATCCGCGCACCAACCCGCTGGGTGACGATGAGCGCGATGACTTCCAGGCGCATTTCGCCAGTGCCTCCTGGACGCGGGCGGTCGGCGGCGAGGCCGCGCTTCAGGCCGTCGCGTACACCATTTGGCAGGGTGGCGACTACGACGTTCGCATTGCGCCGGACATGTACAATTTCCAGCTTGCCTCACGAGTAGCGGGCGCGCTCACCACCTGGAGTGCCCGGCGCGGTGCCTTCGATCTCGACGTGGGTGTGCACGCCAACACCTACTACCGCGACCATTCGCTCGCCATCAGGCCGAACCTCGATGCCCTGGTCTACCTGAACACCGGGCGCAAGCGCGAGCAGAGTGCCTTCACGAAGGCGGCGCTCGCGCTCGGGTCCCTCACGCTCTACGGCGACCTGCAGGTGCGCCGCGCCGAGTTCGAGTACGAGCCGGACGCCCAATCAGGCATCGAAGCCAGCCGCATCGACTGGACGTTCGTGAACCCGAAGGCGGGCATCACCTGGGAAGTATCCCGCGCCGCCACGTTCTATGCCTCGTACGGCTCGAACGGGCGCGAGCCAACGCGCAACGACATGTTCGCCGGCTTCGACAACGTCGACACCACCAATATCGAGTTCGTGGGACCGCTGTCGCGCGTTCGACCCGAACGCGTTTACGACGCCGAGGCGGGGGTACGGTGGCGGAGGCCCTCGCTGACGGCAGACGTGAACGTGTTCGACATGCGGTTTCATAACGAGATCACACCGGTCGGCGAGCTGAGCTACATCGGGCTCCCGCTTCGCAAGAACGTGCGAAGGTCGTATCGACGCGGCATCGAGGCGGACGTGAGCTGGGTTCCCGTGCCGACGATCACGGCCTCCGTCAACGCAACGCTGAGCCGCAACCGCATCGCCGAGTATACCGATGACGCGTCGGGCGTGACGTACCGCGATGTCGATCCGTTGCTCACGCCGGGGATGCTGGTCAACCAGACCCTCGACTGGCGGATGACGCGCGCGCTCTCCCTCTCGCTCGGGGGCCGCTACGTGGGACGCAGCTTCCTCGCGAATACCGGCGATCGGCGATTCATGACCCCGGCTGCGTATCTCGTCGACGCGCGCGCGGCATGGCGGAGCGGGCGTCACGGGCTGGCGGTTCACGTGATGAACGTCGGCAACGAGCGCTTTTTCGCCGCCGGATACACCGACGGCACGAGCCCGTACTACTTCGTGAGCTCGCCTCGCGCAGTTTTCGCGACGGCGACGATCGGGTTCTAGTGAACTGCGTCCGAGTCAGTGAGTGCCGCGGCATGTAACCGCAGAGGGCCGCAACAGGACGGAGTGCTGCTCGGGAGGAAAGCCTGTCCCCTCGTCCAATGGCCGCAGAGAAAACAACAAAGCTGCGGGTACATCGGCGCGTTGAGCCTGCACTCGGAAACTCCGACGCAGTTCACTCGTTGGCTGATTCCGTGCCACCCACAAGCTCGGAACGCATGGACAAACGAAAGCTCGAGTACGTGCTCGCCCTGCTCTTCACGGCGGATGGGCGCGAGGTCGTCCTCGTTCGCAAGACGCGTCCAGCGTGGCAGGCCGGACGCGTCAACGCGTTAGGCGGAAAGCTCGATGCCGGCGAGGGCCTCGTCGATGCGGCGCGGCGCGAGGTCCGCGAGGAGGCCGGTGTCGATGTGGAGGGGTGGGAGGAGTTCCTCGTGTGGCGCGATCCCGAGTACCGCCTCCGGGCCGTCCGCGCGTTCAATGATATCGCGCGGCAGGCGCGCACGGCCGAGGATCAGGAAGTGTTTCTCGCGAACGTGGGTGCGCTGCCCTTCAACGTCCTCGACAATCTGCGGTGGATGATACCACTCGCGCTCGACCGTGACGTGGCGATTCCGATCGAGGTGCGGAGCGCGAACCCGGCCGGGTCGGGGCTTACGGAGCGACCTGGTGCGGATCCCTCGTGATCGTCACGTCGTGCCCGAAGCGGCGACCCAGGGCCCGGAGGAAGCTCTCCTGCGTGCGATGATGCCCGAATACGAATCGCGCCATGAAGCGGAATAGCGGATTGGTCACGTAACCGCGCTCGGTGATCGTCACACTGGTCCGCTCCGCATCGGGCGCGAGCTCGTACGTCCAGGTCCCTCCGAAGGGAAGCGTCTCGTCAGCGATGCGAGCGCCGAGGCGCCGGGGCGGCTGCTCCTCCACTCGCTCGAAGGTAATGTCGCCATCGCTGGTCTGCTCGCGCCACCGCAGCGCGCCCTCCTTCGAAAGCACGGCGACCGCGCGAACATCCGGGCGCCACCGTGGATAGTCCTCGACGTCGACGAGGGCATTCCAGACGCTGTCGATCGATGCGTTGACGAGCGTTCTCGTGCTGGCCACGTGATCCCGGGGCAGTAGCAGGCCGATCAAGGTGACCGCCCCGACAATCACGACGATGACCGCGACCGACACCCAAACCCATTTCATGGATGGCTCCCGCGTGGAGGCGTTTACTGCGGCGCGCCGCCCAAACTATCGGCTGCCGGCGCGGAGCGCGAACGGTGGTGGCCGCGCGTCCGGGATGCGGTGCCCTCCGCCGTCGCGTCCTATCATCCCGCCGTGCTCGCCGCCGTCCGCTCTGCCGCCCTGATAGGAATCGAGGCCTACGCCGTCACCGTCGAGGTCGATGCGGCCCCGGGGCTGCCCCAATTCGCGATCGTCGGGCTACCGGCCGGAGCGGTGAAGGAAAGCCGCGAGCGAGTGGCCGCCGCGCTCGCGAACGCGGGCTTCACGCTGCCACCGCGACGCATCACGGTCAACCTTGCCCCCGCCGATGTCCGCAAGGAAGGCACGGGGTTCGACCTGCCCATCGCGTTAGGCATTCTCGTCGTCACGGGGCAGCTGCCGGGGGCGGCGCTCGAGGGCGTGCTCGCAATCGGAGAGCTCGGGCTCGACGGCACCCTGCGCGCCATCCGCGGGGCGCTCCCGGTCGCGATGCTCGTCAAGCGTGCGCGGCTGCGGGTGCTCGTGGTTCCCCCGGCGAACGTGTCCGAGGCCGAGCTCGTGGGCGGAGTCACGCTCGCCGCACCGACCACGCTTCCGGCACTCGTCGCTGAGCTCCGGGCGGGCCGCTTGAGCGAGCCACCATCGCCACCGCGCATCACGATCCCGGAGGAGTTGGATGACCTCAGCGACGTGGCGGGACAGGAGACCGCGAAGCGAGCGCTCGAGGTCGCCGCGGCTGGTGGGCACAACGCGTTGCTCACCGGGCCTCCAGGCGCGGGGAAAACCATGCTCGCCCGGCGGCTGCCAGGCATTCTCCCGGCGCTCAGCGAGCGCGAGGCATTGCAAGTGACGGCCGTCCACTCGGTCGCCGGCTTGTTCGCATCGGGCTGCGCGCTCGTCAGGCGGGGCCCGTTCCGCGCGCCCCATCACACGATCTCCGACGCGGGGTTGATCGGGGGCGGGAATCCGCCGCGGCCTGGCGAGGTCAGCCTTGCGCACCACGGCGTGCTGTTTCTCGACGAGGTGCTCGAGTTTCGCAGACACGTGCTCGAGGCTCTGCGCCAACCGCTCGAGGATGGGCGCGTCGTCATCGCGAGAGCGGCGCATTCGATCACCTTTCCGGCTCGGTTCCTTCTGGTGGGCGCCATGAATCCATGCCCGTGCGGCTACGCCGGTGACGCGCGCCGTGGATGCATCTGTGCCGCGGGCGACATCGCGAGGTATCGCGCTCGACTGTCCGGCCCGCTCATCGATCGGATCGACATTCGTGTCGAGGTGCGCGCCGTCGCGGTTGGAGCGCTTTCAGCGGGTCGATCCGCTGAATGCTCACGAGACGTGCGGCGGCGCGTCGATGCCGCGCGTCTGCGTCAACGCGAACGGTACTCATCGCTCGCCAACGTCGAATGCAACGCCCGCGCGCCCGGTCGCTGGCTCGACGCTCGCGGAGGGTTGGCGAACGACGGCCACCGTCTCCTTGTTCGTGCTGCCGAGCAGGGTGCGCTGACGGCACGCGGTTATCATCGCACGCTCCGCGTTGCTCGGACGATCGCTGATCTGGATGGGGAATCGACGATCCGTGCGCCACACGTCGCCGAGGCACTCCGCTTCCGCCTCGGCGGCTCGGAGCAGAACGAGCGCGGAGAGGCACCGCTGGCAATCGCATGAGGCCGGGAAAGGACGATACACCGCGACAGGCCGGTGTCCGAAAACGGCGAGCGATCGCCGACGCACCGCGATAACGTCCAACCCGTCGATAATGAGTTCGCAGAGCTGAACCCTTCGTCTGGAAACCATGCCCGCCCTCGCGCGCGGCTATCCGGAGCACAGAGATGACCGTCACCATGATCGATTCGACGCTCAGCACTCGCATCAGCAGCCCGATCGGCATGCTCGCGCTCACCAGCAACGGCCATGCGCTGACGCAGTTGCTTCTCGCCGACGGCGACACCCCCGAGCCGGCCGATGTGCCGGCGGATGCTGATCCGATATTCGGCGAGGCGCGTGCACAACTCGAGGCGTACTTCGATGCGCGCCTGACGCGGTTCGACCTGCCGCTCGACCCGCACGGAACGGAATTCCAGCGTCGGGTGTGGGACGCGCTTCGGGAGATTCCCTACGCGGAAACCATCAGCTACGCGGAGCTCGCGCGGCGCGTCGGCAACCCGAAAGCGATGCGCGCCGTCGGGGCGGCGAACGGACGTAATCCGTTGATGATCGTCGTTCCCTGCCACCGTGTGATCGGTGCTGACGGGTCGCTGACAGGCTTCGGCGCCGGCATCGAGCGGAAGCGCTGGCTCCTCGATCACGAAGCGGGCACCCGGCTGGGCTAGCCGGGGCTGGCGCACCTCCCAACCGCCAGTGGGCGCGGTTACGTTGAAGCATGACCGTACCCGCAGAGCTGACGGCGATTACGACGGCTGAGGAGAGGGAGAACGCGCTGTTCGCGTGGCTTCGCGCGCGCGCATCCGTGCTCCTCGGGTTCAGTGGCGGAGTCGATTCGGCGTACCTCGCGAGCGTGGCCGTGGAGGCGCTCGGCCGCGACCGAGTCCTGGGAGTGATCGGGCGATCGGCATCGTACCCTGAAGAGCAATGGCTCGCGGCACTCGACATCGCGGCGCGGATCGGTCTGCGGGTCGAAGAGGTCGATACCGACGAGATGCGCGATTCGCGGTACGTCGCCAATCCGTCGAACCGCTGCTACTTCTGCAAGAGCGAGCTGTGGGGCAAGCTCGCGCCGCTGGCGCGCGAGCGAGGACTCGCTGTCGTCGTCGATGGCACGAATGCCGACGACACCGGCGGGCATCGCCCGGGTATGCGTGCGGCGAACGAGCACGGCATCGCCTCCCCGCTCGCGGAGGTCGGCATGACCAAACGCGACGTACGCGAACGATCGCGCGCGCGGGGACTTCCAACGTGGTCGCGGCCCTCCGCGCCCTGCCTCGCGTCCCGCATTCAGTACGGTTTACACGTTACGTCGGAGCGTCTCGCGCAGGTGGAGAGCGCCGAGCGTGCGCTGCGCGAGCTCGGCATCACAGGGGATTTGCGTGTACGCCATCATGGCGACCTTGCGCGCATCGAGCTCTCGCGCGATATGCTCTCTCGCTGGCTCGCGCCGGCGGCGCTTCGCACGCTGACCGCGGCGGTTCGAGCGGCCGGGTTCGCGCGCGTGGCGGTGGATTTGCGCGGCTTCCGGTCGGGCTCGCTGAACCTATTCCAGGAGGTAAACGCCGCATGAACGTCGAAACCCTCGAGCGGGCGTTGGCGGAGATCGGCCTTCACGGAATCGTAGAGGTGCGGGGATCGCTGGCGGTTCTGAGAATGGAGGACGCCCCGGAGCTCGCGGATGAGGCGCGTCGCTCTCTCGCCGTCGAGGCTGCCGAGCGCAACGGGTTCACGCACCTTGCGCTCGAGATCGATGACGCCGACCGACGTGCGGCTGTTCATCGCGATTAATCTCCCCGAATCCGAGCGGCAAGCGATTCATCAGGCGACGGCGCCTCTGCGCGCAGCGGCGCGCGGCGTCACGTGGGTGGCTGCCGAGTGCATCCATCTCACGATGAAGTTCCTGGGGGAGCATCCGCCCGAGGCGGTGGCACCGGTCCGCGGCGCGCTCAGCGAGGTCGCGCGCCGGTTTCAGCCGATGCGGCTCGACGTTGGCGGCGTCGGGGCCTTCCCGCATCTGCGGTCACCGAGGATCTTCTGGATGGGCATCGCCGGTGACTCGAAGCTCGAGCTGCTGCACCACGACGTCGAGCTCGCCTGTGAAGCGCTTGGGCACGAGGTGGACGCTCGCGCCTTCCGACCGCACGTCACACTCGGGCGCGCCAAACGGGACATGACGGCGGAAGAAGCGCGCTCGGTCGCCGCGCTGGCTCGCGCGGTCCGTTATCGCGGCTCGGTCGACGCCGCTACGATCGACGTGATGCGGAGCGAGCTGTCGTCACAGGGACCCCGCTATACCGTCCTCGCCGCCGTTCCGCTCGGCGTCTCATAAATGGGGTGTATGCGAAAGCTCGGCTGCTTGGCGTTGCTCGCTCTGGCTCTGGTGGCCGCGGGCGTCTGGTACATCTTCCTGCGTCCCGGTCGCACGACGGAGACGGTCTCGACGTCCCCGGTGTGGGAGCCCCTAACGACGGAAGGCGCCGAGCGGGCCCGGCGAGCAGTGCAGGCGCTCTCTCGTCCGCAGGGGGCGGTGTTCGCCAACCTTCGGGGCGCGGACCTGGCGTCATACGTCTTCGATGAGCTGTCGAAGCAGTTGCCACCCTCGGCGCAGAACCTCGAGGCGGCGGTGATCGGTGACCGCCTGCACGTGCGCGCACTCGTCGACCTCAACGACTTTGGCGGCGCGGGAGCGCTCGGGCCGCTGGCGGCGATGCTCGGCGACCGCGAGCCGGTGGAGTTCGGCGGAACGCTCGAGCTGGTTCGACCCGGCCTCGCGCAATATCGAGTGAAGATGCTCCGCCTCCGTGAGCTCTCGGTGCCGGCGCGCATGATTCCGCGACTCACGCAGCGGGTCGCGCGCGGCGCGCGCCCGCCGGGACTGGCCGACGACGGTCTCCCCCTCGAGGTGCCGACGTACATCGCCGACGTGCGCATCGGCGAAGGGCGCGTCACGCTCTACAAGTCCACAGCGCGATGACCCGGCGCATCCTCGTCGTCGATGACGAAAAGGGAATCCGCCAGGCGTTAGGCCAGCTGCTCGAGTACGAGGGATACGAGGTCAGGACGGCGGGCAATGCGGTGGACGCCATCACCGAGTACGATCGCTTCCGCCCGCAGCTGGTCTTCATGGACGTGAAGATGGCGGGCATCGACGGGCTCGAGGCGCTGAAGCGCCTGAAGCAGAGTGATCCACACGCCATCGTCGTGATGATCAGCGGCCACGGAACCATTCAAACCGCGGTCGAGGCCACGCAGCTCGGCGCATACGACTTTCTCGAAAAGCCGCTCGATACGGATCGCATTCTCGTCACCCTGCGAAACGCGCTCGAGCACCTGTCGCTGTCGGAAGAGAACACGCGACTCAAGCAGACCATCGAGTCGCGATACGAGATCGTCGGCCGCTCCTACGCGATCAAGGCGTTGCTCGACAAGATCGAGAAGGTCGCGCCCTCACCGGCACGCGTGCTCATCACCGGAGAGAACGGAACGGGGAAGGAGCTCGTCGCGCGCGCGGTGCACCGCCTGTCTCCGCGCGCGCAGGGACCGTTCATCGAGGTGAACTGCGCGGCGATTCCCGGCGAGCTCATCGAGAGCGAGCTGTTTGGCCACATGAAGGGCTCGTTCACGGGAGCGGTGCAGGATCGCGCGGGAAAGTTCGAGCTCGCGAGTGGGGGCACCCTCTTTCTCGACGAGATCGGCGACATGAGCCTGGCCGCGCAGGCGAAGGTGCTGCGCGTGCTGGAGGACGGCGTCGTGACGCGCATCGGGGGAAGCAAGCCGATCTCCGTCGACGTGAGGGTGATCGCCGCGACGAACAAGGACCTCGAGCACGAGATCGCCGAGGGGAAGTTCCGGGAGGACCTGTACTACCGGTTGAACGTGGTCCCGGTGAACGTTCCGCTGCTTCGCGATCGGCGCGAGGACATTCCGCAGCTCGTCGCACACTTCACCGAGCGCCTGACCAGGCACGAAGGCATGCCGCCCCGCGCCTTCGCCGACGACGCGGTCAAGCGGCTCTCCGAATACGACTGGCCCGGCAACGTGCGTGAGCTGCGCAACACCGTCGAGCGCCTGCTCATCCTCTCATCCGGGCCGCGCATCTCCGCGGCGGACGTCGAGCGACTCGTCGGCAAGCGCGCGACCGAGCAGACGAGCCTCGGGTCACTGGTGGAGTGTCGCACCTTCGAGGAATTCAAGGATGCCGCCGAGCGCGCGTTTTTGCTCGCGAAGCTGCGCGAGTCGAACTGGAACGTGTCCGAGACCGCACGGATCCTGGACATGCCGCGGTCGAATCTCTACAAGAAGATCGAACGTTATGGATTAGCGAGAGAGGATGCGTGACTGATGCCTTACCACGCGCGGCAGCCTGCGCGCCGAGGTGACGATGGTGGATCGAGATTGGGAGAAGGAGCTCGCGAAGATCGACAAGCAGCTCGAGTCGGTGTCCGACGAGCAGATCTTCCCGAAGACCCCAACGAAAACGACGGCCCCGCCGCAGCAGGTCGTCGACAAGCAGGGGCGGACGTCCACCCTCGGAGTGCTCACGCGGCTGACTCTCGCGGTGGCGCTCGGCATCGGGATTATCTTCTGGCCATACGAGGCGCGTTGCGGATTCGGGCTCCTCGGGTATCTCGGCGCCGTGGCGGTGGTGACGGGAGCGGGTCTGTGGAGCGCGGTCTGGGCCTGGCGGCATCGCGCGGGCAAGGCCCACGTGCTGTCGCTGCTCATCCTGTTGTGGGGCGGCCTTCTCGCCGCTCAGGAGATTCTCCCGCGTATTGGGTACGCCAAGCCGACGCTGGAGCATCCGGCGGCGTGGGAGTGCCAATAACGGAACTCGGAATGCGGAATGCGGAGGATTATGATGAACTGGCGGCAGGCGCTAAATGGTCGCGCCGCGAGCAGCTCCTCATGACGCTCCGCATTCCGCATTCCGCCTTCGACTCGAATCCTTCTTCTCCATGAAGGTCTTCCGCAACTTCATCGCCGGCGCCTGGGTCGAGCCATCGGGCGGCGCGTACTTCGACAACATCAATCCGGCCGATACGAGCGATCTCATCGGCCGGTTCCCACTATCCAGGCGCGCTGACGTCGACAAGGCCGTTGCCTCGGCACGCCGCGGTTTCGAGCGGTGGCGGCGAACGCCGGCACCGGCGCGCGGCGATGTGATTCGTCGCGCCGGAGATCTTCTCGCCAAGCGGAAGGAGGAGATCGCCGACATCATGACGCGCGAGATGGGAAAGCCTTTGACCGAAACGCGCGGCGACGTCCAGGAGGGAATCGACACCGCCTATTACGCAGCCAGCGAAGGCCGCCGCCTCTTCGGCCACACGGTACCGAGCGAGCTGCGCGACAAGTGGGCGATGAGCTTCAGGCGTCCCATCGGTGTCGCCGGCGTCATCACGCCGTTCAACTTTCCGCTCGCGATTCCCACGTGGAAGATGTTCCCGGCGCTCCTCTGCGGAAACTCGATCGTGTTCAAGCCGGCCGAGGACGTGCCACACACCGCGACCGTGTTCGTCGAGGTGCTGCTCGAGGCGGGGCTGCCGCCCGACGTCATCCAGCTCGTGCATGGATCGGGGGAGGAGGTCGGCGCACCGATCGTGGAGCACCCCGATGTCGCACTGGTGTCGTTCACGGGATCGACGGAGACCGGGCGCATCGTCGGCGAAACGTGCGGCCGGCTGCACAAGCGCCTCTCGCTCGAGATGGGCGGGAAGAACGCGATGATCGTGCTCGATGATGCGGATCCCGCGCTGGCTCTCGAGGGCGTGCTGTGGGGCGCATTCGGCACCACGGGGCAGCGGTGCACCGCGACGAGTCGCCTCATTCTTCAGTCGGGCATCCACGACGACTTCCTGAGCCGGCTCGTGAAGCGCGTTCGCGCTCTCAAGCTTGGCGACGGCCGACGCGACGGAACCGAGGTCGGACCGCTGATCAACGAGGCGGCGGTGAAGAAGGTCGAGCGCTACGTGGACGTCGGGGTGGCCGAGGGGGCGGACCTGCTCACGGGCGGCCGCCGAGCGAATGGCAAGGACCTTGGGAAGGGGTACTTCTTCGAGCCCACGATTTTTTCGCGAGTGGAGCAGGGAATGCGGATCGAGCAGGAGGAGATCTTCGGTCCAGTCCTCTCGGTGATCCGCGTGGACTCGGTCGAGGAGGCCTTCACGGTCAACAACGGCGTGAAATACGGACTGTCATCGTCGCTGTACACGCGAGACGTCTCGGTGGCTTTCCGTGCGCTGAGCGAGCTCGACAACGGGATCACGTACATCAACGCCCCGACCATCGGGGCCGAGGCGCACCTCCCGTTCGGGGGGGTCAAGCAGACCGGCAACGGTCATCGTGAGGGGGGCTGGGAGGTCTACGAGTTCTACTCCGAGACGAAGGTCGGTTACGTAGACTTCTCGGGTACGCTGCAGCGCGCGCAAATCGATAACTACCTGGGCACTCCTGACTGAAGGGGTCAGGAATCAGGAGTCAGGAGGCAGGGATCACAGGGTCCTGGGTTGGAGGTTCGAGGAAAATTGCTTGCTCGATTCCTGCAA
Organism: Gemmatimonadaceae bacterium; assembly: GCA_035650335.1. Lineage (GTDB taxonomy): Bacteria > Gemmatimonadota > Gemmatimonadetes > Gemmatimonadales > Gemmatimonadaceae > JAICNG01. The sequence continues at coordinate 16,030 of DASRHU010000052.1, read as the reverse complement.
CCTCGCCCCTGACACCCCCTGATCTCTGCCCCCCGATTTCCCGACCCCTAGAAATCGTTCGATCCCGTCGGTTTATTCCAGCCTATGTCCATCGGGCGTCGCGATGGCATGGTTCGGCTGCCCTCGGAACGCGTGAGCGCGCGCGTCGCGTGAACGGTATCGCGGGGCCGTGGATGAGTGCGGCCGAATGCGTGGTCGGCGCGCTGGAGGTCGCAGTGAGCTCGGCGCGACCGAATGGAAAGCGGCGCTCGTGAGGGTGCTCTCGACCCATCGTATGGCCAATGTCGCTGTGTGTTTGCGGCGTGACCTCCAGGCGGACGGGGTAGTCATCTCCGAGATGGGGCAAGGCCTCGTCGGGACGGCACACCGTCGCGGCGTTTCGGCTCCCTCCCGGAGCGAAGTTCGCGGTCGCGCAGGTGGCGGCGCGCCTCCAGGTGTCGATTTCATGTGTCTAGCCGAGGCCGGCTCGCGATGACGGAACGCTCCCAGACGACCCCGAACCGCGTCGAGATCACGGAAGAGCAGCGCAGACAAATTCTGCGCGAGCTCAACCGCCCACGGTCTCGCATCCGCATGTTCGTCGACTGGGCGAAGTCGCTCGTCGTCGCGATCGTCCTGTTCCTGCTCATCCGCACCTTCCTCGTCGAGGCCTTCAAGATTCCGACGGGAAGCATGGAGCACACCCTCCTCGTCGGCGACTTCCTCCTCGTGAACAAGGCGGTCTACGGCGCCGAGATCCCGTTCACGAACGCGCACCTGCCGCCGATCGCCCGCCCGGAGCGCGGCGACATCATCGTCTTCGAATGGCCGAAAGACCCGTCGAAGAACTTCGTGAAGCGTCTCATCGGGTTGCCGGGCGACACGCTCGAGATGCGCGAAGGGGTCGTGCGCCTCAACGGAAGGCCGCTCGACGAACACTACGTCGATCGCACGGCGCCGAACGAAGACCCTTCGGGTGAAGACTTCGAATGGCAGCGAAATCATCTCGTAAAGCAGGCGGCCGCGAGCGGATCGCTCTACCATCCATCGCGTAACAACTGGGGTCCGCTGGTCGTCCCTGAGAAGAGCTATTTCGTGCTGGGTGACAACCGGGACAACTCGTACGACAGTCGTTACTGGGGCTTCGTGCCGGACAGCCTGGTGAAAGGCCAGCCATTCGTCGTCTACTACAGTTACGCGCGTGAGCCGTCGCATCGCATTCCGTGGCTCACCAACATCCGGTGGCGGCGCCTTGGAGAACGCGTTCACTGAGGGGCCGGAGTCGTCGTCTGTAACACCGCGCGTCCCACGCGTGGTGGGGTCGCATCGAGGAGCCGGTGCCCGTATGGGAGTGACCACACACAAGAAGTCGTCGTACGAGGAAGGGTCGCTCGACCAGTACCTCCGCGACATCAGCATCTACCCCCTGATCTCTCGCGACGAAGAGGTACGGCTCGCGCAGCGCATCCGCGTGAACGACCAGGAAGCGCTCGACAAGCTCGTGCGCTCCAACCTGCGCTTCGTCGTGTCGGTCGCGAAGAAGTATCAGAACCAGGGCGTGTCGCTCTCCGACCTCATCAACGAAGGAAATCTCGGTCTCATCAGGGCAGCCCACAAATTCGATGAGACGAAGGGCATCAAGTTCATCTCCTACGCGGTCTGGTGGATTCGGCAGGCGATTCTGCAGGCGCTCGCGGAGCAGTCGCGCATCGTGCGCGTCCCGCTGAATCGCGCGGGGACGCTGCATCGCATTGGCAAGCGCGCGAACGCGCTGCTGCAGGAGCTCGGGCGCGAGCCGACGCACGAAGAGATCGCCGATGGGATGGACATCACGGAAGAAGAGGTCGCCAAGACGATCTCCATCTCGCAGACGCACCTCTCGCTCGACGCGCCGCTCACGCCGGGAGAGGACAACAAGCTTCTCGATTATCTGCCGGACAATCTCAACCCGACGCCTGACGAGCAGACGTTCGAGAAGGCGCTCACGGAGTCGATCGAGGAAGCGCTCGCATCGCTGAAGGAACGCGAAGCGAAGATCCTGCGTTTGTACTTCGGACTGGACGGGGAGGAGCCGATGACGCTCGAGCAGATCGGGTCCCTCCTCGGCATCACGCGCGAGCGCGTTCGGCAGATCAAGGAGAAGGCGCTCTCGCGACTGCGCCATGTGTCGCGCGCGCGCGCGCTGGAGTCCTATCTCGGGTAACCAACGCCTCACCGCTGAACGATGAACGGGGCGGCCTTCGGGCTCGCCCCGTTCTTGCTTCTCGGAAGGGCTGACGCAGTTTTGTGTCGACACGCACTCACAGTGACCCAATGCGCACGATCCTCCTCCCAGCATTGCTACTGACCGCCGCCTGCTCGCGGGCGGTTACCGCCCCGGTGGTCCTCAGCGGTCCGATCGCCGCCGTGCCGGTCGATTCCGCGTACAACCGGGCGATCAGTCGCGGCACGCGAGCCGACTCCGGGCCCCCGGGGGCGCGCTATTGGCAGCAGTGGGCCTCGTACCGCTTGTCTGCCCGCCTCGATCCGCGCGCCGCGCAGCTCACGGGCGAAGGGACGGTCCGATATCACAATCGATCCCCCGACACGTTGCGACGCGTCGCCGTTCAGCTCCTCCAGAACCTCTTCGCGAGCAACGCCCCCAAGAACGAGAACGTCCCGATCACCGGCGGGCTGCGGCTCGAGCGCGTCACGGTGAATGGGCAGCAAATCGCGCCCGGCGGTGACGGCGGCTACGAGGTGCAGGGGACCATCGGCTGGATCCCGCTGGCTCGTCCGCTCGCGCCTGGCGATTCCGTCGAGCTTGGCTTCACATGGGGATTCCGCGTCCCGCCCGGCAGCGCACCGCGCATGGGACAGGACGGCGAGGTGTTCATGATCGCTCAGTGGTATCCGCGCGTCGCCGTCTACGATGACGTGAATGGCTGGCAGACGGATCCCTATCTCGGAAACGGCGAGTTCTACTACGGGTACGGCGACTACGACGTGACCCTCACCGTTCCCACCGGCTGGCTCGTCACCGCCACCGGAGAGCTGCAAAATCCGCGTGAGGTTCTCACCGACTCGGCGATCGCACGTCTCGAGCGAACGCGCACCGACACGAACGTCGTGCACGTGGTGTGGCGCCGTGACGCGGAGCGCACACGAGCGGACGCGGACGGGCTTCTCGAGTGGCGGTACCGCGCGCGCGGCGTCCGGGACTTCGCGTGGGGCGCGTCCAACCAGTGGTTGTGGGATGCGACGCGGGCCGCGGTCGGCGATGCGAACGGTGATGGCCGCCCTGATACGACGCAGATTCACACGTTCTTCCGCGCCACCGCCGCGTCCTGGGAGCTGTCGGCCCGATTCGCGAAGCACTCGATCGAGTTCCTGTCACGCGACATCTGGCCGTATCCCTACCCGCACATGACGGCGGTCGAGACGACGGTGTACGGCATGGAGTATCCCATGCTCACCGCCATCGCCGCGGTCCCGGATCCGCAGGAGCTGTACACGGTGATCGCGCACGAGATCGCGCACATGTGGTTCCCGATGCAGATCGGCTCGGACGAAAAGCGGTACGCGTGGTACGACGAAGGGCTCGCCAGCTATTTCGAGACGCGCGCCGCACGCGATCAGTTCGGACCCGCCGCCGGCGATCCGGCCGTCACCGGCTTCACGAACTATCTGCGGGCGGCCGGCACCGACGTCGAAGTCCCGCTCATGACGCACAGCGACAAGTTCTCGACGACCGCGTCGTATGTGATCGCCTCGTACGAAAAGCCGGTGGCGATTTTCCGGGCGCTCCGCGGCGTGATTGGAGACAGCGCCTTCACGCGCGCCTTCACCAATCACGGACGGTGGTGGCGGAACAAGCACCCGACGCCGCAGGATCTGTGGAATTCGTTCGAGAGCGCCAGCGGCCGTCCGCTGGACTGGTTCTGGCGGACCTGGTTCTACGAGACGTGGACGATGGACCTCGCGATTGCCGGGGGACGGGTGGTCGGCGACTCGGTCGAGATCGACATCGAGCGGCGCCAGCCGGCGCCCATGCCGGCCATCCTTCTCGTTAAGCGCGAAGGTGGGCAAGCGGATCGCGTGACCGTGCCGGCGAGTACCTGGCTGTCGGGTGCGACGCGTCACACCGTGCGCGTGGCCGCGTCTCCGCGCGTGGTGAGCGTCGAGCTCGATCCGGACAAGGTGTTCCCGGATGTCATGCGTGGGAACGATCGATGGTCGCCATGATGCGAACGCGGAACACGGAATGCGGATAGTTGTTGGAGGGCGCCGATCAGCTGATCGGCGCCCTTCGTACATTCTTTTGCCCGGATTCCGGCTTCCCCCCGCGGTGGCCCCTTGACCGCCGCGGGCGCCGCCGAAATGTTCCGTGCCCACCTCTCCGGAGCTTCCATGAGAGTCGTCCTCGCCGCGATCGCGTTCCCGATCGTGCTTCAGGCTCAAAACGTCGCTCAGGTTCAGGTCACGCCCGCCGAGACGACGATGGTCGTCGGGTCATCCATCAGGCTCAGGGCGGTCGCGAGCGATGACAGAGGCGTGCCCGTTCCGCATGCGCCGATGTGGGCTGCCGCGCCATTCGACGTCGCGAGCATCGACAGCACCGGGACGCTGACGGCCTTTCATCCGGGCGAGGTTCAGGTGTTCGCCATCGTGGGCGGTCGGCCAGGCCGGGCCACGGTTCGCGTCACGCAGCGTCCCCCATCGCGCCTCCTCGTGCGCAGCGCGGAGGGGTTGGAGACAGTCGTCGGCGGCACGTTGCAGCTCGACGTCACCGGTCTGACGAGTGCCAACGACACCGTGCGCCTGTCCTCGGTGCGTTGGCGGTCGCGCACACCCTCGATCGCCGACGTCGGTCCGAACGGCCTCATGGTCGCGAAAGCGCCGGGTCGCGCGACGATCGTCGCGGACGCAGGCGCGCTGTCGGCGACGAGCGAGATCACCGTCAGGCCGAATCCGGTGCGCAGCGTTCGACTGGAACCCGTGCCGAGGCCTGCCCGCACGGGCGACGTCGTGAAGCTGACGGCGGTCGCCCGCGATGCTCGGGGCGCACCGGTCACCAGCGCTCCAGTACGGTGGAGCGTCAGCGGCGTGGGGTCGCAGGTGGATCAGGAAGGGTATTTCGTCGCGCAGGATCCGGGGGTGTACACCGTGACGGCGAGCGTCGGCTCGGTGGCCAATGCGACGTCGGTGCACGTCGTTCCCCGTGCGGATCCACGCCGGGTGACGGCGGTGGCGCACCGTCCGTTCCCGAATGGAATCATGGGAGCCGAGGTGTGGCCGTTTGGTGACGTCGTGTACACCTCGACGATCGGCACGCACGTGTACGTCTTCGACATCACTGATCCGACGGCGCCGAAGCTCACGGACTCGCTCGTGGTCGATGCGCGGGTCATCAACGACGTCAGCCTCACCGAAGACGGCAAGCTCGGCGTGCTGACCCGTGAAGGCGCCTCGAGCCGCCGGAACGGACTCGTCTTCTTCGATGCGAGCGATCCTCGCCATCCGAAGATCGTGTCGGAGTTCACCGAGACGGTCACCGGCGGCGTTCACAGCGCATTCATCTGGAAGCGGTACGTGTTCGCCACCGACGATGCGACCGGCTCGCTGCGAATCATCGATTTCAGCGACGTGAGGCAGCCAAAACAGATCGCGCGATGGGAGACGCCGGAGCGCGGGACGCGCATGCTGCACGACGTCTACGTGCGGGATGGTCTGGCCTACCTCGCGTACTGGCGTGATGGCCTGATCATCCTCGACGTCGGCAACGGGATGGCGGGGGGCACCATCACCGCACCGACCGTGGTCTCGCGCTTCTCTTACGATCACGCGTCGCTCTACCCGCCGGACTTTCTCGCGGGGACGCACGCCGTGTTTCCGGCGGGGAAGTACATTTACATCGCCGACGAATCCCTCTACGGCGCGTTCCAGCTGTTCTCGCGCGAGCGCATGCCCACGCGTGGGATCGTGCACGTGCTCGATGCGAGTGACATTCGCAATCTCCGGAAAGTCGCGCAGTACGACCCGGTGGAGTTCGGGGCGCACAACCTGTGGGTCGAGGACGACCTGCTCTACATCGGCGCTTACGACGGTGGCGTGCGCGTGCTCGACGTGAGCGGCGATCTCCGCGGCGAGCTGCGGGAGCAGGGACGCGTCATCGGCTCGGTCTACACGGGCGCGCTCGACGGTTACCGTCCGAACCAGGCGCTGGCGTGGAGCGCGATCCCGCACAAGGGGCACATCATGGTGTCGGACATCAACACGGGGTTCTGGGTGGCGAAGGTCACCCAGCCCCAGGTCCCCTGATGAACCGGGCCAAGGGCCAGGGGCCACGGGCCATGGGGAGGGTCAGGAATAACGGTGCTCCCATGCCCCTCCCCATGGCCCCTGGCCCCTGGCCCTTGGCCCAGTCTCTTACGCATGCCTCAAGCTAACTCATTCGACATCACGACCGGGGTCGACCTCCAGGAGGTCGACAACGCGATCAACCAGGCGCAGAAGGAGATCGCGCAGCGGTACGACTTCAAGGGATCGAAGGCGAGCATCGATTTCCAGCGCGCGGCGGGGAAGATCATCCTCATCGCCGATGACGACTACAAGATGCGCGCGCTGCTCGACGTGCTTCAGGCGAAGCTGATCAAGCGCGGTGTGCCGGTGAAGAACCTCGACATCGGCGAGGTCAAGCCGGCGGGGAACGATACGGTGCGGCGCGAGATCACGCTCAAGATGGCGCTCGATGGCGACACGGCGAAGAAGGTCGTCGCGGCCATCAAGGAAGCCAAAATGAAGAAGGTCACCGCCGCGATTCTCGGCGAGCAGGTGCGCGTGAGCTCGGCCTCGAAGGACGAGCTGCAGGCGGTCATGACGCTGTTGCGAGGGCGGGATTTCGGGGTGGAGCTCAAGTTCGGGAACTACAGGTGAGAGGGACTGCAGGTTGGAGGGAAGAGACTGAGGGGTGAGGGAAGAGTGAACGAGGTTGGAGGGACTCGAAGGGAAGCGGGAAGGGGGAAGCGGGAAGAGGGGGCTGGCGGTATGGGAGTGCCCGTCCCCGCTTCCCCCTTCCCACTTCCCGCTTCCCTGACGTGGCTCCAACCTCGTTCACTCTTCCCTCACTCCTCAGTCTCTTCCCTCCATCCTGCAGTCGCTCTTCCCTCTCGCCTCCACTAGGTTTTTCAGGGTGAGAATTGGCTTCATCACCCTCGGTTGCGACAAGAACACCGTCGACAGCGAACGATACCTCGCGCGACTCGTCGGCCGCGGCGCCGAACCCGTCAGCGATCTCGCCGACGCCGAGGTCATCGTCGTCAACACGTGCGGTTTCATCGACGCGGCGAAGAAAGAGTCCATCGATGCGTTGATCGAGGCGGGGCGCCTCAAGGAGGACGGCTCCTGTCAGGCCGTGGTGGCTGTCGGCTGCATGGTGGAGCGCCACAAGCAGGAGCTCCTCGACCATCTCCCCGAGGTCGATCTCTTCCTCGGCTCGTCCGAGATGGACCGCCTCGTGCCCGAGCTGGAACAGCGGGGCATCCTCGGCGATCCCACGACCGCGCACCCCGGCGTGCGCCTGTACACCGGGGATCTGCCGCACGTTCGCTATCTGAAGGTCAGCGAGGGATGCGATCACGGGTGTGCCTTCTGCGCGATCCCGCTCATGCGCGGGCGCCATCGCTCGTTCGCGCTCGACGAGGTGGTGCGCGAAGCGCAGGAGCTCGAACGTCAGGGAGCCGTCGAGGTGAATCTCGTCGCGCAGGATCTCGCCCATTACGGGCGCGATCTTCGTGATGGTGTGACGCTTCCGGAGTTGCTCCAGGCGTTGCTGCGCGAGACGTCGATCCCCTGGTTCCGCCTGCTGTACCTCTACTCGGCCGGGCTGACGCCGCGTCTGCTCGAGGTCATGTCGGGCGCGCCGCGCATCATGCCGTATCTCGACATGCCGATCCAGCACGCGTCCGATACGGTGCTCGCCCGGATGCGGAGACCCGAGCGCGAGCGCACCATTCGGGAGAAAGTTCGACGTGTGCGCGACGCCGTGCCCGACGTCGCCATCCGTACGACGTGCATCGTCGGATTCCCGGGGGAGACCGAGGCCGATTTCCAGCGCCTCCTCGACTTCCTCGAGGAGATCCAGTTCGAGCGTGTCGGAGCGTTCACGTACTCGCCGCAGGAAGGGACGCGCGCATACGAGCTCGCCGACGATGTGCCTGACGACATCAAGCGGGATCGCCTGGAGCGGCTCATCGACGTGCAGCGCGCGGTGACGTCCGAGCGGTACGAGCGACTCGTGGGTCGCCGGACGCGCGGCATCGTGGATCGACGCGGGGACACGCTCGAAGCGCGCGCCGTCTGGCAGGCGGATGACATCGACGGAATCACCCGCCTCGAGGGCGACGCCGCGCCGGGCTCGATCGTGGACATGACGATCACCGGCGTGGAGGACGACTACGATTTCATCGCGACCCAGCATGCGCTCATCGCGCCGCCGCCGGTCGTGACCCGTGCGCGGGCCGGGCTGCCCGTGCTGTCGCTGGCGAGCATCGGGAGCTTTGGACGGTGACGGCACGGAGCGCCGCGATCATGTCGCGCGCGCGCGACGTGTTTCCCGGAGGAGTCAGCTCACCAGTCCGCGCGTTCGGCGGCGTTGGCGGTGAGCCGTTCGTCGTGCGGCGCGGGGCGGGATCGCGGTTGTTCGACGTCGATGAGCGCGAGTACATCGACTACGTGATGTCGTGGGGCGCGCTGGCGCTCGGACACGCGTCGCCGCCGGTACTGGATGCAATAACCGCCGCCATGCACGATGGGACGAGCTTCGGCGCGCCGACCGAGCTCGAGGTCGAGTTGGCCGAGCTCGTCAGGCAGCGCATGCCGCACGTGGAGATGATGCGGTTCGTCTCGAGCGGCAGCGAGGCGACGATGAGCGCCATTCGTCTCGCGCGCGCCGCCACGCGGCGCGATTACCTACTCAAGTTCGACGGGTGTTACCACGGGCACGCCGACGGCTTTCTGGTGCGCGCGGGCTCCGGGGTGGCGACGCTCGGCCTGCCGAACTCACCCGGGGTGCCGGACGCGGTGGCGTCGCTCACGCTCACGACGGCGTTCAACGATCTGGCCGCGGTGCGCGAGATCGCGGACACGCACGGGCACCGGCTCGCCGCGATCATCGTCGAGCCGGTCGTCGGCAATGCCGGCTTCATCGCTCCCGATCCAGCCTTCCTTCACGGACTGCGCGCGATTGCCGATGATCGCGGGGCGCTGCTCATCTTCGATGAGGTGATGACGGGATTTCGCATCGCGCCGGGGGGCGCCGCGGAGCGCTTCGGTGTCCGAGCCGACCTCACGACGCTCGGCAAGGTGTTGGGAGGCGGGCTCCCCGCCGCCGCGTACGGCGGCCGCCGCGACCTCATGGAGCTGATTGCGCCCTCGGGCGCGGTCTACCAGGCGGGCACTCTGTCCGGCAATCCGCTGGCGATGGCGGCGGGGCTGGCGACGCTTCGCACCCTCACGACGCCGTTGCACAGGAAGGTCGAGGCACGCACGGCACGGCTCGTCGCCGGGCTGCGGGAGATCGCCGCGCGGCTCGGCATTCCGTTCACGGCGGACAGTGCGGGGTCGATGTTCGGCTTTTTCTTTCGGGCGGAGCCGGTGCGCTCGTACAGCGACGCGCGAGCGAGTGACGTCTCGCTCTTCCGACGGTTCTTCCACGCCGCGCTGTCCCTCGGCGTGTACTTCGCGCCATCACCGTTCGAAGCGGGATTCGTCTCGGCCGCGCATGGCGGCGCCGACATCGATGCCACGTTGGAGCGCGCCGAGCGCGCCATGCAGATCGCGTGTGCCTAACGTGCGACGGACCGTAGCGGCGACCGTCGCCATCGCCGTCGTCGCCGCCTGCGGGCCACCGCTGCAGCCAAGCCCGTCCGAACCGGTGATATGGCGCCGCGACACGCTCGTCCTTCCGGCGGATACCGCCGAGCTGACGGACTCGGTATGGCGTATCCCCGCTCCGGTCGATTCCATGCCGATCGCGTCGGGACGGCTCGTTCGCGTCGCGCTGTCGAGCGGCGTCGAGGCGGTCAGGGTCGGTGGCACCGGCGGATGGCGCCTGATCGAGGAGCAGACCGGCGGGTCCCTCCTTCACGCGACGTCCGGTGACGCGTGGACCATCGAAGCGCGAGGCTCGCACATGCACGCCTCGCGAGAGGCACTCGCCACCGCCCAAAGTGGTGGGCCACTCGTCGCGCGACCGGACCGCGCGTCCGGCTTCGTGACGCTGAACGGCAAACGGTACCGCGGTGAGATCGTGTTGACGGCCGGTCCCGACGGGCTGCTCGTGGTCAACCGGCTTCACATGGAGGATTACCTGCGTGGCGTCGTCCCGCTCGAGATCGGACGTCGTGCGCCCGGCGAGGAGGCGGCCGTCGCCGCACAGGCCGTCGCGGCCCGAAGCTACGCCTCCGTCCGTGTCCGCAGCGCGCAAGCGAGGGGGTACGATGTCGTCGCGACCGTGCAGGATCAGGTGTACGGCGGAGCGGACGCGGAGACGCCGATGGCCAACGCGGCAGTCTGGGCGACTCGAGGTCTCGTGCTCACGTACGACGGTCGTCTCGTCAACGCGCCATACCATTCCACCTGCGGCGGATCGACCGCGGCCGTCTCCGAGGTGTGGTATCGCAGCCGCGACGAGCCCTACCTGCGACGGGTCAGCGACCGGATCGAAGGAACCGACCGGTTTTACTGCGATCCATCGCCGCGCTTTCGCTGGTCCACGACGCTGACGCGTAATCGCCTCGCCACCGTCCTCGCGCGATACCTCAGCGAATACGTGAACGTGCCAGGTGGTCGCGTTGGATCGCCGCGTAGTCTGGATGTCGATTCCAAAACGCCCTCCGGGCGGGTTGCGGTTCTCGCGGTGCGAACGGATGCTGGCCGCTTTCTGCTTCGCGGGAACGATGTTCGTTTCGTGATGCGCGCGCCCAATGGCGAGATCCTCAACAGCACGTATTTTTCCGTGCGCACCGAGCGCGACCGAAGTGGGCGGTTGGAAAGCGCCACGTTCGACGGGGGAGGGTATGGACACGGTATCGGCATGTGTCAGTGGGGGGCGATCGGTCGTGCGCGCGCCGGTCACGATTTCCGCGGCATCTTGAGCACGTACTATCCCGGGACCGAGCTTGCCACGGCCGACTGACGTGGGGCGCGTGTTGGCGGCGGTGGCAATCGTCGCGGTCGCGACACCGCGCGCGATATCCGCGCAATCTCTCTTCGAGCGTCTCAACCTCGACCGCCTTCGACTTACCGCGCTTGGCGCGAGTGCGGGGCCGGTGAAGGCCTCACGCGCGGAGACCGCGCAGTCGTTCGGCGTTCACGCCGACTACGGTTACATCGCGCGATCGTGGCGGGTCGTCTTCTCGGCGACGTACTGGGGGTCGCACTTCCGCGACGAGTACGTGCAGGAGCTCGAGGATCGCGTCCGGGGGCACATCATCGACCCGTCGGGAGATGACACGGTCGACTTTGGGCAAATCAACGTCTCCGACATCGCGCTCGAGCTCGACATGCGCTACACACCGAGCCCGGGCACGGCCGTGCGCCTGTATGCCGGGGGAGGCGTCGGGGCGCACATCGTCAACGCGGAATCGCCGTTCATCAACGACACGTTCGTGGAGAGCGCACTCGACAACATCTCCGCCGGCTTCGCCGCGTTCGCCGGATTCGACACCGAGCCCGTGGGGCGTCTCAGCTTCGGGGTACAAGGCCGGGTGAACCTGCTGAGCAATCTGCGGTATTGGTCGGGCCGTGCGCTGATCACTTACTTCTTCGGCAGCCAGCCGCCATCGTCTCCGCCATGAAGCCGGCAATCAGAATCGGCGTCGTGGGCGTCGGCGGCATCGCCCAGATCGCCCACATCCCAGTCCTCGCGAAGATGCGTGGTGCGCAGCTGGTCGCGCTGTGCGATAACGATCGGCCGAAGGCGCGGTCGCTCGCCGATCGGTTCGGGATTCCGGACGTCTTCACCGACATCGAGGATCTGCTCGAGTTCGACGAGCTCGACGCGGTCGTCATCTGCACACCCAGCCATCTGCACGAGCCCCACGTGCTGAGTGCTCTTCAGGCGGGTGTGCACGTGCTCTGTGAGCGCCCGCTCGCGCTCGCGTCGCGCGGCGTCGAGCGCATTCTCGGCGCCGCGCAGCGGACTGGACGAAAAGTGGTGGTGGCGCTCAATCACCGCTTCCGAAGCGACGTCCAGGCGCTCGACCGCTTTCTCCGCGGTGGGGAATTGGGTCGCCTGACCGGCGTCCGGGCCGGGCATTATCAGGTGACGAAGGGCTCCGAGGGGTGGCGTCATCGGCGCGCGGAGGCGGGCGGTGGGGCATTCTTCGAGCACGGGCTGCCGCTGCTCGATCTCGCGCTGTGGCTGGCCGACTTTCCAGAACCGGTGCGCGTCGTGGCCCAGATGGAGCGCGCGCGCGGGGCGAGCGCCGTCGAGGATTCGATGTTCGTGTACCTCGAGTGCGCACCCGGCATGTCGCTCGCGTTCGATGTGACCTGGTCCTACGTCGGCGACGAGGACCGCTGGTGGTTCGAGGTGCTCGCCTCACGAGGGAACGCCCGGCTCGCGCCGCTGCGCGTCGTGAAGGAGATCAACGGGAAGCCGATGGACGTTTCGCCCGGGGGCGCGGCCGCGCGCGAGAGCGCCTTCATTCAATCGTATCGGGCGGAGCTCGCGCACTTCATCGCGATCCTGCGCGAGGAGGCCGAATACGAGCCGCCAACGGAGCAGGTGACGGTGCACAAGATCGCCGAGGCGATCTACAAATCGGCGGACGAGGGGAAAGAGATCCGGCTGTGAAACGTCCGAGCTGGCTCGTGACTCGTGAGGAGGCGCTGCCGGCGCTCGCGTCGGCGGCGCTTTTCCTCTTGGCATTCCCCCCGTTTCGCGCCCTGATTCCGGCCTTCCTCACACTCGTGCCGGTGACGATCGTCGTCGCGCGAAAGGTCGATGCCGGGGAGCCGGTGCGTGCGTCGTTTCGTTTCGGGTTCTGGTTCGGCGCGATGGCGTACGGGCTCACGCTCTACTGGATCGCCATCGCGCTGTCGATCTACACCAAGCTCTCGTTCCTCGGGTACATCGGTGCCGTGCTCGTCATGGCGCCGGTGGTCGGCATCACGATGGCCGCCCTCCATGCCGTGCGTCGCGCGACACGGTGGCCATTCGCGTTGCTCCTCCCGGTCGTGTGGACGGCCTCGGAGCTGTTCATCAATTACATGAGTGACCTCGCATTTCCGTGGCTGCCACTCGGGCTCGCGACATCGAGATTTCCGTCGCTCGCGCAACTGGCTGATGTCTCGGGGGTGCGGGGAGTGAGCTTCTGGATTGCCGCGTCGGCCGGCCTCCTCGTCGATGCGTGGCTCCTGCGGACCGAGCGGCGAAAGGTGGCGGTGAGACTGGGACTCATCGTCGTCCTGGCGGTGGCGGTGGCGGGCTACGGGCGCTGGCGGCTGCGCACGATCGCGCTGAGTCCGCTCGCGCCGGTCGCGATCGTGCAGCCGAACATCCCGCAGGAAGAGAAGTGGCAAAAGGAGAACCTCGGTCGCATCGTGTCCATCCTCGCCGATCTCACGCGAGAAGGCATGCGGTCGAACCCGCCGCGCCTCGTCGTCTGGCCGGAGGTCGCCCTTCCCGGATACCTCGTTCAGAATCCGGAGTGGGCGGACACACTTCGCGCGCTGTCGGCTCCCACCCGCATCCCGATTCTGTTCGGCGTCATCGACGTCGAGTTTTTCTCGAGCCGTGCACCGGACGGCACGCAGGAGTACGAGATCTACAACGCGGCAATGACCACCGATTCCACCGGCCGCATCGCCGCACAACCGCCGTATCGAAAGGAGTTTCTCGTTCCCGTCGTCGAGCGTGTCCCGTTCCTCGATCCCGATTGGTTCAGCGGGCTGAAATACTTCGGGGGGTTCGGACGCGGGAAGGACCAGCCGCCATTTCGTTATGCATTCGGCGATGCGGGGATTCTCATCTGCTACGAATCGATATTCCCTCAGCTCTCCCGCGAATACAAACGGGGCGGAGCGGAGCTCCTGGTGAACATCACCAACGATGCGTGGTTCGGGCAAAGCATCGCCCCCTATCAACACGAGGCGCATTTGGCGCTTCGCGCCATCGAAAACCGTCTCGGCATCGTGCGCGCGGCGAACACCGGCATCTCGGGGTACATCGACCCGCTCGGGCGGTTTCACGAGGAGACCGGACTGGAGGTCAGCGCCGCTCGCACCTATCAGGTACAGAGCACCGCTGCGACCACGCTCTTCGTGCGCTGGGGAGACTGGATCGGGTTGGGATCGCTCCTCGGCACGGCGGGGATGCTCGTCGCCGGGTGGATGCGCCGGCGCCGGGCATGACTGGGTACTCCGTCGGCATCGACGTCGGCGGAACGTTCACCGACCTCATCGCGGTCGCCGAGGACGGGCGCATCGAGGCGCGCAAGGTCCTCTCGACCCCTGGCGACCAGAGCGATGGCGTGCGTGACGCCCTGCGCGCGTTAGGCGCGCCGCCGGGGAATATCCGGCACATTGTCCATGGAACGACCGTCGCGACCAACACGCTGCTCGAGCGCACGGGGACGCGCGTCGTGCTCTGCGCTACCGAGGGAGCCACGGACCTGCTCGAGCTGAGACGACAGGAACGGGCCGCCCTGTACGACCTGACCCGCCCTCATCCGGAACCGCTCGTCCCGCATGAACGGGTCGTCCCCGTGCCGGAGCGCGTCGAGCCGCAGGGGATCGTGAAGCCGCTCGATGCGAACGGGGTGCGTCGCGTGGCACAGAAGGTCCTGGAGCACGCGCCGGACGTGATCGCCGTGGCGCTGCTGCATGCCTTTCATGACGGGCGCCACGAGCGCGCGTTAGGCGCCGCGCTCCGGGCGCTGATCGCCGGCGCGGACGTCGTGCTGTCGTCCGAAGTGCTTCCGGAGATACGAGAGTACGAGCGAACGGCGACGACGGTCGCCGAAGCCTATCTGCGCCCGCGGGTCGGCACATACCTTCGCCGCTTGGCGGAGGGGCTCGCGCAGGCCGGGTATCCAGCCCCGTCGGTGATGACGTCGGCCGGGGGCATGCGGAGCGCGAGCGACGCCGCGCAGGCCGCGGCCTCGCTCGCGCTGTCGGGACCCGCGGGAGGCGTTCACGGGGCCGCACGCGTTGCCGGCGAGGTCGGTGTGCGCGACGCCCTCACGATCGACATTGGCGGGACGAGCGCCGACGCGGGGCTCGTCCTCGGCGGGGAGCCGCTCGCCGAGCCTGGCGGAAGCATCGCTGGAGTGCCGATCGCGCTGCCGCGAGTCCTCATTGAGACCGTCTCCGCCGGAGGTGGGAGCGTTGCCTGGATCGACAGCGGAGGCGCCTTGCGGGTGGGCCCACGCTCCGCAGGAGCGCAGCCGGGACCCGCTGCGTTTGGCCGCGGCGGTACCGAGGCGACCGTCACCGATGCGCACATCGTGCTCGGGAACATCGACCCGGCGCGAATGAGCGGCGGCGTCACGCTCGATCCGGCCGCGGCAGCGCGGGTCGTCGGGGAGCTCGCGGAACGGGCCGGCGCGCCTGTCGAACGGATCGCGCAGGCGATCATCGCCGCCGCGGATGCGGCGGTGGCTCGCGCGCTCCGCCGCGTGAGTGTCGAGCGCGGGGTGGACCCACGGCGGTGCACGTTGGTGGCGTTCGGTGGCGGAGGTCCGCTGCACGCGTGCGCGCTGGCCACTCAGCTTGGCATGACGCGAATCCTCATCCCGCCCCACGCCGGCGTGCTGAGCGCGTTAGGCCTGGCGCTGGCGACGGAGCGACGCGACGTGATGCGGAGCGTGATGCGGCGCGCCGATCAGCTCGACCGTGCAACGATTGCGGAGATGTGCGGGGAGCTGGCGGCGCGCGCGGGCGAGGCGGCCGAGCGTCGCTGGTGGGCGCATGCGAGGTATGTCGGGCAGGGGCATGAGTTGGACGTCGCGGTGACACCGGATGATGACGGCGCCGCCGTGGCCGCGCGGTTCGCTACGCTCCATTC
>DASRHU010000051.1:0-10782 GCA_035650335.1 Gemmatimonadaceae bacterium | reverse complement strand
ACCTCGCGGATGATCTCGGCGCGATTTGGCGGAATGTGTCCGCCGTCGAGTCGCACGTGACGCTTCCTGTCATCCGGCGCGCCCAGCCGCTCGAATAGCGGGCGCTGGGCGAGCTCGTAGGGCATGAGAAAGTCGTCACGTCCGTTGATCATGAGGGTCGGGGCCGTGGCGCGCGGCGCGAATAGAACCGGGTTCATCTCCGGGCGCATCGGCATGGGGATGAGCCCGCCCGCCAGAAGCACGCTCGCCTTGATGCGCGGCTCGACGGCGACGAACACCGGTCCCTGGTGCGCCCCGGCGCTGAATCCATAATACCCGATACGCGTGGCATCGAAGTCGGGGCGCGTCTCCAGATAATCGATGGTCCGGCCGATATCCTGTGACCAGCGGATCATCATGTCGCGCCAGTTGCTTGGCACCAGGGATGGCTCCTCGAATCGCTCGTACTCTCCCTTGTAGATCGGATACACGAGGACGCGACCGGCCCGTGGGATGAAGTCGAACATGTACTCGGATGCGAAGTGCTCGCTGGACCGGTGGAGATGGACGTCGCCCCCCGGGAACCAGATCACCGCCTGGTATGGCGGCGACCCGTTGCGCGGCATCAGGAGATTCACCTCCATGCGTTCGTCACCGTACGCCGTCCTGATCGAGACGACCTCGCGCCGGTAGTTAGGCAGACTGTCGTTCACGCGCACGAGCTCGGGCTCGAGCGGGGTACGATCATACGCGTACATCCCGCGAAGCAGCGCGAACGCCTCGTCGGAGATGGGTGCGGGAACGTCGTACTGGTGCTGCGGTGTGACGGGCGCGAAGAGATTCTCCGGCGGCGGCTGCGGATACTTCGCGCAACGCACGCCGTGCGTCGGCTCACGCTCCATCGGGTCCGCTCGGATCAGATGCTCGAAGAGGTAACCGGGCTCGTTCCACGCTCCGCCGAGGATGTAGCGGTCCGGGCCCGACCGATTCCACACCCACTCCTTCACGTTGCCGGCCATGTCGTAGGTGCCCCAGGCGGCGAGCCCTTGGAACCGGCCGACCGGCGCCTTCGCGCTCGTGTCGGTATTGCTGTGGGCGAGGATGTCGGAGATCTGCTCCTGCCCGATCGCGTGGAACCAGTGATACACCGTCGGCAGGCTCTTCCCGACGAATGCACAGTACGCCGCGGCCTCGTACCAGCTGATCCCTCCTACCGGATAGTCATCCTCGCCCGCCGGATACGCTCCAGCTTCCCACGTCGACGGCCCCGGCCGCCCGGTCGCATCACGAAAGGAACTGAGGGCGTCTTGCCACGAGAGCTCGTGACCACGGCGCTCGATGGGCAGGGGCCAGAGCTCCTTCTTCTCATAACCGCCGTCATCGACGAACGCGCGGAACTCGCGATTCGTCACTTCGTATCGGTCGAGAAAGAACGTCTCGACCCTGACCGCCGGCATTTCGCCCTGCGGCCGCGCGCCGGGAACCGCAATGAGTATCGCCGTGGGGATGCGTACCATTCCGGCTGGTCGCGCTCCAACGGAATCGAGCGGAAGCCCCGTCGCGAGCACACCGATGGAGGTGCCGCTGAACGGTGCGCCCTCGAATGGCTCATAGCCCGGCTTGGTGATCCGCCACCGCATCAGCGCGTAGGGAATACGCGTGCTCAGCGGTGTCACACCGATGCGCTCCCACGGCGCGCCCGGTGTCGAGTATCCTTTCACCCACACTTCGGCGCCCTCGGGCTGCGTCGTGACGCGGGCAGGAAGGGTAATGCGGTTCATCACCTTCTCGAGGGCAGGATCGCCGGTCCGATATTGCTGCGCCCTGCGCGCGAGACGAAAGGCGTCGTAGAGATTGCCGGCGTCGGTGAGCCCCGTGATCTCCGGGATGGCGTCATTGCGCGCCCAGCGCTCACCCGAGCCGCGCGCCCAGAGCGCGCCGCCGGTGCCTAACGCAATGACGATCCCGGCCAGTGCCGCGACGACGATGGGTTTCCTGAGCGTGGCCCGGAAACCGTGCGTGGCGCGCTCGCGCCGTTCCCGCAGCTCGCGCAGCTCGGTCGCCAGATCGGCCGTCGATGCATAACGCCTGGCGGGATCCTTCTCGAGGCATCGCCGAACGATCCGATCGAGGTCAGCCGGCGTGTCCGGGCGGACGCGCTTGAGCGGCGGCGGATCGACGCTGAGGATGCTGCGAACGAGCGACGACTCCTCGAACGGCGGCTGCCCGCTGACCATCTCGTACAGCGTGACGCCGAGCGAGAATTGATCGGAGCGGTGATCCACCCGTTCGCCGGCCAGCTGCTCGGGGGACATGTAGAGCGGCGTGCCGACGACGAATCCTTCGCGACTCTCCAGCGTGGAGGCGGTCGCACCCGACGGTCGCTCCGCCAATGGGACCGGCTTGGCGAGCCCGAAGTCGAGGATCTTGACCAGCCCGTCACCGGTCACCATCACGTTCGCCGGCTTGACGTCGCGATGTACGATGCCCGCGGCATGCGCTTTCGCGAGCCCGTCAGCTATGTGCGATCCGATTCGCAGGACACGCTCGACAGGCATCGCGCCATCGGTGATCAACTCACGAAGCGTACGCCCCTCGACCAGCTCCATCGCGATGTACGTCGTCCCGTCCTGCTCGGCGATGTCGTGGATGACGACGATGTTCGGGTGATTCAGCGCGGATGCGGTGCGCGCTTCACGCTCGAAGCGGGCGAGGCGGTCGGCGTCGTTGGCGAGATCGGCCGGGAGAATCTTGATCGCAACGTCGCGACGCAGCTTGAGGTGGCGCGCCCGATACACCTCGCCCATTCCGCCCGCGCCAATGGGGCGGAGGATTTCGTAGGGGCCGAGTCGATCTCCGGCGGTGAGTGGCACGTGCCTGCCTCTGTTCGTGGACGTCGCCGCCACGAGACCGCGTTTCCGCCAAGGTGGATGTCCAGTTGCGTTCTCGCAAGCCGGAGCTCGCGCGTCACCGCGAGCCCGGCCGCCCCGTCGCCCCGCAAGGCCGTTTCGTCGACTCGTTGACGCCGGCATCGCGCTCATTGCCCATCCTCTCGGCCGGTGAGCGCGATCCCGCCCCCGCGCTCCCACGTTCGACGCGGGGCGGCCTATCGAGGACACGAACGGCCATGCTCTCCAGAATCCTTCTCGTTTTTCCCGCCACCGCGATCGCCCTTGCCGCGCTCGCGCTGCTTCCCGCCTGTTCCAGCACCCAGCCAAGCTCGACGGTACTTCAGGCATTCACCGTCCTGCGCGACGGCACCGGTGAAACCGTCGGCTCGGCGACGTTCACCCAGGTCGACGGCGGTCCCGTCACGCTCGAGGTCACGCTCCAGGGCGTCGCGCCGGGTCAGCACGGCATTCACATCCACGCCGTTGGCTCCTGCGTCTCCACCGAGACCGTTCTCTTCGGCGGCGCCGGCCCACACTTCAATCCGATGGCGAAATCGCACGGGTTGCAGAACCCCAACGGCGCCCACGGCGGCGACCTGCCTAACGTCACCGTCGACGCGACTGGTGCCGGCTCGGCCCGCATGACGACGGATCGTCTCCTTCTCGCGCCGGGCCTCGCCTCGATTCTGGATGGCGACGGATCGGCGCTCGTCGTTCACGCGGGACCGGACGATCAGAGGAGCGACCCCGCCGGCAACAGTGGCTCCCGCATTGCCTGCGGCGTCATCGAGGCGGGGTAGGGTGACGCTCGCCTTCGGAGCCATTTCGCGTTAGATGATGCTCGTGAAGCGCTTTCTTCCGACCTGGCTCGCCCTCGTTGCCGCCACCGTGGTTGTCGACCTCGCCATGGTGGCGGCATACGTCCACCTCGCGAACGACGAGCTGAGGCGCGCGCTGGCCCCGTCCTTTCCGCTGTCATACAAGAACTGGATCATGTGGGCGGTCTTCGCGCCCGCGATCATCGCCGTCGTCCACACGATGCTGGTCAGGCGATGGTCGTGGGGAAGACGCATCGCCGCCAGTCTCGTGCTCGGCGCGCTGCTGGCGTTCGCCCACGCGGTCGTCGAGATGCAACTCCATCGCATGGCGGGCTCGATGCCGATGGCGAACGGACAACCCTTCCTCTCCTATCATCTCTTCCACGGTCTGCTGACCTTCTTCGTGCTCTACGCGACGGCGCTGCTGATCGAATCGGAGCGCGCCGCGCGAGCACGCGAGCTCCGCGAGGTGCAGCTCCAGGAACAGCTGAGCCGTGCGCAGCTCCACACGCTCCGCATGCAACTGCAGCCGCATTTCCTCTTCAACACGCTCAACTCCATCTCGGCGCTGATCGACCAGGACGTGCGCGCCGCCCAACGCATGCTCTCGCGATTGAGTGACTTCCTGCGGATGACGCTCGCCTCCACGGCGCACAAGGAAGTCCCGTTGCGCGAGGAGCTGGAGCTGCTCGATCGCTACGTGGACGTCGAGCGCGTGCGCTTCGGCGACCGGCTCCGGATCACGTACGACGTCACCGCCGACGCGAAGGAGGCGCTCGTTCCCAACCTGCTCTTGCAGCCGTTGGTCGAGAACGCGATCCGGCACGGAATCCAGCCGTCGATCGACGGTGGCACCGTCAGCGTGCGCGCGTATCGAGACGATGGGAGTCTCGTGATCGAGGTCGCCGACGATGGGGTGGGGATCGGCGCCAATCGCGAGCCCAAGGGGACGGGCGTCGGTCTCGCCAACACGCGCGAACGACTTCGCCAGCTCTACGGCGCTGCCGCCGACATGAACGTCACGCCGCGCCATCCCTCCGGTACCATCGTGATCCAACGCATTCCCTTCGTGCGGGGCGCCGAAGCGCGCTGATGCCGGCCATGCGCGTGGTCCTCGCGGATGATGAGCCCCTGGCGCGGTCGCGACTGCGTTCGCTCCTGGCGCGCCACGACGACGTCGAGATCCTGGCCGAGTGCGCCAACGGGACGGAAGCGGTCGCGGCCATCGAGACGCATCGCCCGAACGTGATCTTTCTCGACGTACAGATGCCCGGGAAGTCCGGGGTCGACGTCGTGCAGGCGATCGGCCCCCGCGCGGTGTGCGCCATCGTTTTCGTCACGGCATACGACGAGCACGCCGTGCGCGCCTTCGAGCAGAATGCGCTCGACTACGTGCTGAAGCCGGTGGACGACGAGCGCTTCGAGCGAGCCCTCGCGCGCGTGCGCGAGCGGCTGGCCGAGCGAACCGCGTCGTCGCTCACCGAGCGCGTGTTGCGCATGCTCGAAGGCCAGCGGGCCATGCCGCCCGGCGGCGCGGTCGCGCCATCCGCGTACCCCGACCGCTTCATGCTGCGCTCGACCGACAGGGTGTCGTTCGTCGAGGTCGCCGCCATTGACTGGATCGAGGCGGATGGCGATTACGTCCGCCTGCACGCGGGAAAGTATTCGCACCTCATGCGGGCGACGCTGTCATCGATCGAGACGCAGCTCGATCCCGCGATCTTCGTGCGGATTCACCGCTCCACGATCGTTAGGCTCGCTCGGGTGCGCGAGATGCAGCCGTACTTCCACGGAGAGTACGTCGTGTTCCTGCAGGACGGGACGAAGCTCAAGTTGAGCCGGAGCTATCGAGAGCGGGTCCAGTCCGCGCTGGGGCAGTCTCTCTAGACGAGGGGAGAGCGGCGAGGGTAAGGGAAGAGTTACGAGGGGAGAGTAACGAGGGAGAGGGAAGAGTTAACGAGGTAGGAGGGACTCGAAGGGAAGCGGGAAGAGGGAAGCGGGAAGCGGGTGGTTCTTCCATGAACACGCCGGTGGCGCGGTAGCAATCGTGCCGGGCGGGTAATGGGTGCCCGTCCCCGCTTCCCGCTTCCCTCTTCCCGCTTCCCTGGTGTGGCTCTGACCTCGTTAACTCTTCCCTCTTCTCCCACCTCGTCCCTCGCACCTCGTCCCTGGGCATTGACGTCGAACGCTCTTCGGCTAGCGTTCTAGCCCTAACGGGATGAGAGTCACGGCGCCGCCGCCGCCCCCGTCGTACTACGCTGGTCGAGCACCAGCAATTCGTCCCACCCCTCGTCGACCAGCCCAATGACCGCGCCAGCCGTTTCACCAGGCACGCGCCCCCGCATGCGCGTGAGCAAGGAGGTGCGCTTCGCCGTCGTCCTCTACGGCGGCGCCTCGCTCGCCATCTACATCAACGGCGTCGTCCAGGAGCTCTTCCACCTCGTTCGCGCCACCGCGCCCGATCCCGAGGATCCGACGAAGGCGCTTCTGTCTGACGAGCAGCTGACGTCCACCGAGCGCACCTATCGACACCTCGGCCAAACGCTCGACGCGAGTGGCAAGGCGCCGACCGCCTACGATCCCGCCGCCGACATTCGCACTCGCTTCATCGTCGACATCGTCTCGGGCACATCGGCGGGCGGCATCAACGGCGTCTTCCTCGCCAAGGCGCTGACCATCGGCGCCGCGCAGTCGATGCGGACGCTGCACCGCATGTGGCTCGACGAAGGCGACCTCGATCGCCTCATCAACGATCGCGAATCGGTGAAGGATCTCACCGGGCTGAGGCAGCAGCACCCGCCCGCATCGCTCCTCAACAGCCAACGGATGTACCGCAAGCTGCTCGAGGCGATGGACGCGATGGATGAGTCGGCGACGGCGCGCATCCCGCTGGTCGACGAGCTCGATCTCTTCGTGACGACGACCGACGTCCGCGGCCTCCCCGTCTTCCTTCGCCTCGGCGACGAGCTCGCTTCGGAAGCCCGCTACCGAAACGTCCACCGGTTCAGCTTCGCTCGCACGCGCGCCGCCGATCCCGCGGACGACTTCACTCCCGAGCGCAATCCCATGCTCGCCTTCGCGGCGCGGTGCACCTCGTCGTTTCCGGTTGCGTTCGAGCCGATGAAGCTCTCCGACATCGACGACGTGCTCGCGACCATGCCCGCGCATCGCGCGCGAGCAGGCCAGGGTCGCGATCCGTCGCGGTGGAAGGAGTTCTTCCCCGCGTATCGCCCGCCATCGTCGGGGCAGATGCTTCCCGATGCCGCGTACGATTTCACCGAGCGCTCGTTCGCCGATGGCGGCTATCTCGACAACAAGCCGTTCAGCTACGCGATCGACCACCTCTCGCGCCGGCACGGGGGCGTGCCGGCCGACCGCAAGCTCATCTACGTCGAGCCGTCGCCGAGTCATCCCGAGGATCGCCCGGTCGACGCGGACAAGCCGGATGCGCTGGAGAACTTGTCGGCGGCGCTCTTTCTCCCGCGGCAGGAGACGATCCGCGAAGACCTGCAGCGCGTGCTCGAGCGCAACCAGCTCATCGGCCGCGTCGACAGAATCCTCTCCGGGATGGAGCGCGACGTCGAGGCGGGAACGCGAGCGGCGACGGTGCACGACACGCGGTTCAACGAAACCGACCTCGAGTTGATGATCGAGCGGTTCGGCATTGGCTACGGCAGCTATCACCGCCTGAAGATCGCGGCGCTCACCGATCGGATCAGCCGCGTGATGACGCAGCTGGCGGGGTTCGATCCGGAGGGGAGCGAGTTTCTCGCTATCCGCCATCTCACCGGCGCCTGGCGCGATTCGAAGTACGTCGCCTATCGCGCGTCCGGTGACGACCGCGCCACCGAGAACGAGTTCCTGCTGCACTTCGATCTCGACTACCGTCTGCGCCGGCTCGACTTCGTTTTCAATCGCATCGACCGGCTGTCCTGCCTCGATGAAGGCGCGGTCGTCACGCTGAAGGCATGGGGGATCGACCTCCGTCCGGAGCGCGAGACCGAGCTCCAGCGAACGCTGCAGGAAATCACTCAGCGCCTCGCACCAGTCTACATCGCGCTGCGCCAAACCCTCGAGACACTCGGCTCTCCACGGTCCGAGGCCGAGCTTGCGCGGATCATCGCGCCCCTGGAGGCGCTGCGTCCGGAGGAGGCGCGGCGACAGCGCACATCGAAGCCGGTGGCGGCACAAGTCATGGGCGGCCCACCGAACGCCGTGGCGGCGGCCATGCTCGCGATCGGCGTCCCGCAGGAGGAGCTGCACGCGCTCGTGCGGCAGCCGTCGGAGGAAGCACGCGACCGGTACGCCCGTGGCCTGTTCCGCCAGTTCGCGGACGGCTTCAACGCGCTGGGGGAAGCGCTGGCCGCGCGAATTGCCGCCGTGACGTGGCCGGCCAGCGAGATCTGCAACGCCATCTTCGCGACCGATGGATCGGATCCGGTATTGCTCGGCAACCAGGTGCGGACGATGCTCGGGAACTATTACCGCTCCTACGACCGCTACGACCTGATCTCGTATCCGATCCTCTACTCGACGGAAGTTGGCGATGAGGTCGATCCGGTCGAAGTGATTCGCATCAGCCCGGAAGACGCGAAGAGCCTGATCGATGAGCGGAAGCCTGACGAGCGCCGCCGCAAGCTCGCCGGGACGGCGCTCATGCACTTCGGCGCCTTTCTCGACAGGCGGTGGCGGCAGAACGACATTCTCTGGGGACGTCTCGACGGTGCCGAGCGGCTGATCGCGTCGGTGACACAGGGATCGTGGCTGTCGCCCGAGCTACGCGCTTCCGTTCTTCAGCGGGCGCAGCTCGCCATCTTCGAGGACCAGCGCGATGCGAGCACCATCGAGGCGACGTGTGATCTCCTCGCTGACGCACTCTCGACGGCCGAGCAGGGGCCGGACGCCGAGCAGATCCGCGCGCTCGTCGCGCCTCCTCCCGGTGCAACGGGCAACCCCATCGTGCGAGAGGCGCTGATCGCGGCCGCCGATCCAGGGCGGGTACGCGACTACTACGGGCAGGCGTACGAGGTGGATCGGGAAGTGAATCCGCTCGCGGCGCTCCGAGCGATGTCACGCTCCTCGCGCGTGTTCGGCCGCATTCTCGAGAGCATCGCCGACCGTCACAACGTGCGCGCGACGCCGGCCGCATGGCTGACGCGCATGAGCTCGATTTTCTGGGGTCTGGTGGAGGTCAGCGTTCCGCGGTCGTTCAAGGCGCTGGTGTTCAGGTACTGGCTGCAGCTCGTGTATCTCGTTGCGGCCGTCATGATCGTGGGCGGGACGATCTTCGTCGAGCCCACCGTTCAGCGATTTGGTCTGCTGTTGTTAGGGTTGACGTTGGGAGCACACCTCGCGTCTCTCGCGCTTCGCGACCTCATCTTGCGTCGCCGCCGGTGGATCAGCGCGATCGCGACGCTTCTCGTCATCGCGCTGCTCGTGCTCGTCGGCATTGGTGTGGCGAATGTGGGCGAGACGTGGGATGGCGTCGTCGCGTGGATGCGTCGGCGATTCTGAGTGGTACAACCCGGCATGACGACGCTTCTGATTCCGGGCACCCAGGCCACCCGCCTCGATGATCAGCACGGCACGGTCGTTTACAACGCCGTGCGAGTCGAGGTCGGTCTCCAGAAGAACGATCTCGGTGGACGCCCGATCTCAGAGTGGGCGCGGCTGCTGAGCATGGAGCACGCCGAGGGGACGCTCGATCCGGTGAGGACAACGCTGGAGCCTGGCGCGGAGTTGCGACCGGGAACGGTGGTGGTCACTCCGTACCAGCTCTTTCCGCACGCCTACGAGGAGTGGTCGTACGACTGGCGCGCCGACCTTCGCTGGAACGCGATCCGCCTGCTCGGCGAGCTGCGGGCGAGGGTCGCCGGGGGCGAAGGGCGCTTCAACCTGATCGGCCACTCGCAAGGCGGGCTCCTGATCGTGCTCGCGAGCAAGCGCGCCGCTCCGGGCGAGTTCGCGCGCCTCGTCGCGCGCGTCGTACTGGTGGGAGCACCGCTGGCCGGAACGCTCCGCGCGGTCGAGGCGCTCGTCTTCGGCCATCCGAGCCTCGGCGAAAGCCAGCGCGGTGTCGCTCGCCAGATGGCGCGCACCTGGCCTTCGATATATCAGATGCTCCCCGCGTGGCGCTGCGTCGTCGATGAGCACGGAACGACGCTTCCGGAAGGGGAGCAGCTCCTCTCGATCACCGGATGGCCGTCGGGCGATGCCGATGGCGTCACGGAGGACATGCTGTCGCGTGCGCGAAAGACCCAGATACTGCTGCACGATCCCTTCGCGAACTTCGGCCTGGGCATTCGCGTGTGGACGGTGATGGGCGTGAACAGGGACACCGGCCGCACGCTCGTCAAGAAGGACGGACGCTTCGTTTCCATCTCGATGGAGAAGAAGTCCGGTGACAGCCTCGCGCATTACGGCGAGACGCTGAAGTGGGGCGGAGAGTCGTTCTCGTACACCGTGGTGCCGTATGGCGGCGGCACCGAGGCGCACGCGATGCTCTGCGCCGACGAGACGATCGCCGACCACATCAAGCATTTCCTGACGGTGCCGGTCCCCGAGCCGGGCGTGGTGTAGGCGATGCGCCGGACGACTCTCGTGGTCGCGACATCGGCGATCGTGGCCGCTTCCGCCCAGGCACAAGCGAGCTCGCCGCGGCTCAACATCGCAATGGTTGGCGATTGGGCACCGGCTGTGACGTTAGGCGTGTTCTGGACGAAGACGTTGGCGCCGCCTCCGTCTCTTCCGACTCCGGGTGCGGGTCCGGCGGCGGTCGTCGAGTCGCACTGGTCGTTGCGAGCTCTACTGTCGGCGGGGGTGACCTTCGCCGCGCCGCGCAACTATGCCATCGACATGACCGGCTTCGGCTATTTCGGTGCGCTGCGAGACGCAGAGATCGGCCCGATCAACCGGATTGGCCCGGTTGTCGTTGGCTCCGTGAATCCGAATGCGGCCGGCGTGGCTGCGCGAGTCGAGGCCTCGGCGCGTGTCGTGGGACTCCAGCTCGGATGGGTCCGCGTGTTCGAGGATGACACGCACCGCGTCTTTGGTGGTCTCGACATCTCCTTCGGCTTTCTGGCGTGCGACATCCT
>DASRHU010000050.1:0-8106 GCA_035650335.1 Gemmatimonadaceae bacterium | reverse complement strand
CTGTATCCGCCAAACGCATAGAGTGCGGCCGCGTCGGAGGCGCCGAGCGGGAGCCGAAGCGTGGCGAACGTCATCAGGTCCTTCGACGCCCCGTCTCCCCAGTGGTGGTTAGGCATCGGAATGGAATTGTTCTTCGCCACGAGCTCGCCATCGACCACCTCGTCGGCATCCCCGCCGAACATGTCCGACGCATCGGGGCCCGCACGATTCGTCGGTTCTCGATCGCGATACTCGGCGAACAGGCTGAGTGAGCCGGCGCCGAGCGGGAGGCCCCACCCTCCGTTCACGCCGATCGTGCGGCCATCGCGGGGAAAGCTCGGGCGCTCGCCGCCCGCGTCCGGCAAGGCAGCGGGATTCTCCTCGCCGGTCATGTACTCACCGAGGTCGGCGCTGAAGAACGGCGCAAACACGCCTTCCTTGAGGACGACGTTGACGACGCCCGCGATCGCGTCGGAGCCGTACTGTGCCGCGGCGCCGTCGCGCAGGACCTCGAGCCGCTCGATCGCGCTGGCGGGGAAAGCGTTCATGTCCACACCACTCGAGCCCGCCGCCTGGCCGGCGCCATAGTAATGAATGAGCGCCGTGTGGTGTCGCCGTTTGCCGTTGAGCAGCACGAGCGTGTGATCCGGGCTGAGCCCGCGCATCGTGAACGGTCTCACGATCTCGGACGCGTCCGACACGCTCTGGCGAGGGAAGTTCACCGAGGGCGCGAGCTGAGCGAGGATCTGTGCCGTCTCCATCGTGCCTTGCGCCCGAATCTGCTGCGGGGTGAAGACATCGACGGGCACGGCGAGCTCGTCAGCCGCGGTATGGGTGGCGCGCGACCCAACGACGACCGGCGCGAGCACGCTGGCCACGCTGCTGAGCGTGAAATTCTGCTGGATGGTGGCACCGGTGGCGACGGTGACGCGCGTGACGGGCGTCGTATTGACGAATCCGATACGCCGCACGCGCACCGTGTAGGTTCCCTGCGGGACCGAGCCAATCACGTACTCGCCAACGTTGTTCGTGGTGCCGCGCAGCGCCGTCGCCTCGAGCCACACCAGCGCGTCGGGCACCGGCGCTCCCTCCGCATCGGCGACGCGTCCGCGGACCGTGCCTCCCTGAGCGGACACGGCGGCCGGAACGAGTGCGCTGACCACCATAACGAGTGCGGCGAGCCTGAGGACGCCCCGCATAGTGCCTCCTTGGAGACATGGGTGGGACCGCGCTGGAGCATTCCATACGCCGCGCCAGGCGTAGCGTCAAGGCGGCGTTCGCATACTTCC
This sequence comes from Gemmatimonadaceae bacterium, assembly GCA_035650335.1. GTDB lineage: Bacteria > Gemmatimonadota > Gemmatimonadetes > Gemmatimonadales > Gemmatimonadaceae > JAICNG01. The sequence goes on along the minus strand of DASRHU010000050.1, from coordinate 6,838 downwards.
TGGCGGCCCGAGCGACCCGTACAATGAGGAGACCCTGACCGGAGGGGTCGCCATGACTCATGCGCGGACGGCGCCCGCGCGGAAGCGGTCGCGCCCCCGTAGGTTCCCAACGAAGCTCGTGAATGCCATCCGCGATGCGCAGGTTCTCGGAATCCGGGCAGGGAGCCGCCCCCACCGCGTCATCGGAATCTGGGTGGTCGTGGTCGAGGGACGCGTGTTCGTGCGGTCGTGGAGTGTGAAACCGGCGGGGTGGTTCCGCGCGTTTCAGGAGGAGCCACGCGGGATCATGGTCGTCGGGACGCGTGAGCTTCGCATCCGAGCCCTGGTGACGCGGAGCGAGCGATTGAAGGACGCCGTGTCGCGCGCGTACCTGGAGAAGTATCACACGCCCGGCGCGCTGAAGTACGCACGCGACCTCGCTCGTCCGAAATCGCGCGCGACGACGACCGAGCTGGTTCCTCTCTGACACTCACGCATCGTGACCGATACACTGACTCATCTGGTCGAACGAGCCGCGGTGACCGATGTGGTCACCTCGCTCTTCATCGCAACCGACAACCGTGATTGGGCGGCGGTGCGCGAGTGTTTCGCACCACGCGTGCATTTCGACATGACATCCGTGGCCGGTGGCCGGCCCGCGGAGGTGGCAAGGGAGGAGATCGCCGCGGGGTGGGAGCAGGGGCTGCGTCCGATACAGGCCATTCACCACCAGGTCGGAAACTTCCGCGTGCGCCTCGAAGCGAAGCGCGCAACGGTGACGTGCTACGGGGTCGCGTATCACTACGCTCGCGCGCGGTCGGGGCGAAACACACGCACATTTGTTGGCACGTACGATTTCGAGCTCGAAAGGACGAGCGACCGATGGCACATCACCCTGTTCCGGTTCAACGTCAAGTTCGTGGACGGAAATCTCGAGCTGGAAGCGGACGCGGCGGCCCCGGAGCCGGCCCGCGCCTGAGCTTCCGCGAGGCGACGAGGGCGGACGCCGGGATCATTGCGGAGCTTCGAGCTTCCGCGGCTCGTGACCTCACGAGTCGCTTCGGCCACGGCCCATGGTCGAGCGAACCGACGGAGCGCGGGGTCCTGTACGAGCTTCGCATCTCGAGGCTGTGGGTGGTCCGCCGCGGCAAGGCGCAGATCGCGACGTTCCGTCTGGGCACGCGAAAGCCCTGGGCGATCGATCGTTCCTATTTCACCGACGCGAGTCGTCCCGTCTACCTCACGGACATGGCGGTCCGGCCCGACCATCAGCGACGCGGCGTTGGACGGCGCTGCCTCGCGGAGATGGCTCGCATCGCCCGCGCGTGGCCGGGCGACTCGATACGCCTCGACGCGTATGACGCGGAGGCGGGTGCGGGCGGCTTCTACGACCGCTGTGGGTTTCGGCACGTCGCGAACGTCATGTACCGAGGCGTGCCGCACACCTATCACGAGCTGATGCTGTGATCGTTCAGTAGAGGAAACGGGAAGATGCCCCCACGTCCGCTCACCCGTCTGCGAAAGCTGTGTCTCTCGCTCCCCGAAGCGCACGAGGTCGAAGCGTGGGGCGAGCCGACCTTCCGCGTTCGCAACAAGATGTTCGCGATGTACGCCGACGCCGCGAACCATCACGGAGGCGGACGCCCGGCGGTCTGGTGCAAGTCGGTGCACGTCAATCAGGAGCTGCTCGTGCGCTCTGATCCACGGCGGTTCTTCGTCCCGCCGTACGTGGGCCCGTCCGGATGGGTGGGCGTGTACCTGGACGGGAAATGCAATTGGGCCGAGCTGGCGGAAATCGTCAGCGACGGGTACCGGCTGGCCGCCCCAAAAAAACTGCTGGCCGCGCTGCGGGATGATTTGGAGGCGCGACCTACTCCCTGATGCGCACCGGAATCCTCATCCTGATCGGCGTCAACCCTGCGCGCCCCGCCGTAAGGATCTCCAGCGTCAACTCGCGCGGGTCCTCCGTCGTCACCTCGACGTCGGCGGACTCGCCCGTTCCCATCAGGAGACGCGCGGGCTTCATCGTCGCCTGATGCGCGGGGAGCTCCGCGCCGTCCTTCGCGACGGCGCGCCAGCTCGCGAGCACCGTGTCGGCCAGCAGGCGGATGGCCTTGGTATCGTGCGGGGCGATCGCGATGAACCGAAACCGGTACGTCGTTCGCGCACGCAGCTCGATCGGCTCCGGGATCGTGTCACCGTTGACGTTAGGCAGGGACTGCGCGAACGGGCCGCCGGTGCTGAGCAGGAACACGCGATCGAGCGTCGTGTCGCGCTGCTGGCCCGGCTCGAGCACGAGGAGCGCGCCGTAGAGGCCGCCTCCCATCTGCGCGGTCTCATGCGCATGCGTGTGATAGATGAACGTGCCCGACCGCGGTGGCGTCATGCGCGCGACGAACGAATCGCCGGGCGCGATGGTTGGCGCCAATCGCTTCCCGATCCCGCTCCACTCGCCCACACCGTCGAAGTAGCTCTCGAGCTCGATGCCGTGCCAATGCACGCTCACCGGCTCTCGCGCGCGGTTGATGACGCTGATCGCCACCGGCTCGCCACGAACGAGGCTGATCGTCGAGCCGGGCACGCGCATCGAATCGGCCGATGGCTCCCGCATTCCCTCCTGCAAGACGAAAGAATAGGCGCTCTGGTCGTTGTACTTGCGCGGATGCTCGTTGACGAACAGTCGGAGGGTTTTCCGCGACGGCTCGAGCGCAACCGGTGGATCGCCGGGTCGCGGCTTGACGTGGATCCCGAGGACGAGGCCGGTCATGTCGTGAATCCCGTGGCCGTGCGACCCGTTGCCGTTGCCTGACGCGAACAGCGCCGAGGGACGCGCCTTCCCCGAGATGTGCTCGACGAGATGACAATGAAAGAGCCAGTTACCGGCCGTGTGCGGCGACCAGGTCATTGCCATCGTCGTCCCGCGGGTGACCAGCTCGGTGACAACCGTACGTCTCGACGCCGGTGCATAGATCGTGTCGCGGACCGCGTTCCCTCTGGAATCCACACGGTAGTAGAAGCCGTGGAGGTGGAGGGGATGCCCACGGCGCGTGGTGTTGATGAAGCGCCAGTGGACCGTGTCGCCAACGGTGTGCGACAACCGCTCGGTGTGCGGCCACGCGAGCCCGTTGAAGACGAGCACTTCTTCTCGCTGCTCGACGGGCGTTCCGAAGGGAGTCTCACGTCCACGCCAGAGCCCGAGGACGAAGACGCGGTCGTTGGCGGGGCGCGGGGCGCCGATCGTGTCGACGACGATCGCGCCGCTGAGCTGGCCGTCCGCGAAGTGGCCGAACGGGAACGTGTCGCGAGAGGTGCGCGCCGAATAGAGGTAGGTGCCGGCCGCGCCCGCACGAATTCGGAGGACCTGCGATTGACCCGGCGACAGCTCGAGGGAATCGACTCTGGCTGCCGGCCGATCCTGGAGCCCATACACGCGGAGTGCGTGCGGCAGTGAATTCCGGATGCTGATGTCGAGCTCGGTTCCAACGGGCACACGAATGAGCGGCCCGGGAATCCGAGGCACCTTCCCCTCCTCGGCGAACGCATAGATCGGCAGCTCGGGCCCGTTAGGTCCCTCCGGACGCCAGAGGGCCGGCCGCGCGACGAGCCGCAGCGTGAGCACGCCGTTGCGCAACGTGCCGGCGGGAACACGGTTGCCGTTGGGGACGACGCGCGTGGAGTCCGGCGCGGCGGGAGATGGAGTCTCGTGCGGGGGTGTCGGCGTCGACACCGAGAGCGCCAGGAACAGCGCCAGGAACGGGAGGGACTGCGACATCGCGGGGCCCCGATTTGTCGAAGGCGAGAAGTTATGCGGCGAACGGGCGGCACACAATGTCGGCCGCTTTGCGGTACCGCGACACCTGTTCACGCCTTGGTGACGAAGCGCACCTCGCGGTGGCGGAGGGCCTTCGATATTCTCTGCTCCCCATACCTCGAGCGCCTCGCCGGTGGAACAATGACCGCACGCCTTTCGCGATACGTTGCCGTGGCAGCGCTGCTCGCCTGCTCGCCGGCAACGCGAGACGCCCCTGACACGGCCGTCGCGACGGTCGATGCAACCCGGCGAGATACGGTCGCACCGCCCGACTCCACTTCGCCACGATGGGTGGTGCGCCCTGATGGTATCGGGTCGCTTCGGGTCGGCATTCCGCTGGCCGAGGCGTCTCGTGCGTTAGGCGAGCAGTTGGTGGTGCACGAGCCGGGATGCGATCACGTGAATCCGGCCACGATGCCCGACGGCATCCTCCTGATGGTCATCGACGACACGGTCGCGCGCGTCGAAGTCGATTCGGCGGGAATCCCGACGGTCGAAGGGGCACAGGTCGGCGACAGCGAGTCGCGCGTCCTCGAGCTCTATGGCGCGCGCGCGCGCATCGAACCGCACAAATACACGTATCCCGATGGACACTACGTCGTGGTGACGCCACCGGGAGACACGCTGCACCGCATTATCTTCGAGACGTTCAAGGGGCGGGTGACTACGTATCGGGCGGGCCGGGTCCCGGCGGTACAGGCGGTGGAGGGATGCTCATGAACACGGTCCACTGCTACGTTTTCGACACGCTGGCGGACTGGGAATACGGTTACGCGGTCACCAACATCAACAACACCCAGTTTCACCGCGAGCCCGGTCGCTGGCGCGTGCAGACCGTCGCGCCCGGCAGAGATTCCATCGTCACATCGGGCGGACTCCGCATCGTGCCCGATCTTTCGCTCGACGAGCTGTCGCCGGCAGACAGTCGCATGCTCATCCTTCCCGGTGGAGACACATGGGACCAGGGCGGCAACATGGAAGCCGTCGAAAAGGCGCGAGAGTTTCTCAGCGCAGGCGTCCCCGTCGCCGCGATCTGTGGAGCGACGGCGGGTCTGGCGCGCGGGGGACTGCTCGACCATCGCCGCCACACCAGCAACGCACGCGAATACATCGCCGCCACCGGGTATCGCGGTGGCGCGCTCTATCAGGACGAGCCAGCGGTCACCGACGGAGAGCTCATCACCGCCGCCTCGATGGCGCCTCTCGAGTTCGCCTATCACATCTCCCGCCGCCTCGATCTGTACGAGCCGGAGATGCTCGACGCGTGGTTCGGGTTGTTCTCCACGCGAAGGCCGGAGTACTTCCACGAGCTGATGAGGCTGGCCTCGCCGACCTGAGAGGGGCAACGAGCAGGACGGAACGAGGAGAGCGGGATTTGATTGGTGAGCACCCGATCAGCATTCCTTCGTCCTCATTCATCATTCCTTCTTGTCACGCTCTGTGCGGCGCTAGCAGCGTCTCGAATCCCGCCTCACCCAGCAAATGCCCTTCAGAAATGCCCGCGGAGATCGCTCATGAGCGCTCGAGCCAAGCGCACTCGTTCCACGCACGCCGCGTCCGCTGCGACGCCTCTGGCCGGCCGTGTCGCCGTCGTCGCCGGCGCGACCCGGGGCGCGGGTCGCGGCATCGCCCGCGCCCTCGGCGAAGCGGGTGCCATCGTTTACTGCACCGGTCGCAGCGCGCGAGGCAATCCGTCCCCGTATGGACGTGCGGAAACGATCGAAGAGACGGCTGAAATGATCACCGTCGCCGGAGGTACGGGCATCGCCCTGCGTGTCGATCACACCGACGAAGCCCAGGTCGAAGCGTTGTTCGCACGGGTGCAACGCGAGCACAAGCGCCTCGATGTCCTCGTCAACAGCGTGGCCGGCGAAGACCCCCGAATGGGTGGGTGGGACTCGTTCTGGAAATCCGATCTGTCGTATCTCGCTGAAGGGCTGCGTCAGGCGGTCGTGTCACATCTGATCACCGCGAAGCATGCCGCACCGCTGATGATCCAGAAGCGGCGCGGCCTCATCGTCGAGGTCACCGAGGGCGACATGCTCGTCAGCGGCAGCGGGAATGTCATGCGCGACCTGGCGAAGAGCGGGCAGAAGTCCCTCGCGATGACGTTTGCCGAGGCGCTGCGGTCGCGCGGGATCGCGGCGGTCGCGATCACCCCGGGATTCCTCCGCTCGGAGATGATGCTCGATTATTTTCACGTCACGGAGCAGAGTTGGCGCAATGCCGGCAAGAAAGATCCCCACTTCCTGCACTCCGAGTCGCCGCTCTTCGTCGGACGTGCGGTCGCGGCGCTCGCGGCAGATCCACAGGTGCTCGAGCGGTCCGGAGACATTCACAGCTCGTGGGAGCTCGCACGCGTGTATGGATTCACCGACGCCGACGGCACGCGCCCCGACTGGGGGGCGCACCTCGCGAAGGTCGTCGTTCCGGAAATGCCGGGGGTGCGCGCCGGCATGCAACGTCACTTGCGCCAGCTGGAGCGCCACGCGCGGCGAGTGCGGGAATATCTTGGAGCGGATCTCTCGGAGGATCGACACGTGGGTGAAGTCAGCGAGGCGATGCCGGTGTGACGACTGAGGGGCCACGTCCGCATCCGGGAGTGTACTTCCCGCCGCCGTTCATCTTCGTCGCGGGGTTCCTGCTCGCGCTCGCACTCGAGCGGTGGGTGGTGAGCCTTCGATTCGACGAGCAATGGCGACCCGTACTCACGCCATCTGGCTGGCTTCTGATCGGGCTGGGGGTGGCACTGATGGTGTGGGCCGTGCTGACCTTCACTCGCGCGCGGACGACGGTGCTGCCCTACCGGCCGGCGAGCCGGGTCGTGAGCAGTGGTCCGTTTCGCTTTTCGCGCAATCCAATCTACGTCGCGGACACGCTCATCTATGCCGGCGTGTCACTGGTGATGCGCATGGCGTGGCCGCTCGTGATTCTTCCGTTCGTGCTGGCCACGCTGTACGCGTTCGTCATCAGACGCGAGGAGCGGTACCTCGGTGAGGCGTTCGGCACCGAGTACGCGGAGTATCGACGTCGTGTGCGGCGCTGGGT
>DASRHU010000049.1:0-2808 GCA_035650335.1 Gemmatimonadaceae bacterium | reverse complement strand
TCGTCAATTCCCCCGGCCTTCATTTTGCATTCGCGGCGGCCCGCCGGTAAACCCGCTTCACCTTCACCGTGACGTGACCGCCGCGGAGGTCGACATGAAAGGCCCTCGGACGCTGGCGTTTTCCGCTGTCGTGTGTGCTGTGGCGCTGCTCGCCTCTGCCTGCGCCGACGTTCCTCCGCCGAGTGCACCCACCGTTAGGCCGCCCTCCATGAGCGGGTTCGCCATCGCGCAGGACGCGACGCCCGATCAGCTCGCGGTCGCCGCCGTCGTCGAGGGGTTCGGCGGCTACTTCCTCGACGAGACCGGAGCACCGACCGTCTACCTGACAGACCCCTCACGGCGCGCGGACGCCGAGCAGGCGCTGGCCGGATTCCTCGCGGATCGCGGATTCACCGCCGCGGACCTTCGCGTGCGACAGGGCTCGTTCGGGTTCGCGCAACTCGACTTCTGGTATTCCCTGGCACGGTCCGCCGTCTTCGGCGTCACGGGCATTGTCCTCGGCGACGTCGATGAGGCGAGCAATCGCATTCGCATCGGCGTGGCCAGCGCGACGGCCGCCGCCGCGGTCCGCGGCATCATGAGCAGTCTCGGCATTCCGAGCGACGCCGTCATCGTGCAGCAGCGATCGCCAATTCGCACGATGGCCACGCTGCGCGACGACGTGAGCCCGCTGCAGGGCGGCCTTCAGCTCAACTTCCTGAACGCGGGCGGAGTCGTCGGTGTGAGCCTGCTCTGCACGCTCGGCTTCAACGCCATCATCGATGGCGAGGTGTCGTTCATCACGAACTCGCATTGCAGCCAGGTCGAGGGCGGCGAGGAGACGCCGACCGATTACTACCAGCCCATGCAGGACACCGACGGCGATCGCCTGGCGGATCCGGAGAACCTGATCGCGGTCGAAGCGGATGACCCGCACTGGTCGGCCTCGCTCGACTGCCCGCTCGCGCCCGCATTCCAGTGCCGGTGGAGCGACGCCGCGCGCGCGCGGTACGTTCCGACCGTCGTGAGCGAGGTCAGGCTGGGGCGCATCGCGCGCACCGTCCGTCCAAGCACGTCGCTCACCGATGTCGAGCTGACCATCGACGGCTATTTCACGATCAAGCGCGAGCAGGCGCGAGGCGTGGTCGGGGAGATCGCCAACAAGGTGGGCCGAACGACCGGGTGGACATTCGGGACCACGACGGCGACCTGCGTAGACGTGATCGCGCTCGGCACGACCCACGCCCGCCGATGCCAGGAGATGGTCGCCGCTGTTGTCGACGGCGGCGACAGCGGATCGCCGGTGTTCCGACGGAACGGCGGATCCAACGTGACGCTGCTCGGCGTGTTGTGGGGAGGCAGCGTGGACGAGGCGAATCCGGAGTTCACCTACAGTCCGATGTTCGGCATCGAGCGCGAGCTCGGAGCGCTTCAGACGTACTGACCGCGAGATCCTTCGAGGGGGGGCGGCCCGGAATCGCACACGATTCCGGGCCGCCCCTTCACGTTTTCCCGGCCTCATGCGTATCATGATGGCTCCTCAGACCAAGCCCTCTCCGGAGGCGATACGCATGCGCTCGGTACGTTCAATGATCCCCGCCGTAGCGATGATGGCGCTGGTCGCGACGTCGGCACAGGCGCAGCACGACCAACACGGGTCACCCCCGTCGCTGACCACGGACTTGCGCGCCGACATCGAGCAGGTCGAGAAGAAGATGCTCGACCTCGCACGCGCGATTCCCGAGGACAAATACGGTTGGCGACCCGGGGCCGGCGTCCGCTCGATCAGCGAGGTCCTGCTGCACGTCACCGCCGACAACTATCTGATGCCGGCGGCCCTCGGCACTCCTGCTGATCCGGCGACCGGCATCAAGGGAGACGACTACAAGACCGCGCTCGCCTACGAGAAGCGGACGATGAACAAGGCGGCGGCCATCGCGGAATTGGAGAAGTCGTTCGCGCACCTGAAGAAGGCGCTCTCGGACACGCCGATGGCCAGCCTCGCGCAGAGCGTCTCCCTGTTCGGGATGAACGTGACGAAGCAGCAGGCGTGGATTCTGACGACGACGCACGTGCACGAGCATCTGGGCCAGTTGATCGCCTACGCGCGCTCCAACGGGATCGCCCCGCCGTGGAGCTGATCCACCTCACGCGTGGTCGTTAGGCTCCCCGCCGCGCCTCGTGCCGGCCGGGAGTGATTCGAGTCGCTCGGCGAGCAGCCTGGCCGTGAACCGGTGGGCCTCGCCGATGCGCTCGACTTCCACGGCCACCGCATCGATTGCCTGCTCGACGCGCTCCAGCCGGTCCTCGAGCGCGTCGAGGCGTTGAGGCTTCAGCCGGTCGGTGCGGCGTGACGCCCACGCCAGGGCAACCATGGAAATCGTGACACCGACGACGATCAGGGCGGTGGTGATGACCTGTGCGACCTGCGCACCATTCATGAACGCCTCGCGTGCCGAGGATGCCGCTCAGCACTACGGCCGGCGCGGCGTTTGGTTGCGGCGGGTCGTACTCGCCGCCCTGGCCGGAGTCATTGCGCCAGTCGTGGCGGGCGCGCAGAGCATCGAGGCCGTTCGCCTTTCAGGGACCGCGCCCCGCCTCGACGGGCGTCTCACGGAGGACGTCTGGCGGACCGCGCCGGCGGCCACCGGGCTCGTCCAGCGCGATCCCAACGAGGGAGCGCCGGCAACGGAGCGAACGGAGGTCCGCTTCGCGTACGACGACGATGCGCTCTGGATCGGCGCGCGGATGTACAGCACGTCGCCCGCCACCATCAGGGCGTTGGTGACCCGTCACGATCGCGAGGGAAGCTCCGAGCAGCTGATCGTC
>DASRHU010000048.1:0-24119 GCA_035650335.1 Gemmatimonadaceae bacterium | reverse complement strand
GCTCCCGCGAGCGCCACGAGCGCCGGGTAGGGCGCACCGATGCGCCGCGCCACGGCGGCGAGCGCGGCCCCGCCGAGCAGCAATGCGATGACGACCTCGAATACCCTCACCGATTCCTCACTTGCGTACTTTCACCATGGGCAACGATTCTGGTGTAAGGTCGCCACCAGTGCCAGGCTCATGCACGCGATGAACGAGAGCCGCTCGTCGCCGGCCGATCCTGTTTACGAAGAACCGTCAGGAACCGGGAATATGCTTCCGACCCGCACGTTAGGCACCCAGGGCCTCACCGTCTCCACGATCGGCCTCGGCTGCATGGGGATGAGCTTCGCCTACGGCCCGGCGGGCGATCGAAAGGAGATGATCGCGCTGATCCGTGCGGCCGTCGAGCGCGGCGTCACGTTCTTCGATACGGCGCAGGCCTACGGCCCGTTCACGAACGAGGAGCTCGTGGGAGAGGCGCTCGCGCCAGTTCGCGAGCAGGTGGTGATCGCCACCAAGTTCGGCTTCGTGTTCGACGCCGTCGGAAAGCAGGCCGGGCTCAGTAGCCGGCCAGAGTACATCCGGCGCATGACGGAGGGCTCCCTCCAGCGGCTCGGCGTGGAGGCCATCGATCTCTACTACCAGCACCGCGTCGATCCGAACGTGCCGATCGAAGATGTCGCGGGGACGGTGCAGGACCTGATTCGCGAGGGAAAGGTCAAGCACTTCGGCCTTTCGGAGGCTGGCGTGCGGACGATCCGCCGCGCTCACGCGGTGCAGCCGGTGACGGCGTTGCAGAGCGAATACTCGGTGTGGTGGCGGGAGCCTGAAGCGGAGATCCTGCCGACACTGGAGGAGCTCGGCATCGGCTTCGTTCCCTTCAGCCCGCTCGGCAAAGGTTTCCTGACCGGGAAGATCGATGAGCGCACGGCGTTCGACAGCTCCGACTTTCGCCTAACGGTGCCGCGCTTCACCCCGGAGAACCGGAAAGCGAACCAGGCCGTGGTGGATCTGCTGGGCAGGATCGCCGCGGGCAAGCGCGCCACTCCCGCGCAGATGGCGCTGGCGTGGGTGCTGGCGCAGAAGCCGTGGATCGTCCCGATCCCCGGCACGACGAAGCTGCACCGCCTGGAGGAAAACCTCGGCGCGGCGACGATCGAGCTCACGCGGGACGATCTCCGTGAGATTCATGAGGCCGCCGCAGAAATTCCCGTACAGGGGGCTCGCTATTCCGAGACCTCGCAGCGAATGATCGATCGCTGAAAACGCCCGAGCACACGTAGACATCGGAGAAGATCATGAGGCCGCTCACATTTCTCGCGACCGCCGCCCTGATGGTCGGCATTATCCCCGGCGCGCTGCTCACACAGCAAACCCAGGAAACACGGCCATACTCGGTCGGTAATCGTCTTGGCTTGCCGGTCGAGCCGGCGGCCGACAGTGCCTTCGAGGGGATCTCGCCGAACGTCAAGGTCTTCGGCGCCATCTACTCTGCGGAAAGTTGCTCGTACGACGCTGATCGCGGCGTCATCGTGGTGCCGAACCGTGGTGTTCCGCAGCGCGTGCAGGCGAACAACGCGTGGATCTCGTTCATCAATCACGACGGGTCGGTGCACACGGCGCGATGGATCGGTGTGCAGAGTCCCGCCGATCGAGCGAGACTGACGCCGCCACTGGTGCTGAACGAGCCGTTCGGCAGCGACATCGCGAAGGGGATGCTCTACGTCGCCGACCGCGACGGCGACACGACCCCGACGGACCCGAGCGTTGCCGTCATCCGGCGGTTCGACATGCGGACCGGCGCGCCGGCCGGCGAGATCCGCGTCGAGCGTTCGGCCTGGCTCAACGACATCGAGGTGGCGGACGACGGCACGATCTACGCGACCCAGACGGGGGATCGTGGTGACAATCCCGATCCCGCGACCTGGCAGGTCTGGAAGATCACACCGGATGGGACCGCGTCGATCTTCGTCCAGGGTGCACCGCTCCGGCTGCCTAACGGCGTCGCCCTCGACCCGCAGGGTAACATCGTCGTCGTCAACAGCGGCAACGCCGACATCCTGACCTTCTCTCCCGCTGGCAGGCTGCTGAAGACCGAGAGCGCCGCGCAGCCGGGCAGCGATGGTCTGGTCATCATGCCCGATGGAACGAAGTACGTGAGCAGCGTCTTCAATGGCGGCGTGTCCCGCATTCGGCCGGGCAGGCCGGCTGAGCTGATCGCGCGCAACATTCCGAGCGCCGCTTCGATGTGCTACGACGCGGGTGCGAACCAGCTGGTGATTCCGATGAACCCCAACAACGGGCTCGCCTTCGTGCGACTCCATCCATCGCGGTAACCTGACGAGTGGCGGCGCTGCCGCCGCGACTACAAGCGCTGCGTAGACCGGCGGACGCGCCGCACGACCGTGGTCGTGTCGCCGATCGCCGGTACGGCGTGGGTCGGAAAGACGCGCGAGCCAAGGCACGGCAGCCGACTACCCGTCGGTGAGCATTCGTGCCAAGTTGACGGCGCGCGCGTCCAGCGCATACAAGGAATCTGCGCAAGGGGGAGCCGAAACCATGACCAAGTCGACCCCGATGCTTCGACACCTCGTTCTCCTCCTGCTCCTATTCACGGGTGCGGACATCGCCGCCGCGCAACGACCGGAGCCTCGCGTCCTCGTCTTCTCGAGGACCCTCGGCTACCGACATAGCTCGATCGAAACCGGCGTTGCGGCGGTGCAGAAGCTCGGGCGAGAGAATGGCTTCGCGGTCGAAGCGACCGAGGACGCCGGCGCATTCACCGAGCGCAACCTCGAGCGCTTCCGCGCCGTCGTCTTCCTCAACACGACGGGCGACGTCCTCGACGCGCGACAGCAGGATGCATTCGAGCGCTTCATCCAGGCGGGAGGTGGGTGGGTCGGCGTCCACTCGGCGACCGATACCGAGTACGAGTGGCCGTGGTACGGGCGACTCGCCGGCGCGTACTTCGAGAGCCACCCCAACAACCCGAACGTCCGCAAAGGCACGTTTCGCATCGTGGACAAGAGCCATCCGTCCACCGAGGGGTTTCCCGACTGGTGGGAGCGAGAGGACGAGTTCTACAACTTCAAGTCGATCGACCGCGACATTCGCGTACTGGTCGTGATCGACGAGACGACCTATGAGGGCGGGACGAACGGCGCTCGCCACCCGATGAGCTGGTACCACCCGTACGACGGTGGACGCGCCTTCTACACGAACATGGGGCACACGGAGGGAACGTTCGCCGAGCCGCTCTTCCTGCGTCACCTCCTCGGCGGACTGCGCTACGCGATCGGAACGGAGCCGCTGAGCTACGAGCGCGTGCGTCCGGAGGAGAATCGGTTCGCGAAGGTGGTGCTCGCCGAGAAGCTGAACGAGCCGGTGGAGCTGGCGGTGCTGCCTGACGAGCGGGTGCTGTTCATCGAGCGAAGGGGACCCGTCAATCTCTACACGCCGAAGACCGGGCGTTACCGGAAGATCGCGACGATCCCGGTGAGCAATCAGTACACGAGTGGCGACCAGGGCGAGGACGGGCTGCTCGGCCTCGCCGCCGACCCGAGCTTCGCGAGCAACGGGTGGATCTACCTTTATTACTCCCCCGTGGGGCCGGAGCCGAAGAACGTTCTCGCCCGGTATACGATGAAAGGCGATTCGCTCGATCTCCGGTCGCGCGTGGTACTGCTCGAGGTGCCTGTGCAGCGCGAGCAGTGCTGCCACACCGGCGGCTCGATCGCGTTCGACGCGCGGGGCAACCTCTACCTGTCCACGGGGGACAACACCAACCCGTTCGCCACCGGTTACGCCCCGATCGATGAGCAACCGGGACGCTCTCCGTGGGACGCGCAGAAATCGTCGGGGAACACGAACGATCTTCGCGGCAAGGTGATCCGCATCCACCCCGAGCCTAACGGCACCTATACGATCCCGGAGGGAAACCTCTTCCCGCCGGGCACCCCGCAGACCCGTCCGGAGATCTACACGATGGGTCACCGGAATCCATATCGAATCGCCATCGACAAGCGGACCGGATTCCTCTACTGGGGTGAAGTCGGTCCCGACGCGGCCGCCGACTCGGCGGAGCGTGGGCCCGCCGGTCACGACGAGATCGGCCAGGCGCGTCGCGCCGGCAACTTCGGGTGGCCGTACTTCGTGGCGGACAACAAGGCCTACTTCGACTTCGATTTCGCCACCAAGACGCCGGGCCCCAGGTTCGATCCCGTCCGCCCGATGAACGCGTCGCCTAACAACACCGGCCTTCGCGAGCTGCCACCGGCGCAGAAGGCGTTCATTTGGTATCCGTATGGCCCGTCCGCGGAGTTTCCGCTCGTCGCCACCGGGGGGCGCACGGCCATGGCCGGCCCGGTGTATCACCGCGATGGTTTCGCGAACGCGGCGCGAGCCTTTCCGGCGTACTACGATGGCAAGCTGTTCATCTACGAGTGGATGCGTGGATGGGTCATCGCAGTCACGATGGATGACGATGGGGACTACGTCTCCATGGAGCGGTTCATGTCGAGCCACAAGTTCAGCAACCCGATGGACATGGAATTCGGGCCCAACGGGGACCTGTACATGCTGGAATACGGCACCGCGTGGTTCCAGGGCAATGATGACGCCCGACTCGTTCGCATCGAATACACCGCCGGCAACCGGAAGCCGATCGTGGCGGTTGGCGTCGACAAGCCCATCGGTGCGACACCGTTGACCGTAGCGCTCTCCGCCGAGGGCACCGCGGATCCGGATGATGACGCGCTGCAATACCAGTGGACCATCACGCGCGCGAATGGCGCGGGCGTCAGCACGCTCACCGGAACCAGTCCGACGTTCACCTTCGCGAGGCCGGGCGTTTACGTCGCGTCGCTCGTCGTCACCGATTCACTGGGCGCGCGCGATTCGGCGAAGGTGCAGATCGTGGCGGGCAACGAGCCGCCGATCGTCGACATCGAGCTGGTGGAGAGCAATCGGACGTTCTTCTTTCCCCGCGTTCCCGTTCGCTACGCCGTGAGCGTGACCGACCGCGAGGATGGGTCGCTTCGGAATGGACGGATTCCCGCGAGCCGTGTCGCGGTGACAGCGGAGTATCGGAAAGAAGGTCTCATCCCCGGTGAGCGCGGACGGCCGCCGGCCGCCGCCGCGGCGGCGCCCGATATGGGAAGAAGGCTGATCGAGACCGGCACCTGTCTCTCCTGTCATCAATTCAACAGGACGTCGGTCGGTCCCGCGTACACCGCCGTGGCGCGGCGCTATCGCGGCGATGCGACCGCGGCACAGCGTCTCGGCAGGAAGATACGCGCCGGTGGATCGGGTGTGTGGGGCCAGGTGATGATGCCGGCGCATCCGCAGCTCACCGAGGCGCAGGCGTCGGCAATGGTCGCCTACATCCTCAGCCTCGCCTCGCCGCGGGCGCCATCGCTTCCCGTGCGCGGTGCGTACGTGCCGCGCGTTGGGCCGGACAGCGCCGGGAGGGGCGTCGTCATCCTGCGGGCCGCGTATAGCGACCGGGGGGCAAACGGGATGCGCAGCGCCACGGCGGACAAGGCGGTGGTGCTACGCGCGCCGGTGGTGGTCGTCGCTCACGGGGAGATGTCGGACGGCATTCAGCGATACAGCGGGCCGGAGGTGCCGGTCGAGATCGCGATCGGCACCCGATCGCGCGCGTTCGTCGGATTCAGGCAGCTCGATCTGACCGGCGTATCCGCGATCACCTTCTCGGCCGTGGCGCCCGTGCCTAACGTCAACAGCGCGGGAGGAAAGGTGGAGGTTCGCCTGGACTCGGCCACCGGGACGCTGGTTGGTGAGACGGAGGTCATTCAGCCGCAGGCGGCGATGGTGGCGCCCTCGCGGCTCCGCGCGGGGCTCGCACCGACCGTGGGCGTGCGCGACGTCTACTTCGTGTTCCGGAACGAAGAGGCGAAGGAAGGGCAGAACCTCTTCGTGCTGTTCACGGCGGAGTTCGAGCCGGGCACCGCCCGGCGCTGACCAACGCGTGTTCGCCGCGCGGTGCGGTTCATGCGACGTTGGTGTGCTCGATCCTCGTTTCCGCTGGAGGTCTCATGTCCACCGCACCGACACTCAGGCGAGTCGCGATGCTCGCAGCACTCGCGGCCGGCCTCGCCTGCAATGACGATGATCCGACTGCCCCGGGGGCCGTCACGTTCCC
This sequence comes from Gemmatimonadaceae bacterium, assembly GCA_035650335.1. GTDB lineage: Bacteria > Gemmatimonadota > Gemmatimonadetes > Gemmatimonadales > Gemmatimonadaceae > JAICNG01. Next base: position 17,974 of record DASRHU010000048.1, on the reverse strand, counting down.
GGACTGGCCGGCAACCATTGTGACCGGCTTTTGCGTGCGCGGTACGGCAGTCGTCGGCGACACCAAGTCCGGCACCCTCGCCGATACTGACTGCGACGCCAGCGACATCGACCCGACCGCGGAGGGGTACTTCGAGATCTGGCGCGTCCGCGTCGCGAGCGGTGCGAATGTGACGTTCGACGCGAATTCCGACTTCGACAACTACCTCGCGGTGCTGCGCGTCAATTCCGTCACCGCGACGGATGCGGACATCGCGTTCGTTGGCGATAACGACGACCGATCGGCAACCAACCAGAACGCACTCGTCACGGCGCGTCTCGAGCCGAATGTCGATTATGCGATTCTGATCGCTGGCTTCGACTACACCGAGACGGGGCCGTACACGCTGGCGATTCGATAACCCTCCCGCGAATCGCCAGCCGGCTCCTCGGAGACGTTAGGCACCGCGGACTCTACTCGGCGGCGGCGGCCGGCGATAGCCCTGTCGCGCCGCCGTGACCCGGTCGAAGTTGCTCACCACCCACTCGTCGACCGCGTCGAGTGTCTTCGTCAGCGACCGGCCGATCGGCGTGAGCGAGTACTCGACGCGTGGCGGCACCTCTCCGTAATCGCGGCGCGTGATCAGCCCGTGCTCCTCGAGAGCACGGAGCGTTTGCGTCAGCATCTTCTGTGAAATCCCACTCACGCCGCGCGCCAGCTCGGCATTGCGCTTCGGGCCGTTCTCCAGCAGCGGCAGCAGCAGGAGTACCCACTTGTCGGCGACCAGACTCAGGATCTGGCGCGACGGGCAGCCGGCGTCCCAGGGGTTGGCTCGCGTGCATACCTGGGCGCGGCGTGGGGTGGAGCTCGTCTCTCGGGCCATGGATAGTTACCAGAAAGTACGTACTACACTATCGGTGCCTGTACTCTTACACTGCCCGGTGGCGGCGGCAAGGTGCTCGCCGTCCGAAATGCATGCACACCCTCAACGCATTGTCAGACTCATGGCTACGTTCCCACTTCACCACAGCGAGGGTCACGCCCGGGCGAACACCCAGATCGATTTCCGATACGCGCCCTACGCCGCGCTCGGATTACGTGTTGCGCTCGGCCTGGTGTTCATCGCCCACGCGCTGCTCAAACCGCTCGTGTACACCTTCTCCGGGACGGTGGCGTTCTTCGTTCAACACGGATTTCCCGGATGGACAGCCTATCCCGTCTTCGTCGCCGAGCTGATTGGTGGACTCGCACTCACCGCCGGCGTCCATACGCGCTGGGCGGCACTCGGCCTGATTCCCATCGCCGTCGGTGCCCTGACGGTGCACTGGGAGAACGGCTGGACGTTCACGGCGACGAACGGAGGCTGGGAGTACGTCGCGTTCCTGATCGCGGCGCTGCTGGTGCAGTCCGCGCTCGGAGACGGCGCATACGCACTGAGGGGAGGCGCAGCGGGTCGCAGAAAATCCAGCGGCAACGACAACAGCCTACCACCGATGACCTGAACGGCGAAATGACACGGATCAACGGCAACTGCCAGAAGCTTTGTTATCGCTCCTGAGGCGAGTGTGAGATAACTCACAGTCTTGCGGCCCGGAGAGTGCAAGAGTAGCCGCCGTCAAAACACGACTGTCGCAACGAACCTTCAGCATTTCTACGGCTATGCGAACTCTTCGTTCTCTCCTGCTACCACTCGCGATCGGCGCGCTGAGCGCCTGCTCCGATTCGACCGGCGTCGGGCCTGGCAAAATCTCGATCCTGTTGACCGATGCCCCGGGCGACGTTCACGCGGCGGTCGTCACCATCTCGGAGATCTATCTGCAGGGCTCCGAGCGTGTCGTCCTTCGGGACGACCCTGTCACGGTCGATCTGCTGAGGCTCGCCGATACGACGGCGCTGCTCGTCGATGAAGCGATCGTCCCGGCCGGCACGTACTCGCAGCTTCGGTTCGTGATCACCGGCGCGTACATCGAGGTCGAGAACACCGACGGCACGACCAGCGTCTACGCCTCCTCGCCGAACTACGCAGGGCTCCCGGCGAGCGTCGAAACCGACGGCCACCTGCAGATGCCGAGCTTCGAGCAGTCGGGACTCAAGGTCAACCTCCCCGGTGGCGAGATTCGCATCGCGGGTGACCAGCGCATCCTGCTCGTCGATTTCGACGTGGCGCAGAGCTTCGGTCACGTCGCCGGCGCATCCGGACAGTGGGTGATGCACCCGGTCGTGCACGCGACGGATTTCGTCGCGACCGGAACGTTCACGGCAACGCTGCGGCCGGGACAGAGCGTGACGCTCCCCAGCGTCGGTGGACAGCAGCTGACGCTCGGCGCCTTCAAGGCGGTGCTCACCAACTCGGGCGGGAGCAAGGAAGAGCGTGCGTTGACCGATGCGAACAGCGATGGCGTCTACGACGCTGTCTTCCGCTTCCTCATTCCAGGCTCGTACTCGCTCGACTTCACCGCGCCCGACACGCTCAACTTCGCAACGACACCGGCTCGGCCGCACGTGGTGCAGGTGGGGTCCGGTCAAACCGTGTCCGCGGACTTCACGCTTACCTCGGCGACGCTGAAGTAACGCGCCACTCGAAACACGTCCGGCGTCTCGCGACCGCCGCGTGAGGGAATGCCTCACGCGGCGGTCCTGGCATCGCGGACTGACCGCGGGCCTGTATCGGCGGAGATTTCGTCATCACTCCAATCGAGGGCGTATGAGCACGATGGCCGCCCGTTTCGAGCATTCCGCGGCGTACCCCGTTGATGTCCGCGTCGAGCCGGCTCTCACCGACCGCAACCGCCTGACGACCGCGTTTCGCATCTTCCTCGCGATTCCCCACCTCATTCTGGTGGGCGGCCCGGTTGGCGGTGCCCTGTACTGGGCGTGGACTCACGACAACGGGCAGCAGCACTACGAAGTGAGCGCGGGCGGCGTTCTCGGTGCGGTGGCCGCGGTCGTCGCCTTCATGGCGTGGTTCGCGATCCTCTTCACCGGCCGATACCCGACTGGGCTGTGGAACCTGGCCGCCTTCTACATGCGGTGGCGGGTGCGGGCCGTCGCCTACACGACGATGCTTCGCGATGAATACCCGCCGTTCGGCGAGGGTCCGTATCCAGCGGAGCTCCAGCTCGCGATGCCGAGCGGCGAACGGAACCGGCTGACCGTTGCCTTCCGGCTCATTCTCGTCATTCCACAGCTCATTGCGGTGTGGGCGCTCGGACTGGCCTGGGGATTCACGAGCATCATCGCGTGGTTCGGGATTCTCTTCACCGGCCGGTATCCGGTGGCGCTGTACGACTTCGGTGTCCGCGTCTTCCGGTGGAGCACTCGCGTCGAGGCGTATCTGCTCCTCCTGCGCGACGAGTATCCGCCGTTCTCGCTCGCCTGATCTCCCTCAGCGGAACGCCGCGGCGTCCACTCCGTAGATCGCCTGGAGGAGCGACAGCGCCACGAACGCCACCAACCCGCCGAGCAGGATGATCATCGCCGGCTCGGCGAGCGCGACGAGACGCTGGAGGAGGCGCTCCGCCTTGTCCTCGCAGATCTCGGCCGCGCGAGTGAGGAACTCCTCGAGCCGGCTCGCCTCTTCACCCACCGCCACCAGTCGCGAAAGCAGCGGGGGGAACAGCGTTCCCCCGGCGATCGCGGCATTCAGCGCGACGCCATCGCGAACGCGGGCGCGGATGCGAGCGACGTCTTCACGAGCGAGCGGATCGGCAAGCGATTGAAGCGCGTCGTCGAGCGCGGTGAGCAGCGGCGCCCCACCGGCGAGCAGAACGCCGAGTACGCGCGAGAATCTCGCGGCGAGCGTGTAGCGTCTGAACGTGCCGGCGATCGGAAGACGCAACGTCAGCTTGGCCTCGGCGCGCCGGCCGGCGCTGGTGCGCATTCCCATGCTCACGCCGGTGATGGCGATCGCGATCACCGCCACGATCGCGGGCCAGCTCCCACGAACCGCATCGGCGATGGCGAGCAGCGTCGCGGTCGTTCGCGGAATCGTCGCGCGCGTGCTCTCGAGGAGCTCGGCGAAGCTGGGCAGCACGAAGAGCACGAGCACCGCCACGGCGGCGAGGCTCGCGACCGCGAGCAGCATTGGATAGATCGATGCGGACAAAAGTCGCGCACGCAGACGGTCTTCTCGCTCGAGCTGCGCCGCCAACGCCGCGAACGAGCCTGCCAGGTTACCGCTGCGCTCGCCGGCCCGCACCACACCGACGTAGAGCGTTGGAAAGAGGCGAGGGTGGCTGGCGATCGCCGTCGTCAGGGATTCGCCTCTCGCGATTCGCCCGTGGATGTCCTCGACGGCTTCCGTCGTGACGCCGTGAGTAATCGCGGTGAGGGTGCTCAGCGCACGCGCGAGCGGAACTCCAGCCGCGAGCAACGCGGCCATCGCGCGCGTGAGCTCGAGAACGTCGCCACGCTTTCCACCGTGCCGCCACTCGATCGATTTCGGGCTCGCGGACCTGGTCTCCGGTCCGACATCGAGAACGATCAGGCCGCGCGCCTCGAGCGTGCGCGTCAGGGCGCTCGCGCTCTCGGCCTCGACGGTCCCGCGCTCGCGCCGGCCGGTGGCGTCAACCGCTCGATAGGCAAAGGTCGTCGCCGTGGCCGCGGTCATGCGCGCGTCACCCGCAGGACTTCCTCGAGCGTGGTCACGCCGGCACGCACCTGCCGCAGCCCGTCTTCGTACAGCGTGCGCATGCCGTGCTCGACCGCCAGGCGCCGGAGGTCACTGGATCCGCGCCGACGCATCACCTCCGACCGGATGTCGTCATCGAGCTGAAGCAGCTCGTAGAGGCCCGTGCGACCACGATATCCCGTCCCCGAGCATTCGTCGCATCCGGTGCCTCGCCACGCGGTGCGTGGTGCGGCGTCGCCAGCGTCAGGCCATTCCACGGCGACCTCGGTCTTGCACGCGGTGCAAATCGTCCGAACCAGGCGTTGCGCGAGCACCGCCTCGACCGTGCTGGCGACGAGATACGGTGCTACACCGAGATCGAGGAGCCGTGTGAGCGCACTCGGCGCGTCGTTCGTGTGCAGCGTCGACAGCACGAGGTGTCCCGTGAGGGCGGCCTGCGTCGCGATCTCGGCGGTCTCGGCGTCGCGAATCTCACCGACGAGGAGTATGTCGGGATCCTGGCGCAGCAGCGCGCGCAAGGCGGTGGCGAAGGTGACGCCCACTTTCTCGTTGACCGGCACTTGTGGCACACCGACGAGCTCGTACTCCACCGGGTCCTCGACGGTGAGAATCTTCTCGCGCCCGGTACGGATGTGGTCCACCGCCGCGTACAGCGTCGTAGTCTTGCCCGAGCCGGTGGGCCCGGTGGCCAGGACGATTCCGTGGGGCCTGACGATGGCCTGCGTGAACGCGGCGAGCGTGTCCGCGCCCATGCCGAGCTGCCCGATCGCGGCGCGTCCGGACTCGGCGTCGAGCAGCCGCAGCACGACGCTCTCGCCATGCAGCGTCGGAAGCGTCGAAACGCGAACATCGACCTGGCGATCCTGCAAACGGAGCCTGATGCGTCCGTCCTGCGGCACGCGACGCTCGGCAATGTCGAGCTCGGCCATGATCTTCAGGCGACTGATGACCGCGGGCATCAAGTGCGCGGGCGGAGAGGGCGCGTCACGCAGCACGCCGTCCACGCGGTAGCGCACGCGAAGACTGCGCGCATATCCCTCGATGTGGACGTCCGACGCACGAGCCTCGAGCGCCTCGAGCAGCAGCAGATTCACGAGACGAACGACGGGCGCCTCGTTGGCGAGGCTCACGAGGTCGTCGAGCGGGATGTCGCGCTCGAGAACGTCGTCAGGATGTTCCGCGATCCTGGCGATCAGCCCCTGCGCGCTCGTCTCTTCCGCGTACGCGCGGCGGATGGCGTTGCGGATTTCCGCTTCAGGCAGGCGAAGGAGCTCGACCTCAGCGGAGAAGGCGAGGCGGAGATCGTCGAGTGCCTGCTCGTCGACGGCTTCGCGCCACGTGGCGACCAGCAAGCGCCCTTCACCCACACGCACCGGCAGTACGCAGTTGCGCTCGAGATAGGCCGCGGTGAACTGCGGCGCGAGGCGCTCGACTCCCTGAAGCTGTGCGTCGAGGAGGTCCACCGCCGAGGTGCGCGCGCCTATTGTGTCGAGTGTCATCGCTGAGGCTCCGGAACGGGCTCCTGGGTTGGCGCCATTTGAATGGGCGGTGCCTTGCGCAACTCCTCGTCGAGCAGCTCGAGCCGTTTCTCCACCCCCTCACGCATCCGGTCGACGTCTTCATCGGACTGGACCACATGGGGTGTGAGAAAGAGGAAGAGCTCGCTCACCGTCGTGCTGTTGCGGGTGGTTCCGAAGAGGCCCCCGATGACCGGAATGTCGATGAGCAGAGGGATGCCGGTGCGGGTCTTCTCGCCCTGTCGATCGATCAGCCCGCCGATCACCGTGGTCTGGCCATCGCGAACGAAGAGATTGGTCGATGCCTCACGAGTGCTGATGACCGGAGCGCCGAACTGGGTCTCGTTCGTGGCGCTGCTCACTTCCTGCGTGAGCTGCAGGTTGACGTAGCCGTCGGGGTTGATGGTCGGGAGAATCGTCAGCGACGTTCCGACGTCGCGGTATTGCACGATCTGATCGCGCACACCCGCGTCGGTGGGCAGCGAGCGGAAGACCTGAACGAACGGGCGCTGAGCGCCGATGAGGATGCGCGCTTCCTGATTGTTCTGCGCGAGCAGAACGGGCCGCGACAGAATGCGCACGTCGCCGCGCGTCGCGAGCAGCGAGAGCGCGGCAGACAGCTCGACGCGACCGCCGTTCATCCACCGCAGGAGCAGGTCGCCCGTCGTCACGCCGCGAAGCTCGGCGCTCGTGTTGCGATCGCGCGACCGCGTTGCCTTGCCCGACACCGACACCTCGTACTCGTTGGTGCGCCGCACCTCGGCGATCAGCACCTCGATCATCACCTGAGATGGCCGAAGGTCGAGCGCGGCCACCGCCTGCTGAATCACATCCCAATCGGCCTGCGACGCGCGGACGAGAAGTGAGTTGGTCGTCTCGTCGGGAATGATCTGCACTTCGCCCTGCGGCACCTGCGACACGACGCCGGCTGGTCCAGGCGTCTCCGGCTGCTCGCCGCGCGGGCGACGATCGATGGTGTCGAGAAACGTTGGCGGGATGCGCTGATCGCGAAGCCGCTGCGAGAGCGGGGCGCGATTGAGGCCGACCGCCTCCGGAAGGCTGCCGCCGAAGATGCCCTGAAGCGTGGAGGCCAGGCGCATCGCGTTGGCGTGGCGAAGACGATAGACGAACAGCCGAGGCTCCTGCGACAGGGCTTGCGCGGCCTGCGGAAGCTCGGCGGCGCGTTGAGTCGCGAATCGCAGCAGCCCGCCCTCATCGACGACCTGAATCCCGTTCGCCTCGGCGATCGTTCGCAGGAGCACACGCACACTGTCCGCCGGCACTGGCTGACGCAGCCTGAGGGTGATGCGCCGCGCCGGAAGATCGGCGAACACGACATTGAGATCGGCGGCCTCGGCGAGCGCCGTAAGGACCGTTCGAATGTCGGCGTCCTCGAAGTCCACGACCACGCCCTGCGGCGTCATGCGCGCCGGCGGTTGCTGCGCCGCGGCCTGCGATCCGATGAGAAGCGCCGCGAGTAGCACCATCGGGCGCAGCGGGAGTGGTCGGTTCATGTCAACTTCCCGCCTTGGCGAGAGAGAGTTCGACGCGCGCGCCCCGTTGAGTGCGGAACGTCGCTCGACCGGGCGCGACATCGGCGAGCGTCATGCCTCCCACGCTTTCGCCGAGTCGAAGCGTTTTCGGCACTTCGCTCGGGAGCTGATAGACGACGAAGCTCTTGCCACCTGGACGGATGACCGTACCCAGCAGGCGGACCGCTTCAGGGGGCACGGCGATCGCGCCCGCCGACGCGTAGGACTCGACCGCCCGAGCGCGGGCAGCCGGCAACTGCCGGTCGGCGCTGAACGGGTCGTTGTCGATCGGACGCGCATCCTCGCGAGGCGAACGAACGATCGCCATCGACTCGATCGTCTCCGCTCGCACCGCTGTCGTAGAACCGTCGGCCGTCGGCAACGGATCGAGCCTAACGGCTCGCCAGGTGGCGATGGCGACGATGAGTGTCGCCGAGGAAAACGCCACCAGAGCGGCGAGTGACAAACCCGTCGGCATCGAGAACGGACGAGCCATTGCCCTGAGTGTCATCAGCGGCTCCCCGGCGGCGGGGCCGCCCGCGGATCGGTGGACGTGTCGTCCGACGCCCGCTGCGATAGCCCGGTGACGGTCATTCTCAGTGTCACCGTTCCATTGTTCTGGCCGGCGCCCGGTGCCGGCGCGATCACGATGCGCTCGGCCCGCGCCAGCTTGGGGCCGTTCTCGAGCGCGCGAAGGAACTCGACGATCTCGACCACGCTCCCGGTGGCCGCGATGTCCACCGCCGTGACCGCGGCGCTGTCGCCGACGGTGATAGTCTCGCTTTCATCGACATCGACACCGCTCTCGGCGGCACGCGCCGCGACGTAGCTTCCGAGCTGCGCGGAGGCGGCCACGGCGTCCGCGGCCTCGAAGAGACGGAAGCGCTCCTCGGCGAGGGCGTCACGGCCGTGTCGCACCAGCTGAGCGTCTCGCGGAGCATCGCGCAGGGCGCCAAGCTCTCGCGTCAGGAGTGAGCGTTGACGGTCGAGCTCCTCGCCGGCCGCGCTGAGGGCGCGCTGGTACGGGCGGGCCACCAGCAACAGGAACAGCGCCGGAAGCATGACCCACGCCCCAAGACGGAGGGCGCGCCGGTCACGGGGTCCGAGCGTCGGCCATGTCATGGGGTGCCTCCCGTTAGGCGAACCGAGAGCGTGAAACGCTCCACCTGGCCGATCTCGTCACGAATCTCCCGCCGAATCGATCCCTGTGCACGAACGGCAAGCGCCGCCGGCGCCCGGGCCATCGCCTCGAAGACCGGTGCCGCCCGTCGCGCGACACCTTCGAGAACCAGGCTGTCGCCCTCGGCGCGGAGCGAGAGCAGGTGCGCATCACGCGGCAGGTACTCGGCAACCAGCGCGAGCGCATCGGACCAGCGGGGCGCACTCATCTCCGCCGATCGCAGCGCCGCGATCCGCTCGGCAAGGAGGGTCACCGTGTCGCGGGTGGCCAGCACCCCAGCCAGACGCCCACGGAGCTCGAGGCGCTGCGCGGAGACCGCGGCGAGCTCACGCCGCACGCCCCAGAGCTCCAACGCGCCGGCTGCCACGAGGAGAACGGCACTGGCGGCAAGCACTTGAACCGACCGTCGCGTGCGCTGCCGGCGACGCTCCACCCGCAACGGCTCGGGCATGAGCAACGGGCCCTGCGTGTCCTGCGCGAACTGAGCGGCGAGAAGCTCCGGGGACGCCGGCGATTCGGGAGTGCCGGGCATCGTCAGGCGGAGCCCCGCGGCCGCGAGCGACCTCGCGATGGGCTCAGCCAGGCGGGGCGCGCCGAGCAGCACGATGTCCTTGCGTTCGGCGAGCGTGTCGATGAGTGGCCGCTGCTCAGGCCCGTCGCTGCGGATGCGGCGCAGCCCGGTGAGTTGACCGTGCTCGACGGTGAGCACCTCCACGTGCCCGTCGAGGATCGCCACGAGCGTGCGGCCGTCGACCGACCCCTCACCCTCGAGTTGCTGCGCTGCCATCGCCCATGCCGTCGCCGACGGGACGACTGTCGCCACCACGCATCCGGCCGTCAGCGCGGCGTCGTGAATGGCATCGATGAGCGCGGCTGGCGCGGCCGCGGCGAGTACCGACGCGCTGCCGGGTCGCGCCCCGCGCACTGTGCACACACCAACGACATGTGCGTTCGCGCCGACGGGGAAGTAGCTGGTGACGTCGCGGCTCACGACCCGCTGGATCTCATCGTTGCTCAACCCGGGCATGTCGATCAGCCGGCAGTGCACGAGCGGCGGAAGAAGAGCGACGGCGACCGAGGCGCGCGCGTTGCCATATACGGTCCGCATCTCGCGCAGCGCTTTCGTCAGCGCTTCGGCGAGACCCGCGAAGGTCTCGCCGCCATCGGCCGCCGTTACCTGGTATTCCTGATGATGCACTCTGCCGTTTCCGCCCGGCTGAACGACGATGACTCGGTCAGGCGCAACCGCGGCCCTGATCGTGATCGAGTGCATGTGTGTGCGCGTCTTCATGGCGATATCCTTCGCCAGGCGACGCGAACGCCGTTGTCTTTCACCATCAGCGCTTCGCCACGCGCGCGCTCGACGCCGTCGAGCGTCGAGGCGATGCTCGTCACATGTAGCTCCTGGGTGTCCAGTACCGAGGCGTCGACGAGGGCTGGCAACGCCTCGAGCAGCCGCCGCCTCGCGCCGAACGACAGCTCCTGCGCGAAGCTGTTCAGGTTGCGAAGGCCGCCGCGACGGCGATGGCGCATGAGCAGCGCGACGCTCTCGCTGGTCATGCCCGGGAGCGTGATCAACACGGGTGGTGCGGCACGGTTGAGGTTCACCCGCCCAGTTCCAACGACGGTGAGGTACGGCCGCATCACGACATACAGCGCGTCGCCAACGCCCGCGACGTGGCGCACCGTGGCCACATCGGGGAACGGCGCATTTGCAGGAAGTACGGGGCTGCCGGCGCGAAGATAGTCGGCACGCTCGGCGCCTCGAGACCGGTGCAGGTCGTCGCCATCGCGCCAGTCGAGGATTGCCTGGGCCACGCGGTCGGCGCGTCCGCCGTCCACACGCAGCGCCACCAGGAAGCGGCGAAGCTGCTCCTCGGTTGCCAGGTTGAGGTTCAGCGATTCGCCCAGGTCGCGCATGACGACGTCGTAGCGCAGCTCACCGAGACGAACGGGCTCGACGCCTAACGCGGTCATGGGCGCCCACGGATCCCCGGCCAGCTGGCCAGCCTGTCCTGCCGCAATGAGTGCGCGAAGCAGCCGCGTGCGCGCGTCTTCCAGACCGCCAATCGCGACGGCCCGACCCGCACCCTGCTCCACCGCGTTCGCCGCGGAACGCCGCGTCGCGCGCGCGGCGACGCTCGTCTCCAGCGCGAGCAGAGACGTCAAGGTCAGGAGCGCGAGCGCCGCAAGCAGCGCGAAGCCACGGCGGGGACGACGGGAGCGCGCCGCGATCATTGTCCCCCCACCATCGCCACGGTCACCGGAATACGCAGAAGTGGCGCGAGGCGATCCGACGCGCTGGCCGCGAATCGAAGCTCGAGGCCCTGCGGAATCGCTGCCGAAGAGAGCCAGGTGCGCATCCACTCGCGCTTGCCCAGGATCGCCGAGAAGCAGCGGATGTCGAGCGACACGACCGAGGAGTCGAGCTCGACGCGTGCCGTTTCGGCGCCGTAGCGCTCGACGAATTCGGCGGTGAGCCCACGTTCGGGTGTGCGCTCGTCGCGGTCGATGAACAGCCGCACGACGACGTCGCCGGCGCCCAACGGTGTCAGCGCACTCGTCAGAAAGATGACCTCGTCATCCGCGCGACCACGGCTGACGTGATCCACGAGTTGAAATGGTGGAGACTGCTCGTCGCTGACGACATAGGCGCCCTCGAACCAGGTCACCAGCGTCCGGCGGAGCGTCGCTACTCGCGCCGTCGCGGCGATGGCTTCGCGAGCGCGCCCGCGATGATCCGTGAGCGCGGACAGGGCGGAATACCCGGCGCCGACGGCGAGGCCAGTGACCGTTAGGCCCACGATCAGCTCGATGACCGTCATGCCGGTGCGTCGCATGGTCATCGTCCTCGCAGGTGCTCGGGCGGGCTGTAGGAGCGCGTCGCGATGATGTGCGCGCCACCGTCCCAGCTGATCATCACCCTGATGTCGAACAGGTCGCGCCCTTCGCGTGCGGGCGCCGTGGCGGCGCGCCAGTGATATTCATCGAGTGGCGCGTCGAATGTGCCCTTGGTGAGCGAGTCGGGGAGCCGCAGCAGCTCCTCGCGCGAGAGAAGGCGCAGCGTCGCCATGCGTTGGTCGGCGAGCGTTTGCGCCGTGAGGGCGCGACGGGTGCGGTCGGCGGCGCGCATCTCGGCCGCGGCGCCCCCAAGGGCGGCGGCGGATGAGATCCCGATGACGACCAGCGCCGCCGCCGCCTCGAGGAGCGTGAAGCCGCGCCTAACGTGGCTGCGCATGGACCTCTCCCGTCCAGCGGTCCACGCCGACGATCACGGAGTGCGTCGCGTCGTGAACGATTACCGGGCCACCGAAGGCGAGCCCGGATGGCGTGAACGTCCACCGCGGTCGCGCACGATCCGCCGCGATGGTGACGACGTCGCCGGCGGTACGCGCATCGGCAAGCACCGCGATGAGCGATGCCGCCGTCGAGTCTTCGACGAGAGGCGCGTCGCTGCCCTCGGCGATCCACCCCCGGCCGCTCGCGGGATCGACGACGAGAGTGACCACGACACCGAGGTCCGCCGCGCGCGCGCGAGAGTGATGCAGGAGCTCGGCGAGCGCACGCGAGGCTCGCGTCACGCCGTCTTCGCCACGTGCCGACACGAGCGCAGGCACCACCGCGCCGGCCGACACGCCGAGGATGGCCAGCGCGACCAGCATTTCGGTCAGCGTGTGGGCCGCACGGCCGCGCCGCTCATTCGCTCGCGTCGCGCGAGGCATTCGCTATTTCCAGCTCGCGATGTCAGCGTCCTCGCCGGTGCCGCCTTCCTTGCCATCGGCGCCGTACGAGAGAAGCTCGAAGCCCGCGCGCGTGGAGACGCCCGGACTCCGGTACAGATACGGACGGCCCCACGGATCGGGGGGCACTGCCTTGCGAACGTACGGTCCGCGCCAGTTGAACGGACGCGGGTCGGTGCCCGGCTCCGTCCACAGCGCGTCGAGTCCTTGCTGCGTCGTGGGATAACGTCCCGTGTCGAGTCGATAGGCATCGAGCGCGGCGCCGAGCATCTCGATCTGTGTGCGGGCCGTCGTCTCCTTCGCCGTTCCGACGTGGCGAAAGATGTTCGGCGTCACGAGCGTCGCGAGCGTGCCGAGCACGACGATGACGACCAGGAGCTCGATCAGCGTGAAGGCGGAGCGCTGTCGGGTGTGCCTCCGACCGCGAGTCCAGCCACATCCTGCGATGCGCATTGCGCCGCCTCCGGTTTCCTGTGTCACTCGGGGGGCCGCCGGTGCGGCCCCCCGTCCAGCCACTTCACCGCTTCACCACGGTCACACGATCGCCGGCATTACTTGCAGCGGCCGCATCATCTCGTGGTCTTCGTGCTCGAGAATGTGGCAGTGCCACACGTACTCACCGGTGTAGGTCTCCCACTTCATGATGATCCGGGTGACCTCGCCGGGGTTCGCGCGCACCGTGTCCTTCCATCCCAGCTCGTTCGCGTCCGGCGGAATCACGACGCCGGTGTAGTAGTTCGTCGGATCCGGACGCGGATCGGCCGGTCCGAGGTTCAGCGCGGCGTAGTCGTTCATGTACCGCCGCACGTCGAACGGCCTCCGGTCGAGCACCTGGAACATCGTCTGGTGCAGGTGCATCGGGTGCGTGTCCGGCGTCGTGTTGATGATGTTCCACACCTCGGTGTCGCCAAGGCGCGGCGTCTCGGTCACGGCGACGTTGTAGTGCACGCCGTTGAGCAGCGCGATCAACTGGCCGTTCATGTCCACCTGCTCCTCGAGCGTCACGTTGCGCGTCGTCGTCGCCGCGGCTTCGTTCAACCGCACGACCCGATTCAGATCAACCGGCAGCTTGCTGCTGGTATCGGCAGCAACGGCCGGCTTCACCTCGAACAGCATGACGTCCGGGATCGCTCCCATCGTGCTCTTCGTGTTCGAGAACGGCGTCTGCGCGTCGTTGTAGAGGAGGAAGTACGCCCGCTTCTGCGGCTTGATGTTCGCCGTCTTTCCGAGCGCCTTGCTGAAGTCGATGATCACATCGCAGCGCTCGCCCGGACCCATCGTCAGGATTGGCATGACGGCCGCCTGATTGAACAGACCACCATCGCTGCCGATCTGCTCGAAGGCCGGCCCGGGAACCTGGTTCGCGACGCTGTTCGGGATGATCCCGTTCAGGTCGGACTCGATGAGCCGCATGCGCAGGAAGCGCGCATCGCAGCCGTTGAGAAGACGGAAGCGATACTTCCGATTCTCGACGACGAGGCGCGGCCACACCTGCCCGTTCACCACCATCACGTCGCCGAAGAATTCGGGGACATGCGGCGGCGGCGGATAGTACAGCGTTCCGTTGGCGTTGAAGATCCGATCCTGGATGGCGATCGGGATCTCGTACGGTCCCGACGGCAGATTCAGCGCGTCTTCCTCGGCGCTACGCAGGAGGTAGAACCCGGCCAGTCCGGCATACACGTTGAGTCGTGTGGAACCGAGCGCATGGTCGTGGTACCAGAGTGTCGTGGCGCGATGCTGGTGGTTCGGGTAGAAGTAGGTATCACCGGTGAAGTTCGGGCCGGTGTACTGGGACGCCGGGTACTGCGCTGGAACTGTCGCTGGATTCACGTACCAGGCATCAGGCCCACCATCCACACCCGCCGGCACGTGACCACCGTGCAGGTGGGTCACGATTCGCACGGGGGGATAGATGGCCGGATCCGCACCGTGGACCATCGGGTCGATCGCGCTCTGAAGCAGATGGGCGCCGGGCAGGTTGTTCTGCCATTTGACGGCGATCGGCTCATCGAGGCGCGCCTCGATGGTCGGGCCGGGATAGCTCCCGCCGTAACCCCAGGCTGGTGTGACTCCCAGGAGTGGGTGAGCCACGTGGGCGACCGGGCCGATCGGGATCGTGTACTGCGCGACTCCGTTGGCGATCGTGGTGGGTGCGACAACTCCGGGCTTCGGAAGCGTGGTCACGAACTTCGTCAGCGGTGGCGACGCCACCACCGGCGCCATCCCTGCTGCGGGTTGTGCGGCGGCGCTACGTGCCTGCCAGGGCAGCATCGCCCCGACACCTGCAGTTGCGGCTAGACTGATGAACTCCCGCCGAGTGGTACTCATGAAGTTTCTCCGGCGTGTGCTGGCAGAGATCGTCTGCCACGGGGTAACGGTTGCTGCGGGGACTCGGTGTTGCCGCGCGCGATCGGCCGCCACGCCTGTTCGCATCCACCCTCACGCATCCCGCCGCACGGAACCGGATTGAAGGGCGATTGCACGCGCCCTCAAATTGGAGGCGCCTAATTCACGGGGTATCGGGTGTTTCCCGCGTTTGTGATGTGAATCACGCACGAACGCGTAAGGGAACCGCCGTTGCGCGCGCGCCTCGGATGATCGAAGGGCCGTCGCGCGAATTCCCGGCAACGGCCCCTGGGCGTCAGTCGCCTATCAACTGCTTTCAGATCAATCGGTTGATCGCAAGACCATACCCTGGGCGCTCAGCGTCGCGTCGCCGGCCCACCCCGCCCAGAGGGCTCCCAGACTGTAAGGGAGGATGCCGACGCCACCCGAGCCGCAGCCGCCGGCGGCAGGTCGGTGATGACCGCTCCCCGCTAACGTGGCCTTTCCGTGCGACATAGCTTCCTCCTCCTGGCGAGCACCTCCTCCGAGGAGCATGAATGTGCGTGCAGTGCGACGGCCGAATCGTGATCCGGTTCGCGCACTTGTCGCAGCGTGACCGGCAGTGCCGGTCGCCCGCGGTAGGGAATCGTTAGGGCGCCAAACCCGTGGACATCAGGCAATGACCGCCGCGACCTCGCGCTACGACCGAATGACCTACCGCCGCTGCGGCCGCAGCGGTGTGATGCTGCCGGCAGTCTCGCTTGGGCTGTGGCACAACTTCGGGAGCGTCGATCCGTTCGACGAAGCGCGCGCGATGATCCTCCGTGCGTTCGATCTCGGCATCACACATTTCGATCTCGCCAACAACTACGGGCCGGAGCCTGGCACAGCCGAGGAGACGTTCGGACGCGTGCTGCGAAAGGACCTCGCGAGCTATCGCGACGAGATGATCATCTCGACGAAAGCGGGGTGGGAGATGTGGCCGGGGCCGTACGGCGATTGGGGATCACGCAAGTATCTGCTCGCGAGCCTCGATCAGAGTCTGCGGCGCATGCAGCTCGAGTACGTGGACATCTTCTACCATCATCGTCCGGATCCGGAGACGCCGCTCGAAGAGAGCATGCTCGCGCTCGACCAGAGTGTTCGGCAGGGGAAGGCGCTCTATGCTGGTATATCGGCGTACGATCCGAAGGAGACTCGCGCCGCGCTGAAAATCCTTCGCGAGCTGCGGACGCCTTTCATCATCCACCAGCCGCGGTACAGCATGTTCGACCGCCGTGTCGAGGATGGACTGCTCGACGTGCTCGAGAAGGAGGGGCTCGGGTGCATCGTGTTTTCCCCGCTCGAGCAAGGGTTGCTTACCGACAAGTACCTGAAAGGGATTCCGGACGGCTCGCGCGCCAGCAAGCCGCACGGTTATCTCAAACCCGATGCGATCACCGACGAGCGGCGCGCGCAGGTCATGCGGCTCAACGAGATCGCGCGTGCGCGGGGTCAGAGTCTGGCACAGCTCGCGATCGCGTGGGTGCTGCGACATGAGGTCGTCACGTCGGCGCTGATCGGAGCGAGTCGTGTCGCACAGGTCGAGGATGGCGTGGCGGCGCTCGACCATCTCGCGCTTTCGCCTGACGAGCTTCGCGCGATAGAGCAGGTGTTGGCCAACAGGTAACTGGGATCGAATCCGAAGCACGGGAGGCGTTATGCCGGAAACCATCCGCGTCGTCGACTACTACTACACGACAACCCCTGACAAGCCGGGCGAAGGAGCTGGTCTCCTCGACACCTTTCGCGAGGCACGCACCAATCTGCTCGCGCTCTCGGCGTTCCCGAGCAAGCGCAAGACGCAGGTGGATTTCGTTCCGTCGGACGCCGCGTCGTTCCTGGCGACGGCGAAGGCCGCGAAGGTCAAGCTCAGCCGGCCAAAGAAGGCGTTTCTCATTCAGGGCGATGATCGGGTCGGAGCCTTGCAGGAGGTTCTGGCGAAGCTCGCCGCCGCGAAGATCGGCGTAACCGCGGTGCAGGGAATCGCGGCGGGTGGAGGGCGCTTCGGTGCGATCCTCTGGGTAGACCAGAAGCACGTGAAGAAGGCGGCGACCGCCCTCGGCGCGTCCACAGTCGCGCCCGCGACGCCACCGATGGCGAGCACGACACCATGATGCGAGCCCACATGCTGTGGAGTGCGGTGCTCCTCGCGTTCCCTGCGACGACCGTGGCGGGCGCACAGGCCGCCGGCGCGCCCTCAGCGGCCGAGATCGAGCGCACCCTCTTCAGTTTGGAGGATGGGTGGACGCAGGCACTCGTCAGGCGCGACGCCGCGGCATTCGACCGGCTCCTGGCGCCGCGGTTCGTCTACACCGAGAACGACCAGGTGATGACGAGAGCACAACTCATCGACGCGCTCACTCGCGGCGCGGACACGGTCGAGTCCGCCAGCAACGAGGACATGACGGCCTACGTGTACGGCAACACGGCCGTCATCACCGGATGGCTCATCGTCAAGGGTCGCGGGCCGAATGGGGCGTTCAACCGACGCTACCGCTACACCGACACGTGGGTTCGCCGACAGGGCGGTTGGCAGGTCATCGCCGCGCACGACTACCTGGCGCCATGACAGTCGCGCACCGCGGGGCAGCCTCGCTCGTTATGCTGGCCGCCGCACTGGCCTGTCGTGGCGATGGCGGGCGGCAGGGTGCGATCGATAGCGTTGGCGGACCTGCCGTCACCGTCAGGGGCGCGCGCATCGCCGCGCCGCGCAGCGGCCCGGCCGGTGAGTGGGAGATGCCAGCCGGCGATTACGCGAATTCACGATACAGCGAGCTGAACGAGATCACCGCGGAGAACGCCCACAATCTCAAGGTGTCATGGGCGTTCTCGACCGGCACGCTGCGCGGGCACGAGGGGCAGCCGCTCGTGATCGATAGCACGATGTACGTCGTGACGCCGTATCCCAACGTCGCCTACGCGTTCGATCTCTCGCAGGAAGGGCAGCCATTGAAGTGGAAGTTCCGGCCTGCCAATTCGCAGGCGGCGATTGGCCAGGCGTGCTGCGACGTCGTGAACCGGGGCGC
>DASRHU010000047.1:0-16539 GCA_035650335.1 Gemmatimonadaceae bacterium | reverse complement strand
CACCTCCGCGCCCGCATACGAACGCTTCACAGGACCCGGGATGACCTCTCACTACCGCACGCGCCGGCTGGCCATCGCCGCGCTGACGGCCGTGATCTTCGCAGGCCTCGCCGCCTGCAGCACCACCGTTCCGAACACGACGCTGGAGCCGAGGACCGAGTTCGGCCGCGCGATCGATCAGCTCTGGGACAACCTGTTGTTCTGGGGAACGATCGTCTTCGTCCTCGTCGAGACGTTCCTCATCTATGTGATTCTCCGCTTCCGGCGCCGCGAGGGACAGCCGGCGCCGCGGCACGTGCACGGCAATACCACGCTCGAGATCGCGTGGACGTTGGCGCCGGCCGTGATCCTCGCGATCATCGCCGTGCCGACGGTCAAGACCATCTTCGACACGCAGCGGCCCGCGCCGGCGAACGCCCTCACCGTAGAAGTGATCGGCCACCAGTGGTGGTGGGAGTTCCGGTATCCGGAGTACGGCGTCGTGACCGCGAACGAGCTGTATCTCCCGGTTGGGCGCACGGCGAACTTCGCGCTGCAGACGCAGGATGTGCTGCACTCGTTCTGGGTTCCCCAGCTCGGCGGCAAGCGTGACCTGATCACGAATCGCACGAACCACATTTGGTTCACGCCGGAATCGACCGCGGTCTGGAACGGTGTGTGTGTGGAGTACTGCGGAACGTCGCACGCGAACATGCGCTTCAAGACGTTCGTCGTGACCGCGGAGCAGTTCGAGGCGTGGGTGAACCATCAGAAAAGCGGCCCGGCGATGGCCTCGTCCGCACCAGCGGCGACGGGTGCGCAGGCTGACACCGCGGCGGCGCCGCCCACGGCGCAGACACCGCCGGCTCAAACGAGCGGTCAGCTCCCGACCTATGCGGCCGACCGCTTGCCGCTCTACGCGGCGTCGTACAATCCGGTACCGGAAGCGCTGACCATCGGCAACGTCGTCGGGGATGCGGCGCGTGGCGCGCAGATCTATCGCACGGCGCCCTGCATCGCCTGTCACGTCATACAGGGCGTGTCGGCAGGCATCGTGGGGCCGAACCTCACTCACATTGGCTCGCGCACGTCGCTCGGTGCCGGGCTGTTCCCGAACGACGCCAGGCATCTCGCGCTCTGGATCAAGAACTCCCCAGCGATGAAGCCCGGCAGCAAGATGCCCGCGTTCGGCAAGAGCGCCGCCGTTCCCGCCGGCTACGATGACCAGCAGCTCGCGGATCTCGCGGCCTACCTCCTGTCACTGAAGTAATCGGAGATTTTGCATGGCAACGACCGTCGCGGCACCGCCACGATACGCCGTTCCGCACACCAGATACGAGCGCGGGCTCTGGAGCTGGCTCGCGACTGTCGATCATAAGAAGGTCGGACAGCTGTACCTGTACACCGCCCTCGCCTTCTTCCTGATCGGCGGCCTCGAGGCACTCATCATTCGCGAGCAGCTCAAGGGGCCGAACGGATCGCTCGTCTCGGCGGAAACGTACAACCAGCTGTTCACGATGCACGGCACCACGATGATCTTCCTCGTGATCATGCCGCTCGGTGCCGCGTTCTTCAACTATCTGATTCCGCTCCAGATCGGCGCACGCGACGTCGCGTTCCCGCGCCTCAACGCCTTCAGCTACTGGGTGTTCCTGCTCGGCGCGCTGTTCATGAACGCGGGCTGGCTGTTCGGCGCGGCGCCTGACGGGGGATGGTTCGCCTACACGCCGCTCACCACGCGGCAGTTCTCTCCGGGACTGAACATCGATTTCTGGGTGATCGGCCTGCAGATCCTCGGACTCTCGTCGCTCGCGGCCGGATTCAACTTCATCACGACGATCATCAACCTCCGGGCGCCCGGCATGCACTTCATGCGCATGCCGATCTTCACCTGGATGTCGTTCGTGACGCAGTTCCTGCTGGTGCTCGCGTTCCCGATCATCACCGTCGCGGTCACCTTCCTGATGCTCGACCGTTTCTTCGGGACGAACTTCTACGCGATCACGGCCGGCGCCGACCCGCTGCTCTGGCAGCATCTGTTCTGGCTGTTTGGGCACCCCGAGGTCTACATCCTCATCCTCCCGGCGTTCGGTCTGGTGTCGGAGGTGCTCCCGGTATTCTCGCGGAAGCCGCTGTTCGGTTATCCGGTGATGGTGTACTCGGGAATCCTGATCGGCTTCCTGGGCTTCGGGGTGTGGGCCCACCATATGTTCGCCGTCGGCATGGGACCGATCGCCGACTCGGTGTTCGGCGTGACCACGATGCTCATCGCGATCCCGACGGGCGTGAAGATCTTCAACTGGCTCGCCACGATGCACGGCGGCTCGCTGCGCTTCACGACGGCGATGCTGTTCGCCATCGGGCTGATCGCGCTGTTCACGATCGGCGGCATCTCGGGCATCATGCACTCGTCGCCGCCCGCCGATCTCCAGCAGACCGACACCTACTTCATCGTCGCCCATTTCCATTACGTGCTGTTCGGCGGCTCGATGATGGGGATCTTCGCGGGGACGTACTTCTTCTTTCCGAAGATCACCGGCCGGTTGCTCGATGAGCGCCTCGGGAAGATCCACTTCTGGCTGACATTCATCGGCATGAACCTCACGTTCTTCCCCATGCACTTCATGGGGCTGAACGGGATGCCGCGCCGTATCTACCAGTATCAGGCGAACCAGGGGTGGGACCTCGAGAACCTCGTCGCCACCTGGGGCGCGCGCATTCTCGCGGTGGCGGTTCTCGTGTTCATCTGGAACTTCATCAAGAGCCGCCGGTCGGGCGCGATCGCCGGCCGCGATCCGTGGGGCGCCGCGACGGTGGAGTGGTCACTGCCGTCGCCACCGCCGGAATACAACTACGCAGTGATCCCGACGATCACGTCGCGCTATCCGCTGTGGGACGTCACTTCGCCCGAGCTGACGGCGGATGTGCCGCACACGCCGGAGGGCGAGAAGCGCACGGACATCAGTGTTGGCGGGAAGGGCACGCACGCTTCGTTCAAGGCGCCGTCGGATACCCACATGGCCGCCGAGACGGCGCATCCGTCGGCGAAGGAGCTCGGCATCGCGATGCCGACGCCGACGCTCAAGCCACTGATGGCGTCGATCGGCCTGACGATCATGTTCATCGGGCTCATTCTGAAGCACAGCGTGAACTACGGCTCGCTGTGGCTTCCGGTCCTGATCGGTGGCGCCGCGTTCTTCGTGATTTCGCTGTACTCGTGGTTGTTGAGTCCGCTGGAACCGCAGCATGACTGACGACGCTCGAGGGCGGTCGAAGACGTTCGAGGACGGTCGAGGGATCCAGCAAACCCCGGTCGCCTCGCCCGTTGACCGCCTTCGATCGCCTTCGACCGCCTTCGTCCCCGTGAGGTTATGAGCACTGCAGCAATCGCGCACGGCCACGGCCACCACTACACCACCACCGGACTCGATCACCGGAAGATCGCCATCTGGGCGTTCATCGGGTCCGAGTGCCTGTTCTTCGGCTCGCTCATCTCGACCTACCTGATTTACAAGGGGCGGTCGGTGGTCGGGCCCTTCCCGCACGAGGCGTGGACGAATCCCGCCACCGGGCAGGCGTTCCCGCCGATTCTCGACATTCCGGTCACCTCGGCGTCGACGTTCGTGCTGCTCATGTCGTCGCTGTTCATGGTGCTGGCCCACGGCGCGGTCGTCCGCGGCGACCGGAAGTACTCGAAGTTCTGGCTGGCGATGACCGCTCTGGCGGGAACCACGTTCCTCGGCTTCCAGGCGTTCGAGTTCACCTCGTTCGTGCACGAGGGCCTGACCCCGCAGACGAACCTGTTCGGCTCGTCGTTCTTCATTCTCACGGGATTCCACGGCGCGCACGTGACGGCAGGCGTCATCTGGCTGGTGACGCTGCTCTTCATTGACTTCAAGCGCGGACTGCGGCCGGCCGACGCGATCAACGTCGACCTGTGTGCGCTCTACTGGCACTTCGTCGACGTCGTCTGGATCGCGATCTTCACGCTCATCTACCTCATCCAGTAACGAGGCCGCGATGGCTGCCGATCACTCGCACTCCGAAACCACGTACGACGCCCACGGCGAGGCGCACGCCGCCGAGCACGCACATCCGACGTGGAAGACGTACAAGTGGGTCGCGCTCATCCTGTTCGTCATCACGGTCGCCGAAGTCTGGGTCTACTACATCCCGAGCTACGTAGCGTCGCGCGCCTTCGTGCCGACCCTGCTGATCCTGTCGGCCGCGAAATTCGCCATCGTCGTCGCGTTCTACATGCACCTCAAGTACGACGCGAAGCTCTTCCGCGCGCTGTTCGTGTTCCCACTGATCATCGGTGTGGCGGTGATCGTCTCGCTGCTCTTCCTCTTCGGACAGATCGCGGTTCGCGCCTAGCGGGAGACTGAAGTGCTGTTGCACCCCGATGCGCCGTTCGACCTGACGCGGTTCAGCATCCACTGGAGCACGGTCGGGGGGGTTGTCGCGCTCGGCGCGCTACGGGTCGGGATCGCGGGGTCGCGGGGTCGCGGAATCGCGGGCGCCAATCGAGATCACGGCGCGGCACCCGCGATCCCGGGACCCCGCGACCCCTCGATCCCGCTCTTCTTCGTCGGCCTCGCGCTCCTCTTCCTCTCGCTCAACGGTCCCCTGCACGACCTGAGCGACACGTATCTCTTCTCCGCGCACATGGTGCAGCATCTCCTGCTCACCCTCGTCGTGGTGCCGCTGCTCATTCTCGGCACTCCGGGGTGGGTGCTGCGTCCGGCGCTCCGGTCGCCGGTTGTCGCGCGCGTGGCGCGCGCGCTCACCCGCCCCGGCGCGGCGTACGCACTCTTCAACGTGACGATGTTTGCCTGGCATCTGCCGCCGCTCTACAACCTGGCGATGGCGGATCACCGCGTGCACATCGTGCAGCACCTGTTCTTTCTGGTGACCGCGACGCTGGTGTGGTGGCCGCTGCTCAGCCCGCTCCCCGAGCTGCCGCGCCTCTCACACGCGATGCGCTTGCTCTACATCGTTCTGTTGATGATCCCGATGAACGTGATCGGCCTGGTGATCACGTATGCCGACGAGGTGCTCTATCCCGCCTACGAGTCGGCACCGCGCATCCTCTCCCTCTCACCACTCGAGGATCAGCTCGTCGGCGGGCTCATCATGTGGATCCCCGGCACGTTCATCCTGATCGGGGTCGCGACGGTGATGTTCTTCCGCTGGGCGAAGGTGGAAGCCTAGGTGGTCGAGGTCGTCAAGGTCGTCGAGGTGATCAAGGTGACACCCTCACCGCGACCTCGACAACCTCGACGACCCTGACGACCTCGACGACCTTGATCCCTGTACAACCTCAACGACCTCGACACCCTCACTCTCCGCCAAACGCCTGCGCCAGCTCCTTACTCAGCGCCGGGTGGCTTCGCCACACGTACACACCCATGAGCAACGCGGCCACCAGGTTGCCGAGCGCAATCTGATACCACGCCATCGAGCCCAGGAAGCGCGTCTCGGCGAGGATCGCGACCAGGCCGTAAAAGCCCAGCTCGAAGATGATGAAGAGGATGAGGAAGACGGCCAGCATGGACGGCTCCTCCTCCGCCTGGTGCACGACGAAGGTGAGCAGGACCCCGAGCCCCGCGAACACCGCGTAGTGGAAGATCGTGTACGCGATGATGAACGTCGGCGCCCCGTCTCCTGGCGCGGAGCCGAACACGCTCACCAGCGCCGACCCGAGAACGGCCGGGGTATGAAAAGGCTGTCCGGCAATCGTGTCGACGATCAGGAACCAGAGGGCGACGCCGGTGGCGCCGATGGCGCCGGCGATGAGACCCTCCCGGGCCACGTTGTGTCCATCACGCATGCGCACCCCCGATGATGAGCGCGGAGATCAGGACTCGTCAGGCATCCGGGCCGTGCCGCCGCGAATGTCTCGTGCTCCCAATGTGTCGGCCACGGCTCGCCGCGCAAGAGTGCGGCTCGACAAGGACCTGCGCATGTGCGAAAATGAGCATATGATCCTCCATGCTCGAGCGGTTGGCCGCGTCCTGTGCGCCCTCGGCGCTGTTCTCCTCGGCGCATGCAAACAGGAGCCCCGGGACAACGCTCGCTTCCTCGGTCCGTGCGCCGACCCCACGTCCGCGCTCGCGCCGGCCGCCATCGACGTCTACGTTCGCAGCGTCACTCCTCTTCCCCGACGCTTCCTCATCGCGTCCGGCACCGACTCCGCGCTCCCACCGGGGTCCGACGCCCGCCTCCAGCGCCATGGCCCGACGTACCTGTTCCCTCCCGACACCACGTTGCGGCGCCGGCTGCTGGAGCGTCTCGATTCCATATCAGGGGACGTGGGAGACTTGCCGACCTTGCTCGTGACCTACCGCGGCGTCAACCGCACCGACGAATACCGCGCGATCGTTAGGCTGGGCGGCTACTTCGTCGGTGGAAACGCCGAGGGAAAGACCGCCCACCGCGCCGTCCAGTTCGCATGCGACACGGCTCGCTGGCACGTGGTGCGCGCCGAGGAAGAGCGGCAGACGTGACGGCTCCGGCGGTTCCCACCGGGACGACCTCGCGTTCCTACGACGCGACCGTCGCACGGCCTGCCTCGCGTGAGCGGCTGGTCGCGCTCGACGTATTCCGGGGTCTCACCATCGCCGGGATGCTGCTCGTCAACAATCCAGGCACGTGGAGCGCGATCTACCCGCCGCTGCGTCACGCCCCCTGGCACGGATGGACGCCGACTGACCTGATCTTCCCCTTCTTTCTGTTCATCGTCGGGATCACGACGCATCTCTCGCTCGCAGCTCGACGTGCCCGCGGTGACGACGACCGGCAGCTGATTGGCCAGGTCCTGCGCCGAGGAGGGGTCATCATCCTCCTCGGGCTGTTTCTTTCAGGGTTCCCGTTCATTCCGAGGTACGGCTTCGACATCTCGACGATGCGCATCCCGGGCGTGCTGCAGCGCATCGGCGTCGCCTACGTCGTCGCCGGTCTTCTCACGCTTCGCACCAGCGCCCGAACCCAGGCAATTACCGTTGTCGCACTGCTCGTCGGCTACTGGGCGATCATGACCCTCGTCCCTGTTCCGGGCGGAGGAGTCGGGGCGGTCACCCTCGACACGCCCGACGCGTCGCTCGCGGCCTGGCTCGACCGAGCGGTCCTCGGCAAGCACCTCTGGCGTGTGTCGAAAACGTGGGATCCCGAGGGAATTCTTTCCACGCTCCCCGCCATCGGCACCGCGATGCTCGGCGTCTTCGCCGGTCGATGGATCGCGTCGTCACGACCGTTGGCCGAGCGGCTCTCGGGACTCTTTGCGGTTGGCTCGATCGCGATGGTGGCCGGGTTGATCTGGAACTGGGCTTTCCCGATCAACAAGAATCTGTGGACGAGCTCCTATGTCGTCTTCACCGCCGGGATGGCCGCCGTCGCCATCGCTACCTGCATCTGGCTCATCGACGTAAAACGCGTCACCGGATGGACGAAGCCGTTCGTCGTGTTCGGGATGAATCCCATTTTGGCTTTCGTCGGCTCCGGAATGATGGCGCGACTGACGGCGTCGATCATCAAGGTGGAGCGCGACGGCCAGACGGTTTCGCTCCAGAAGGCGATCTACGACTCGACTTTCGCGAGTTGGCTCGCGCCCATGAACGCCTCGTTGCTGTACGCGGTGTCTTTCGTCCTGCTCTGGTTCCTGATTCTCTCCGTGCTGCACAGGAAGAGAATCTTCCTCAAGGTGTGAGCTCCGCCGCGAATGCGGAACGCGGAATCAGGATTGCGAAGACACCCCGAAGAACAAACATCCGCATTCCGCCCTTCCCCACGCGTCTCCACAGGGTGACGTAAGCCTGCCTCACTCGTTACCCTCATGGGGCGTCACGCCCGCCGAATCCCCCCATTCATGTCATTGACCTGCAAAGCGTTGGCTCTCCCGAGCCGGCGTGGAATGCGAGTTGCCTTTCGCTAGCCTCATGAACCTGATTCCCTCCGCACGTCGCCGATTCCTGGCCTCGCGCTGGGCGCTTGTCGTCCTTGCGCTCGAGAGCACGGTGTTCGTCCTCCCCGCGCAAGAGGGGGACGGCGCCGCGCCGCCCGCTGCCTCCACGCCGACCGCGGTGCGCGCGGACGCGCCGCAGCAGCGGGGGTCGCGGCGCGCGCGTCGGCGTACGCGCCGCGTTCGCCGGCCGGCAACACCCCCGCTGCGGCACACGACGCCCAAGGGTGCGCCCGCGTTGGCGTCGGACCTCGGCAGCATGCTCAGCGCACGGGTGCGCAATGGTCGTTGGGGCGTCATGGTCGTCTCCCTGACAAAGGGCGACACGCTCTACTCGGTCAACCCCGACCTGCCGCTGTCGCCGGCGTCCAACATGAAGTTGTTCACGGCGGCGCTGGCGCTCGATCAGTTTGGTCCGGACCATCAGTTCAGCACGGACGTGCTCCGCGACGGCGAGCTGGCTCCCGACGGCACGCTCCAGGGAAACCTCATCCTGCGGGGCGATGGCGATCCCGCCCTGTCGAGCCGGTTCCTCCAGGGGGGCCCGGCCGCGCCCGTGGAGCTCCTCGCGCAGCTGGTTGCGTCGAAGGGGATCAGGCGCGTAGCCGGTGATTTGATTGCCGACGCGAGCGCGTTCGATCAGCGCCGCATCCCCGATGGATGGCAGCGCCGCTACCTGCACAACGGCTACGCCGCTCGTGTGTCGGCGCTGTCACTGAACGAGAATCTCCTCTGGATCGTCGTGCGGCCGGGAGCCGGGTCCAGACAGCCGGCGGAAGTCGTCCTCGATCCCGCGACCGAGCTGCGCCTGTCGAACAAGGTCCAGACTCGCGCCGGCAGCCGCGCGGCGCGCGTGATCGTGCGCACGTTGGAGGATGGGACCATCGAGGTTCGAGGATGGATCGGGACGCGAGCCGGTACTCGCCGCTACCAGATCGTCGTCGAGGATCCGGCGATGTTCACCGCCGGCGCCTTCCGCCGCGCGCTCGAGGCGCAGGGGATCACCGTGGCCGGCCAGGTCCGACTTGACGTCACGCCGGACGTCGCCAGCGAGGTGGCATCGCTTCCGTCACCGCCGCTCGCGCGTCTGCTCTCCGTGATGAATCGTGAGAGTGTGAACCACTACGCCGAGCTGCTCTTCCGCAACGCGGCGCGGTCATCGAACGGCGGGCCGGGTACGGTGGAGAGCGCGAACGCGCTGCTCCAGCGCTTCATGACGGAAAAGGTCGGCGCTCCGCCGGGCTCGGTGTTCGCCGCCGACGGAAGTGGCCTCTCGGTGCTCGATCGCGTCACGCCCAGCGCACTGATCAAGCTGCTGGATTACGCGCATCGCGCGCCGTGGTCGGACGTCTTCCACACGTCGCTGCCGGTCGCCGGAGAATCGGAGCTGCTCCGACACCGCATGCGCCTCACTCCGGCGCAGGGGAATCTGCACGCGAAGACGGGCACCACGAACACGGTGATCTCGCTCGGGGGCTACGTCACCGCGGAGAGCGGGGAGGTGCTGGCGTTCGCTTTCATCTACAATGGAAGCGATCTCTCGAAGGCCAAGGAGACGATCGACGCCATGGGAGCGACCCTGGCGTCGTGGGTGCGTGACTGACCCCATGGGCCAAGGGCCAAGGGCCAGGGGCCAGGGGTGTGGAAAGGCGCGGCGCCGCTTCGCGGCTGCCGCGCTCATCAGATGAGCAAACGGCCGCGCTGTGCGCGGCCGTTTGCCTTTCCTCCCCTTGGCCCTTGGCCCTTGGCCCCTGGCCCTGGGTCATGGCCCGATCCTCAAGCACTCAGCTCCCGCACGTGCACTCCCCGACGTTCCAGCTCCTCCACGTACCGCCCCGCTGGCATGCACTCGTCAGGCGTCCACACCCCCGCCGGCTTGATCTCGCCGCGCGCCTGCATCTGCCCGGTGATCGAAAGTGAGTAGCCCGTTGTTCGCATCATCGCGCTGATTCCGCGGGCCTCGTCGTAATAGTCGAGCAGCTCCCACTCGACCCGCCTCGACTTCCCGTCCTTCGTTCCCTCCACGATCACCCGTAGCGCCACCAGGTCACGCCCCTTCGGGCTCGTCAGGCGCGGACCCACCACGTTCACGAACAGGTCGCGCGGAACCACCTTCACTCCCTTCACATCCACCGGCGTGAGGTCGAGAAGCCCGAGCTCGCGAATCGCCTCCATGATGTGCGCGTGACCCGGGTAGCGAAGCGTCTTGTATTCCATCGTCGGGATCTTGCCCTCGTAGCGAAACGCCATCGTGGACAAACCGCCGGCGGTGTGAAACGCTTCCAGCTCTCCCACGGGATGTGGAAACGACACCTTCTCCCGTTCCGAGAGCGCTCTCACCTGCGTGCGCTTTCCGTCGCGCACGACCCACGACAACGTCGTGTAGTAGTCGAGCACGCCCTCCAGCGAATAGACGATCTGGTAGTTGAGCGGTGGCTCCGGGTGCTGCGGAAGCCCGCCAACGTAGATCTTCACCGACCGCACCTTGTCCAGCTTCTGGATGCCGTGCTGTGCGAGCACGTTCACCATTCCGGGAGCGAGACCGCAGTCGGGAACGATCGTGCAGCCCGTCTCCCGTGCCTTCGCCTCGAGACGTTTCTGTTGAAAGACGATCTCGGTGTTGCCACCGAGGTCGCAGAAGTGTGTTCCCGTTTCGGCGGCGATACGTGCGAGATCGAGGTTGAAGTAGTACGGGATGGCACTCATCGCGGCATCCGTCTGACGCATGAGCGCGCGCACCGCCTCGTGGTCACGCACGTCGAGGTGGGTCGGGATCAAGCGACTGCCGGAGTAGGGAGCGAGAAAGTCCGGGAGGTGATCGATCCGAATGTCGGCGAGGCGGACTTCGGTGACCGCGGGATTCTGAAGAAGGTCAAAGGCGCAGGCGGAGCCCTGAAGTCCCGCGCCGAGAACGAGCATGTGCATGGTGCCGGTTTCTCTGGGAGCGATTGCGACGACGTGAGCGTGAAAGCTAACCGGAGATCGCGCATGCCGTCAGCGTGGTCGCTCCCAGGTGAACCGGCCCGAGCCTTGCGCGCGAATACGCGTGAGACATAATGGGACAGCGGGCGCGCGCGACGACGATGCGCGACCGCCCCCCCGGTATGCACGCTTCATGGTCGAGCAGGAAGAGCGGTATCGAACGCTCGTAGAGTTGTCGCCCGACGCGATCGCGATCCATCGGGACGGGCGGCTCGTGTTCAGCAATAGCGCCGGCCTTCGGATGCTCGGCGCGCGCTCCCTCAGCGAAGTCGCCGGGCGACCACTGCTCCAGTTCGTCGCCGCCGAGTACCACGAGATCGTTCGCACGCGCGTGCGCGAGGCGACGGAGCAACGTATCCCGCAGCCGCCGATCGACCTCAGGCTCGTGCGCGTCGACGGGACGACCGTCGAGGTGAAGATCCAAACCACGCCGGTGACGTTCGAGGGTCAGCCGGCCTTGATCAGCTTCGCGCACGACATGACGGAGTACAATCGCGCGCAGCGGGTCCTCGAGCGGACGATCTCGCTGCAGCAGGCGACGCTCGAGTCCACCGCCGATGGATTGCTGGTCGTCGACTCGGAAGGGCGCATCGTATCGTACAACCGGAAGTTCGCCGAGATGTGGCGGATTCCGGCTCCCGTGCTCGAATCGAGGGATGATCGCGCGGCGATCTCCTACGTTCTCGATCAGCTCACGGATCCCGGCCAGTTCCTCTCCAAGGTGCAGGAGCTCTACGCGCATCGCGACGCCAAGAGCTTCGACGTGCTCGAGTTCAAGGATGGCCGCACATTCGAGCGCTATTCGCAACCGCAGCGCATTGGGGGACGCAGCATTGGGCGCGTCTGGAGCTTTCGCGATGTCACCGAGCGGCAGCGTCTCGCGCAACGCGTTGCGCGGCTCGAGAAGATGGAAGCCGTGGCACGGCTCGCGAGCGGCGTCGCACACGACTTCAACAATCTGCTCACGATCGTGGGATCGTACGCCGATCTGCTCATGCAGCAGCTCGCTCCCGACGAGTCTCACCGGGCGGACGTCCAGCAGATCAAGCGAGCGGCGGAGCGTGCGGCATCGCTCGCGCGCCAGCTGCTCCTCTTTTCGCGAGGTCTGCCGCACACGCCCGCGCGCGTCAGTCTGCGCACGTTTTTCGAGGAGCTCCGTCCCATTCTCGAGCGTCTGCTCCGGCCGGAGATCACGCTGTCGATTCGACCCGCACCCGACTCGCTCGAGGTCGTGGCGGATGCCAGTCAGCTCGAGCGTGTGATGATCAACCTCGTCATGAACGCGGTGGACGCGACTGCCGGTGCGGGATCGATCACCATCCGCGTCGAGCGGAGTCAGCTCGACGCGCGCGCGGCGTTCGTGGCCGACGTCGAGCCCGGTGCATTCGCAACCATCGTCATCAGCGATACGGGATCGGGCATGACGCCCGACACGCTCGCGCACCTGTTCGAGCCGTTCTTCACGACGAAGCCGTCGGGCCAGGGCTCGGGCCTTGGGCTCGCGACTGCCTTCGGAATCATCCGTCAGGCCGGCGGCCAGATCGACGTCGACAGCACACCGGGGCTCGGCTCCACGTTTCGAATACTCCTGCCGACGGTGGCGGCTGAGCGGCAGCCTGCCTGACCCGTCGCCCGAGCACGAAGCTCGCGGAGAGCGCCCCCATGACTACCTCACCCAGCAGCCGGCCGGCCGACTGGCACGCCCACCTGCTCGACTCGGACGATGAGATCCGCGAGCTGTTGCGCCGGGTGGCGCGTGTGGCCGTCCTCGGGATCAAGACCGAAGCGCAGTCGTTTCTACCGGCCTTCTATGTTCCCGAGTTCGTGCAGAGCGCGGGATACGAGATCGTTCCAGTCCCGGTGTACTATCCGGAGGTCACGACGATCCTCGGCGAACGCGTCTACCGCAGCATCGCGGAGATTCCCGGCGCGGTCGATCTCGTGAACGTCTTCCGTCGGTCGAAGGATGTCTCGGCGCACGTCGATGACGTGCTCGCGAAGCGTCCAGGCGCCGTGTGGATGCAGTCGGGCATCCGAAACGACGAAGTGGCCGAACGCCTCGCCCGCGAGGGGATCGACGTGGTACAGGACAGGTGCTTGATGGTCGAGGTGCGCCGGCTCGGCGGATAAGGCCGTTACTGGACTACGACCTGCCCTCTGCGCCAGTCGACGGTCCACGCATTCCCGGCGAGAAGGCGTCTCGCCTCGTCGCCGGCGAGTGGCAGCATCGCCTTCTCCCAGATGAGCCAGAGGCCGGAGCCGAGCACCAGTGTCTGTATGTGCTCTCCGGGCATGTCGCGATCGACGCGGCCGGCCTTGCGCAGAATCATCTGCCGGGACGCGCCGTCGAACGTCGGCGCGAGCGGTGTGAGCACGTCGAGCCCGATCACGGCATGCGCCATCGCGGTCTGCGGCGCGAAGCTCGTGATGACCTGTCGCAGGGTGTATTCCCCGAGGCCGATCGCCAGCGTGACGCCGGCGGCATTGCGGACGTCGTTGTCGAATTTCGACGCGAAGACTTTCGTCTCCTTGCGCCGCATCCACGCCGTATCGAGCACGAGACCGTGCACACGCGGGTCGATCGTGGCGCGCACCGTTTCCTGACCAATGCGCACCGCGACGACGCCGAGGGCGCCGGTGTCGACGGGCGTCCATTGCACGTACGAGGAATCCGGCCCCTCCACCGATGGCGCGTTGTCACGCAGCCACTCCGCGCGCGACCGCTCGGCGTTGTGCAGCGGTGTGTTAGGCAGCCCGGCCAACGAGCGGAAGTCGCCGAGCTGCGTATACACCGGCGCCAGGTACAGGGCGACTTTCTTGGGGTCGGCGCCGAAGTAGCGCGCCTCTTCCATCAGCACCGCACCGATGCGGAGCGCGCCCCGCGCGGCGAGGTACCGGCCGAGCGCGAGACGGGCCTCGGGATCACGAGGGGCGCGGCGGACGGCGTAGTAGTAGAGCGTCTCGGCCGCGAACATCCGCCCGACGCGGAGCAGATTATCGGCGCGCGCGAGCACGCCCTGCGCCTGCACGGGGCCGGACGCGAGAAGCAGAACCAGGGCGAAGAGTAGGCTACGACGCACGTTACGAAGACGCCTCCGCTCAGCGCGCCGTCACGTAGACCGCGAGATACTCCTTGGCCTCGTATTCCCTGGCGGCTGGATTGGGTACGAGGGCGGCGATGAACCGCCCGCTCCGGGTAGCGGCAAGCGCCATACCCGGCCCAATGAGCCGCCCGTGCAGGCGAATCCACCCTCCGCGGCTTTCGACCCCGCCCCCCTCGATCGGAATGGCCTTCCGGCTCGTGTCCATCTGCACCGAGATGTCGATGGTCGGGCCCTCGATCCAGGGGACGTCGGCCAGCCGGGCCGCCGCCGGAACCTCCCCGCGTGGGGTACCTTCGCGCGGATCGAGAGCGATCCATTGGGTGGCCTGCGCGAAGTCCTGCGCGGAATTCGGGGCCCGCCCCGCCACCAGCGTCGAGCCATCGCGAGTCCATCGCACGCGCCACCCGGCGGCGACCGGGAAAATGCGATCGGCGCCGGTCTCGAGCTCGACGACCCCCGGCCTGGCGAATCCGAATGCGATGCCCATCCCGCTCGCGGGGAACGCGCCCCCTTTCACGTCGGTGACCGGCATGCCGATGGTGTTGGCGAAGGCATCCCATTGCGCCGAGGGAAGCGTATCCTCGCGCTGGCCGCGCAGCACATGTCCCCGCCCGAAGGCCACGCGGCGCCAGTCCGGCGACGGGGCGGCATCCCAGACGCTGTCCCGCCGTACGTAACGCAGCGGACGCTCGCTCGCCATGAAGAACGCGTTAGGCACCGGCTCCGCCTCGACGGCGGCGGGATCGTCCATGACGATGATCGCGTTCCGGTCCTGCGAGAGCGCCCACCGCGCCACCGCGAACATTCCCTGCGTTTGCTCGTTGACGCGAATGAGCGTGGTCACCCTCGGCGCTACCGGCGCGGCACTGTCGCGCACGACAACCACCGCTCCGCGCCCGCCCGCACTCCGGATCACATGCGCGGCCGCCTCGGCGAGCCGCGACTCGTTGGCCGGAAGCGCGAGCACGCGGTGCAGGCGTCGTCCATCGGCACTTACCGACCTGACGTAGGCATCCCACCCCGCACGATCGAGCGAGTCTCGTTTGGCGATCGCGTTCGCCGAGTCGGCGTAGGCGGCGAACTGCAGGGTGACGACGGAGCCGCTGACCGTGGCCGTCGCCTCGACAGAATCGGCGGGAATGGAATCGTCGCCGGCGCGCTCCGCGTCGCGATCCCCCCCGCACGCGCCGAGCGCGAAAAGAAAAAGGGTAACGAGGGCGACCGAAGTTCCCCCCTTGATCCCCTTGATCACCTCGATACCCTCGATCCCTTTGCCGTCACGCATACACACCCTCCACCGCGCTTTTCCCCTCCGGCATGTGGTCCCGACGGCTCGCGAGCGCTTCCTCCTGCGCACGTTCCACCTCGGCCTCGACTTTCGCCTCGATGTCGGCGAGCGTCGAGCGAGGAACGCCATCGTCCGCGAGGTATTCTTCGTACAGCCCGATGGGGTCGCGTCGTCCCCACTGCGCGAAGAGCTTTGCGTCGAACGTCTCGCGTGCCTCCGCCTCGTCGTGCGTGGCGTGCCCGCCCATCCGGAACGTCTCGGAGACCAGCATGGCCGGCCCGTCGCCACGACGGCATCGCTCGACGGCGAGCGCGGTCAGCGCGTAGGCATCGAGCACGTTGTTACCGTCGAACACGCCACCCCACATGCCATACGCGCGTGGCCAGTCGGCGAAGCGCGACGAGGTGGCCGCCAGGTGGTGCTGCGCGAGGCGGGTACCGAGGGCGACCTGGTTGTTCTGGATGATGAAGATGGCCGGCGCGCGGCGAACGGCGGCGAAGTTCAGTCCTTCGTGGGCGACCCCGGTTTTCGTGCTGCCGTCGCCGATCCACGTCATCGCCACCTGCCCCGTCCCGCGCGCCGCGAACGAGAGCGCGATCCCGGTGACGATCGGCACCATGTCACCGACGTGGCTGATCGGCGCGATGACCCCGTGCTCGATCGATCCGTAGTGCCCGTCGCGCCCACGCGTAGGACCGTCGGCGGTCCCCATGTAGGCCCGAAAGATCTCGGCGACCGGCATGCCCATCTCCGAGCAGGCGCCCGAGTTGCGGATCATGGGGGCGACGATGTCGGAGTGCGAAATGCGGAATTCGGAGTCATGATCCGGCATTCCGGATTCCGCCTTCCGCATTCGTCTCAATGCGTGCACGGGTCCCACCGTCGTCGCCTCCTCTCCCGTCCCGAGCCACGCCTTCGAGATCACGCCCTGGCGTACCCATCGCTTGAGCGCAATGTCGGTGAGGCGCGTGCGCACGAGGCCGCGATAGAGGTCGAGGCGCTGGTCGTTCGTTAGGCGCTCGAGCACCGCCGCACGCGCCGGCTCGGCGCGCAGGCGCTCACGAAAGGCCTCGACCTCGTGATCATCGCGCGTCCAGGCGACGTACTCGGGCGGATCGAACGCCGGGTAACGCTTCATCAGCGCGCGGCGGGCTCCATCTTCCAGAACGCGATGCCGCCGGCCTGCTGCCCCACGGGGACGTCGGCCACACGGGTGAGCGTGCGCA
>DASRHU010000046.1:0-26992 GCA_035650335.1 Gemmatimonadaceae bacterium | reverse complement strand
GTCGTCAGCAGGTCCTTGTCGAGCATTCCCTGCTTCGCTTCCATCCGGAGGATGTCGAGCGCTCGCTCGGCGGGAACGGCGGGCTTGTACGGGCGGTCGGTCGCGGTGAGAGCGTCGTAGATGTCGGCGATCGTCATGATCCGCGTTTGCACGGGAATCTCCTCGCCACGTACCCCGCGCGGGTAGCCCTCGCCATTCAGCTTTTCGTGATGCGCGTAGGCGATGCGCGGGATGTCGCGCAGCTCGCGCGTCCACGGGATTTGCTGCAGAAAGCGGAAGGTGTGCGTCACGTGCGCCTCGATCTCCCGCCGCTCCTGTTCATCGAGATTGCCGCGAGTGATCGTGAGGAACCGCACCTCATCGTCCGTCAGCAGCGGACGCTCCACGCCATCGATGTCGCGGAAGGTCCGCTTCGAGAGGCATGCGAGCTCCGCGCCGGCTTCCTCGCTGAGAATCGTCGGCTCGTTGGCGGCGATGACGGCCCCGAGAAAGCGGTCCAGCTCGGCCTGATGATCGCGGAGGCGAGCCTCGAGCTCGGCGACGAGCGCGTCATAGCCCTCGCGTCCGTTGCGCAGCAGCCAGTCGGCGCGGCGGCGTTCGTACTCCAGCGCGGCCGTGCTCTTGAGAAAGGCGAAGCGCCCGCGGATGGCCTCGATGTCGCTGGAGTAGAGCTTCTTCTCCTTGACCAGCACCTGCTCGCTCACACCGACCTTCCCGAAGTCGTGGAGGAGACTGGCGTAGCGAAGCTCGCGAAGCTGCGTGGCGGAGAAGCGAGTGCCGCGGTACTGGCCGGTCCCCGACCGATCGACGGCGCGCGCGAGGGTGACCGTCATCGTCGCGACGCGCTCGGAGTGACCGAACGTCGCCGGGTCTCGCGACTCGATGGCGGAAACCGCCGCGGTGACGAAGCCCTCGAAGAGGCGCTCGATGTTCTCGTGGAGCTGCGAGTTTTCGATCGACACAGCCGCCTGCGCCGCGAGCGCGCTCACCAGCTCGACCGAGCGCTCATCGTACGGCAGCACCTCGCGATCGACCGCCTCCGGCGTGTTGAGGCGGGTTCCCATCAGGCGCTTCCGGTTGATGAGTTGCAGCACGCCGACGATCTCGTCGCGATGCGTCGTCATCGGGATGACGAGCATGGACTTGGTGCGGTAGCCGAACTTGTCGTCGAAGCTGCGGTTCAGCCGATAGCTCACGTCTTCCGGAAGCAGATACACATCGGGGATCACGAGCGGCTCGCGCGTCGCGGCGGTGTAGCCGGCGAGGCTGCTGTTGTCGATCGGGATCGTGAACTCCGACAGCGGAACGCTGGTGAGCGTCTCATTCTGCGAGAGCTTGAACCGGAGCGCGTGCGCGTGCCCTTCCTCATCCCGCTCGACGAGGTAGAGCGAACCCGCGTCGCTCGTCGTGATGCGCCGCGCTTGCGAGAGGATGAGGGTGAGCAGCGACAACAGATCGCGTTCGGTCGAGAGCGCGACACCGACGCGCGTCAGCTCGGCGAGCTCACGATGACGTTCCCGCTCCTGGAAACGCAGAGCGCGGTAGGCCACGAGCGATGCGGCGTGACGAAAGGCGCCGCGCAGCTGTGCTACGACCAGGCCGGCGCTTGCGCCTCCCGGCAGGAAGCCGGAGAGCAGCTCGATAGGGAAGCCCGGCGGCGGCTCCGTGTCTCCCGGATCTCCGACCCCCACGAGTGCGGCCCGTTCAGCGAGATCGCGGGCCGGGCGCATGTCGCCACCCAGTGTGTGAAGGAGGACGCGATCGACGAGGATCACCGTCGGGCGCGAGGCATCGAGCGCGCTCGCCGCTGGGAACGAGGGGACGCGTCGAATCTCGATCTCGTCTTCCGACCGGCCCGAGGGCAGGTGTGGAATCGCTCGTCCGAGCGCCGCGATGATGAGCGGCTTCAGCTCGCGATCCGGTATTCGGGTCGTCATCGTTTCTCCGCCCTCAGACCGTCAGCGTCATCCCCTCCGAGGCCGCGATCACTTCGGTGTTTCCACCGCGCGCTCGCACCATCGTGCGGCATTCCTCGACGCGCCGGTCCAGCTCGTCATCGGAGCGCTCCGGCTTGTGATGGAACAGAACCAGCTGCTCGACGCCCGCATCGACGGCCAGGTCGACCACATCGTGATACGTCGAATGGCCCCACCCGCGGTGGTGGTCGTATTCCTCGCGCGTGTACATCGAATCGTGGACGAGCACGCCTGCCCCTCTGACGAATCGCACCAGGTGGTCACGCCAGTCCCTCGGCGAGTCGTACTTGGTGGTCGTCCCCAACTCGTTGTCAGAGATGTAGACGAGCGCCCGTCCACCCCCGTTTCGGTCGCCGAAGCGATATCCCATCGCGCCGCCCGGGTGACGCACCTCGGTGGCAGTCACCGAGTAGCCACGTCCTTCGACCGCGCCGTCCATCACCGAACGAAAGTCGATGCTGGCCTCGATCTCCTCGAATGAGACGGGGAAGACGACGGGCGACATCTGGTCGCGGACGATGCGCTCGACCTTCGCCTCCATCGCCTGGGCGCCCCAAATGGTGAAGTGGTTGCCGCGCTGGAAGATCGGGGCGAAGAACGGCAGCCCCTGGATGTGATCCCAGTGCCCGTGCGAGAGGAAGATGTCGCCCTGGATCGGCGCCCCGTTCGCCCTGCCGATGAGCGAGCGGCCCAGCTCGCGGATGCCCGTGCCGGCGTCGAGGATGATCAGCCACCCCTCGCTCGTCCGGACCTCTACACAGGGAGTATTCCCCCCGTACCGGACGGTCTGCGAGCCCGGGCTTGGGATGGAGCCGCGTGTACCCCAGAAATGAAGGCGGAACATGTCGAGGGAGGAAAGATCTCGGTGGTCGCAAGCCTGCTGCGGTGACCCCTGTCACCCCCGATGTAGGGGTCAGGAGTCAGGAGTCAGGAATCAGGGGGGATCAGGATTCAGGTTACCGGGGCTAACTGCTAAACAGCGGGTAAGAGGTTACAGGGCAGTCTCTCCTCAAACCTCGAACCTGATCCCCCCTGAGCCCTGACTCCTGACTCCTGACCCCTAAATCAGACCCTGACGTGGGCCATCTGCTCCAGCTGGCCGCGATCCGAGATCGTGATCTGACGGCGCTCCACGCTGATCAGACCGCGGTCCTGGAATTCGCGCATTGCGCGCGACACGGTTTCGCGACTCGCGCCGATCATTTGTGCGATCGTCTGATGCGTGAGCGGCTTGGTGATCGTGGGAGCGCCGCCTTCGTCCGCGGCGTCCAGCAAAAGGCGCGCGATGCGTCCGTGGACGTCGAGCAGGACCAGGCTCCCAATCTGCTCGTCGGCACGGCGCAGGCGTCGCGAAAGCTCGACGAGCATTGCCCAGGCGACCGCGGGAGATTCGGCGACGCGCCGTCGGAAATCGTCTCGTCGCAGGATGAGCAGCTTGGCATCATCCATCGCGATGACGTGGGCGGAGCGTGGCTGTCCGTCGATCAGGGAGAGCTCTCCGAAATGCTCGCCGACGCCGAGCACGCTCAGGATGACCTCACGGCCGTCTTCGCCGACGAGGACCACTTTGACACGGCCGTCCCGCACGATGAACAGCGAGTCGCCCGGGTCATCCTCGAACACAATGACGCTGCCTTTCGGGTAGTCGCGCTCGCGCGTGACTTCGGCGAACCGCTCGAGCTCGTCGCGGCCAATGCCCGAGAGTAGTGGGACCGTTGCCAGAAACTCTACGATTTCCATGCGTGCATGCCGTGCCGAGGGTGAGAGCGAAGCGGCAACTTACGCCGCGCCGGGACGTCTGTCAAACGCACAAGCCATTGTCGCCTTGTCTTTTACGACTCGTCAGCGATATATTGCTCCGTTGGCACTCAATCTCTACGAGAGGCAGCTGTGAAAACCGATATTCACCCCACGTACGCCACGGCGACCGTAAAGTGCGCCTGCGGCAATACATTCGTCACCCGCTCGACGCAGGACGAGATCCATACCGACATCTGCAGCAACTGCCACCCCTTCTACACGGGGAAGCAGAAGCTGGTTGACACCGCCGGCCGCGTGGAGCGCTTCCGCCAGAAGTACGGTAAGGAACGCTGAGCATACGCGATCGGCTCGCCGACGCGATGTCGCGTGCGGCGGAGATCGAGCGCGAATTGTCCGATCCCGCCGCCGCGCGCGATACGCGCCGGCTCGCAGAGTTGGGCCGCGAGCATAGTCGGCTCGCGCCACTAAAGGAGTTGGCGTCCCGCCTCGAGCGGTACGAAAACGAGCTCGCGCAGGCGCGCGAGCTCGTTGCCGTTGATGACGCCGAGCTCGCCGCCGAGGCGCGCGCGGAAGAAGAGCGGCTGCGCGGCGCGATCGACAAGATCGAGGCGTCGATGACTCCGCTCCTCATCCCGCGCGACCCGCTCGATGAGCGCGACTGCATCGTCGAGATTCGGGCGGGCACGGGTGGCGACGAGGCAGCTCTCTTTGCCGCCAACCTGTTCCGTATGTACACGCGGTTCATCGAGCAGCAGGGGTGGCGCCACGAAATCATCTCGCTCTCGGAAGGCACGCTCGGCGGCATCAAGGAAGTGATCTTCAAGGTTCACGGCGACGGGGCATTCGGCGCGATGCGCTGGGAGTCAGGCGTTCATCGGGTACAGCGCGTACCCGCCACCGAGAACCAGGGCCGTATCCATACCTCGGCGGCAACCGTGGCGGTGCTCCCGGAAGCAGAAGAAATCGACGTCAAGATCGACGACAAGGATCTCCGAATCGACGTGTTTCGGGCATCCGGCCCAGGGGGCCAGGGCGTCAACACCACCGATTCAGCGGTCCGGATCACGCACATTCCCTCCGGGATCGTGGTGAGCCAGCAGGACCAGCGATCGCAAATTCAGAACCGCGCGCGCGCGATGGAGGTATTGCGGGCGCGACTGCTGGACCTCAAGGTGGCGGAGCAGGAGGCGGAACGCTCCCGGCTCCGGAAGACCCAAGTGGGAACCGGCGACCGATCGGCCAAGATTCGCACGTACAATTATCCTCAGAACCGCGTCACCGACCATCGCATCGGGCTCACGATGCATGAGCTATCGCGCATCCTGGACGGGGACATCGCCGAGTTGATCGAGGCGTTGCGGCAGGCCGACACGGAGGAGCGACTCGGTGGCTGAGGTCATCGCGTTCCCGACGTTAGGCAGCACGGCGCCGGCGCGGGTCGCGGACCTGGTGTCGGCGCTGACCGTGCACCTGGAGGCGGCGCAGGTGGCCGAGGCGTCACGCGAGGCGCGCGACATCGTCGCGGCCGTCGTCGACATGCCCCGATTCTGGCCGTCGCTGAACCGGGAGGCGATCCTCGGTGTCGATCCGTGCGCGCGTGCGTGGACGGCGGCGAGGCGCCGAGCATCGGGAGCGCCCTTCGCCTACGCCGTGGGGCGCGCCGCGTTCCGGCACCTGACGCTGGATGTGGACGATCGCGTGCTCATCCCGCGGCAGGAGACCGAGATGCTCGTCGAGTGCATTCTCGAGCGCGTTCGGGAGGGGGTGGCGGTCGACGTCGGGACTGGCTCGGGCGCCATCGCCCTCGCGCTGGCGACCGAGGGACAATTCAGCCGGATCATCGCGACCGATGTCTCGCGTGAAGCGCTGGATGTCGCGCGGCAGAACGCCGAGCGCCTCTCGCGGGTGTTGCGCGCGCCGGTCGAGTTGCGGCACGGTTCCACGCTGGCGCCCGTTCGGCGGGAGCGCGTGGCGCTCATCGCATCCAATCCGCCGTATATCGCGTACGATGAAGCGGCGGCGTTGCCGGAGAGCGTTCGCGACTGGGAGCCGCCGGTCGCCCTGTTCGCGCCACGACACGGAATGGGTGTCATCGAGCGCATCATTCGCGAGGCTGCGGGAGTGCTCGAGCCGTATGGGCTGCTCGCGCTCGAGGTCGACTCCCGGCGCGCCTCGCTCGCGGCCGAGATCGCGATGAGCGACGGACGCTACCGGGATGTCGCCGTCGAGCCGGACATGACGGGACGAGAGCGGTTCCTGTTTGCGACGCGTGACATGTCGAGGCATGAGGAATGAGGGCGAAGGACATCCTCGCTCCTCGGTCCTTGTTCTTCATTCACTTCTACCGGACGTAGCGTATGCTCGAAGACAAAGCCCGGGAACTCGGTCGCCTCATCGGGCAGAGTCCCGAGTACAAGGCCGTGAAGCGGGCGAACGATGAGCTGTCGGCGAATCGTGAGGCGGTGACGCTGTTGCGCGACCTCGAGAAGCTGCGCGAGGACGCGCAACGGATGATCGCGCGCGGGGAACAGCCGACGGAAGAGATGGAGCGGCAGCTCGACGAGCTGCTCGGAAAGGTGCAGGGAAATCCGGTGTATCAGGCGGTGGCGGTCGCGCAGGAGAACTTCGACAAGCTCATGATGCGCGCGAACGAATGGATTCTCGACGGGATCAAGAAAGGCGCGCAGAGCTCGATCATCACGCTCGGGTGACCGTCGCGCGCGGCAGGATCATCGTCCTCGAGGGCCAGGAGAGCGCCGGGAAGTCCACGCAGGCCACGCGCTTGCGCGAGTGGCTCGCGGAGCGTGGCGTCGATGCCATCCTGGTTCGCGAGCCCGGTGGAACCGACGCCGGGGAGAAGATCCGCGAGCTCCTGCTGCATCTTCCGTATCAGCTGACCCCCGAGGCCGAGGCGCTCTTGTTCATGGCGTCTCGTGCCGAGCTCGTGGACCGTGTGATGCAACCCGCGCTCCGGGACGGACGTACCGTGATCATGGATCGGTATTTTCTCTCGACGTACGCGTATCAGGTCGCGGGGCGCGGACTGGATGAGGATCTCGTGGCGAGCGCCAATACCCTGGCGACGCAGGGGCTCCGGGCCGACCTGACCCTCCTGCTGACGTTGTCGCGCTCGGAGCGGCGAGAACGTCTCGATCGTCGAGGCGGGCACGACAAGATCGAGCGCGCGGGGGACGCGTTTCACTCGCGCGTCGATGCCGCGTTCGAGCGGTTTGCCGATCCCGCCTGGCAGGCGAGTCACCCCGAAGCCGGGCCGATCGTTGCTGTGGACGGCGCGGGAAGCGAGAATGACGTACTGGCGCGCATCATCGGCGCGCTGGCCGACAAGTGGCCCGAAACTTTCGCGGCTTCTTCCGAGTCTCATCATCAGTGAAGCGATCCGATGTCTCCTTCTGAGGTGCGGATGCGATATCGCGCGTTCGTCGCCCTGGCCACGATGGCCGGCGCGCTCGTGACCGGCGGGTGGTTTCTCCAGCGCGGCCTCGACGGATCGCCCGGCGCGGTGAACGGCGTGCGGCTGTTCGATCAGGTGGTGTCACACGTCGCCGATCGATATGTGGACTCCCTGCAGCGCGACAGTATTTACATGAACGCGGTGCAGGGGATGCTCCGCGAGCTCGACGATCCGTACACCGTATTTCTCTCCAGTGACCGGCTCGCGCGCCTCAACGAGAATACCAGCGGCCGCTACGCGGGGCTCGGTGTTCAGATCGACGTGCGCGATGGATGGATCACCGTCGTCTCTCCCCTCCCGGATTCGCCGGCCGAGCGGGCGGGCATCCAGACCGGCGACCGCATCGTCGAGATGGAAGGACGGTCGACCGAGGGATGGTCGCTCGACGAGGCACAGCGCGAGCTGCGAGGTCCCAAGGGCACGCGCGTGTCGATCGAGGTCGAGCGCCCTGGTCTCGAAACACGTCTCCCGTTCACCCTGACGCGGGCCGACATTCACGTTCGCGCGGTTCGTCGCGCCGACCTTCTTCCCGGCCAGATCGGGTACCTCGACATCGATGTCTTCAGCGAGCAGACCGCGAGCGAGCTCGAGCGGGAGATCAACTCGATGCGCAAGCGCGGCATGCGGGCGTTGATTCTCGACGTGCGGCGCAATCCCGGTGGGCTGCTCGAGCAGGGCGTCGCCGTCTCCGACCTGTTCCTGAATCGCGGTCAGGAAATCGTCGCCATGCGCGGCCGGGCGTACGGCGCGACGCGCGATTTCGCCGATGAGGAGCAACAGCCCTGGCCGGAGCTTCCACTGGTGGTTCTCGTCGATGAGGGAAGCGCCAGTGCCTCGGAGATCGTGGCCGGAGCGCTACAGGACCACGATCGCGCCCTGATTCTCGGGGAAACCACCTATGGGAAGGGAAGCGCGCAATCCGTGTTCGCGTTGCCCGATGGCGGCGCGCTGAAGCTCACGACGGCGCGCTGGTTCACGCCGGTCGGCCGAAGCATTCAGCGCACCGGTCCTCCCGATGATGAGGAGGACGTCGCGGCCGATGACGACGTGACGCCGCACGGAGCCGGTGAGCGACCGCTGGCCGACCGCGAGACATATCGCACGAGGGGCGGGCGCGTCATCTACGGGGGCGGCGGTATCACGCCTGACCTGTTCATCTCCGACGATCCCGGAGACCAGGAGCTGGCGCTTCAGCGGGCGCTCGGCGATCACGTTGGCGGTTTTCGGGATGCGCTCACCGCGTACGCCTTGTCGCTCAAGACGTCGGGTCGGGTGCCATCGCCGGAATTTCGCGTGACGCCCGAGATGCTGAGCGACTTCTACCAGCTTCTCGCGCGGCGCGACATCGACGTCTCACGCGCGGAGTACGACGCGGCGAGCTCGCTCGTGACGCGTCTGCTCACCTATGAAATCGCGCGCTACGTCTTCGGCGTGCAGACCGAGGTGCGCCGACGTCTCGAGGAGGATCGCGTCGTCAACACGGCGAGAGAGCTTCTCGCTGGTGACGTGTCGCAGCGGACGTTGCTGGAACGCGCCGCGGCGCGGCGGGCAGCTCGACAGGAGGACGTACCCGGTCCGTCATGACCGACGACCGAATATTCATCTTCGGCGCCGGTCGAGCCGGGCGCGGCCTGGCTCGCGCGCTTCGCGATGGCGGTATTCACATCACCGGGCTTCACGGCAGGCACGCGGACGCCGCCCAGGGAATCACCGCCGGTGCGCCGCCAGCGTCGTTAGGTTCCGCGACCTGTGTGCTCGTGACCGTTCGGGACGCGCAGCTCGACGGCGCGCTCGCCACGCTGGCGAAGGCATCGCTGGCGCCGGGGAGCGTGGTTCTGCATGCGAGCGGGAGCGCCGACCCACGCGGACTGGTCGAGCTTCGCAGGGCCGGCCATCCGTGCGGCACGTTTCACCCATTGGTGGCGCTCTCCGACCCGGCGCACGCTCCGCAGTCGCTGCGCGGCGCGTGGATCGGTATCGACGGCGATCCGGAGGCTCAGGAGGTCTCGGCGCGTCTGGCTGCGGCTCTCGGCGCCAACGTGCTCTACATCCCTCCCGGCGAGAAGCCGCGGTACCATGCCGCCGCGGTGTTCGCCTCGAACTTCCCGACCATCCTCATGTGCCTGGCCGAGGAGCTGCTCGGTGAGGCGGGGATCGACCCGGACGTCGGCCGTCGCGCGCTGCATCCCCTCTTCGCCTCGGCGGTCGAGAATCTCCGCGGGGGCGCGGGCGCGGGCGCGCTCACTGGGCCGATCGTGCGCGGCGACGCCGACACGGTCGAGCGGCACGTGGCCGCTCTCCAGGCGCACCCCGATGCGCTGGATGCCTACCGCGCGCTCTCGCGTGCGGCACTTCGCTGGATACGGGAGCGAGGGACCGCCGGGGCCCGGATGGCCGAGATCGAGCGCTTGTTAGGCGCTACTGAT
Source organism: Gemmatimonadaceae bacterium (assembly GCA_035650335.1). Taxonomy (GTDB): domain Bacteria; phylum Gemmatimonadota; class Gemmatimonadetes; order Gemmatimonadales; family Gemmatimonadaceae; genus JAICNG01. The sequence continues at coordinate 17,357 of DASRHU010000046.1, read as the reverse complement.
CGATCACCTTCGTACCCGACGGTGGCCGGAACCGGAACGCCGACGCCGGGATCGCGGGATTCAACGTGAGGGTCTTGATCGTCACCCTCCGCACCACCTCGGTCGGCTCCGTCAGCTCGAACTGACGAATCAGCGCATCCGCGCTATCGACCCAGATGACGGCCTTGGTGAAGCCCACCTCGACACCAGGCTTCGGCACGAGTGACAAGACGCGCGCCGGCCGCCCATTCACCGTGTCGCGACCGCGGTCGGTGACCTGGAATCGTGAGGCGGGCGCGTCGAGAAATTGCGCGGTGAGATCGGGTGAGCCGTTGGCATCCTTGGTAATCCGGGAGCGAAAGACCTGCCCGGGAGTGCTGCTGGGGAGGTAGTACCACACCCACTTGCCGTCGGCGACAATGCGATCGCCCGCGGGATCGGTGAAGCGGACCGAGATGTGGCTCGGGCGGCGCTGGACGACTTCGCCCGTGGACTTGACCGTAGCGCCGAGCAGAGGATTGGTGATCGTCTGCGCAAACGACGCCCGAACGGTCTTCACGTTCCGATATGCGCGAACGGCGCGCTGCAGGACGGCGTCCGCCGGCTGCGCCTGCGCTGTCGCAAAAGACGCCGCGACAAGCGCGGCGCTCAGAAAGGCTACTCGCATGAACGCTCCCTATGCCGGTACAGTCAGGAATGACGAATGAGGACTGAGGAAGAGTGATTTCCTGATTCCTCAGTGCTCATTCCTCACTGGTGTTCTACGCCACGCCCGCGGCGGAGGTTCCGGGCACCGGAGTTAAGGTGCGTCCAATGGCCGTCGCGATGGTCCGCAGCTCTCCGACGAGCTGCGCGAACTGCTCCGGGTAAAGCGACTGCGCCCCGTCGGATAGCGCCCGCTCCGGATTCGGATGGACCTCGACGAGGATCCCATCGGCGCCGGCGGCGATCGCCGCGCGCGCCATCGGGATCACCTTGTCGCGAAGACCGGTGCCATGGCTCGGATCCGCGATGATCGGAAGGTGCGACAGCTTGTGGACGATCGGGATGGCGGTGAGGTCGAGCATGTTGCGCGCGACGGTGTCGAAGCTGCGGACTCCGCGCTCGCACAGGATCACCTGGTCATTCCCCTCGCTGAGCACGTACTCGGCGCTGAGCAGCAGGTCGGTGATGGTGGCGGCCATCCCTCGCTTGAGCAGCACCGGCCTGCCTAACCGTCCGACGCCGCGGAGCAGGGAGTAGTTCTGCATGTTGCGCGCGCCGATCTGGATACAGTCGGCATACTCCGCGACGAGCTCGGCGCCCTCCTCGTCCATTGCTTCCGTGACGACGGCGAGCCCCGTCTCGCGCTTCGCGATGGCGAGCAGCTCGAGACCTCGCTTGCCGAGTCCCTGGAAGGAGTAGGGAGAGCTGCGCGGCTTGAACGCGCCGGCCCGAAGGCATGACGCCCCGGCCGCTCGGACGGCTCGCGCGGCGGCAACGATCTGCTCCTCCGATTCGACGGAGCATGGACCGGCGATGAGCGTGATTTCATCGCCACCAACATGAACACCCGGCGCGATGGTGACGACGGTGTTCTCCGGATGCCATTCCCGCGAGGCCTGTTTGTACGGCTTGGTGACATGGATGACCTGCGCCACGCCGGAGAGCGTCTCGAAGCGCGATCCGTCGACGCGTCCGTCATTTCCGACGAGCCCCACCGCCGTGCGCTGAGCGCCTGGCATCGGCCGGGCCTGGTAGCCAAGCTCCTCGATCAAGCGAACCACGCCCGCCACTTGCTCGGGCGTGGCGCCGTGCTCCATCACAACGAGCATTATCGCTCCCCGATCTCGATGGACCACCCGTCTTCCGCGAGCGTGATCTCTCCGTCGAATCGCTCGCGTACGATGCCGCGAATGTCGACCTGCTCCACGGGCGGGTAGAAGTGCGTGAGCACGAGCCGTCGAGGCCTCGCGATTCCCGCGAGCTCACCGCATCGGCGCGGCGTGAGGTGGATGGCCATCTCCCGCTCGTCCGGCAGCGAGCACTCCGTCAGGAGAAGATCGCATCCGGCCGCCCATCGTCCAAGGGCTTCGTCGAACCCGGTATCCCCCGTGTAGACCGCACGACGCCCCTCGTGGACGATGTCGTACGCCACGCTTTCTTCGGTATGAGGCACCTTGAAGGCGCCGATGCGCACGCCGTCGCCCAGCTCGAGGCCCTCGTTCGGGGCAAGCTCGCGCACCTGGACGTCATAACCCGGGTCGCGCACCCAGTCGCCGAAGGCGTGCGCAAACCGGCTGACGAGCGCGTCGATTCCTGGGGGACCGATGATGACGGCCGGAACCCGTCGAGGGTGTTCGGCGCCGTACCGCCACGCGAAGATCAGGAAAGCGAGATCGCTGAGGTGATCGGCGTGAAAATGGGTGATGGCCACGTGCGTGATGGCCATCCAGTCCACGCCGGCGCGTGCGAGGCGGTGCACGACGCCACTGCCACAGTCGAGGAGCAGGTTGATACCGCCGGCGCTCAGAAGGTGGCCGGCGCACACGCGCGACGCCGACGGCGACACCGTTCCGGTGCCGATCGTCGTCAGGCGCATCAGCGACCGAGGAAGAGCATTCGCCGAACGACCTCGATGCCATCGGCGCGCATGTGCAGCAGGTACACGCCCGCCGGCACCACCCGGCCATCCGACGCCACGCCATCCCAGGTGTACCGGTCGTCGCAGCCGAAGCCGTCGGGGAGGTTGCCGCTGGCACGACCATAGCGGCCGGCGACATGGTTGGGAGGAACCGCGTCCGACGGGACGAGCGTGCGAACGACGTTACCTCGAATGTCCAGCACCTGTACCAGAACGTCGGTATCTCGCGCGACGTCGAACCACACGCATGTGGTCAGGCCGCCGCCAGCGGGGAACGGGTTCGGAAAGTTCTGGTAGAGGTTGGTCGTGCGCGGCGGATCCTGTGCCTGGGCGATCGCCGGGACGAGCAGCAGTGCGCAGGCGAGCGCCGCGCGCCGCATCATGCGCCTGCGCCGACGGTCGCCTCGTCCGGCGCGAGCCGGCCCTCGATCGCTTCGTCCACCGACGGTCCTCCGCGCAGCCGCACGCTCACCAGCGACGAGACGCCTGGCTCCTGCATCGTGACCCCGTAGACCGCGTCGGCGGCTTCGGTGGTGGTGCGCGGGTTGTGCGTGATGACGATGAACTGTGTGCTCTGCTTGAACTGGTTGAGCATGCGCACGAATCGGCCGATGTTCTGGTCGTCGAGGGGTGCATCGACCTCGTCGAGCAGGCAGAATGGGCTCGGCTTGGTGAGGAAGATCCCGAACAGGAGCGAGAGCGCGACCAGCGCGCGCTCCCCGCTCGACAAGAGGTGGATGCGCTGGGTGCGCTTGCCGCGCGGCGACGCATGGATCTCGATGTCGCATTCGAGCGGCGTTTCGGGATGCTCCAGACGCAGGTCGCACTCACCGCCGCCGAACAGCGTCATGAAGATCTGACGGAAGTTCTCGCGCACCTGCGTGAACGTCGCCAGGAACAACTCCCGCGCCGTCGTGTCGATCTCGCGAATCGCCTGCTGCAGCGAGCTCCTGGCGGCCGCGAGATCGCCGCGCTGGGCGGTGAGGAAGTCGAGACGCTTCACTTCTTCCTCGTGCTCCTCGATCGCCAGCGGGTTCACCGGGCCCATCGCCTCGAGCTGCTCGCGGATCGCCTCGAGCTCGGCGCGCAGCGCCTCGTCTTCACCCTCGACCGACTGGTGGGTCGCGAGCATGTCGACGAGTGGGCGGCGCCACTCGGCCTCGAGCCGCTCGCGAATGGCGGTCCGTCGCCCGGAGAGCTCCGTCAGGCGAAGCTCCGCGTGGTGGAGCTCGTCCGCGAGCGATGTCGCGTGATGTCGTGCGTCATCCACGCCGCGCTCGGCTCGCTCGAGCGCGGCGTCGGCCTCCCGCACCGCGTCTTCCGATCTCGCCAGGCGCCCCTGACCATCGACGAACGTCGCCCGGCGGGTTTCGAGGTCGAGCTGCCATTCCGCCATGCGGTCGGCGAGCACGCTGTCGGTCGAGGTGATGTCGCTGAGCTCGGCCAACAGTTGACGCAGCCGCGCGGTGGCGACGTCGGCCTCTTCGGCGAGATGCCGCTCGCGATCGCGCGCAACCTGCACCCGGGCCTGGGCCTGCGCGACCTCGACCTGCCCGCGGGTGCGCGCCTCACGAACGTTCTCCTGCTCCTCCTCGATCGCGCCGAGGCGGATGCGCGATTCCGACAGCGCTCCCGCGGCAACGTCGATCGCCTGCGCGAGCGTATCGAGCTGGCGGTCGAGCTCCTCGACGCGGCTGGAGAGCTCACCGCGCCTGGATGACAGCCGCGTGAACAGCGTGTCGATCGTCTCCAGCTCGCGGCGGGCGCGCGCGACCTCCCGCTCGGCTTCGGCGCGCTTCTCTTCGGTGCGCCGTACGTAGTGATGCGCGCTCTGCGCGAGGTCCCCCGCGTCGGTGGCCGAGCGCTCCGCCACATCGAGCGACGCGCGAGCGGCGTCGGCCTCGGCGTTCGCTGCCTGACGAGCAGCGTCACTCGCCCCCAGCTCGACGCGCAGCTCGAAGAGCTCTGCCCGCCGCCGCAGCGGACCCGGACCTGCGGCGCGCCCCGGCAGCCACACGGCCCCGCGACTGTCGAGGAAGGCGGCTCCCTCGTCGATTGGGCGCACCTGCCCCATCAGTGACCGGACCCACGGACGCGCGAGGTCGTCGACCTCGAGCATTCCGGCGAGGGCGTCACTGAGCTCCCAGTCCGGCTCGCCGGCGTCGAGGGGAAGCAGGAGCAGCGGGCCGGGAGAGACCGTGGCATGCCACGCACGAACGGCGTCGGCAACGTCGGTATCGCGCACGAGAACCGCGTGTACCGTCGCACCCAGGAACCGCTCCACGAGAAGCGCCCCGGTTGCTTCCGCGCTGATGAAATCCGACAGCGGACCGAGAATCGCGCCGTCGCCGAACCGATCGCGCTCCTGCAGCAGCTTGGCGGCGGCGGGCGCCAGCCCCACCCGCTCGCGCTCGAGCGCCTCGAGGGCGTTCACGCGGCCGAGCAGGCTCGTGTGCGTCTCCTCGGCGCGGAAGAGCTCGGCACGGGCGGCGCTTTCTCGCGCACGCGCATCACCCGCGGCCGTGCGGGCCAGGGCAAGGGCGTCGTCAGCCATCGTGGCGCCGGTTCGCGCTTCCTCGAGATCACGCTCGGCCAGGTCGAGGCGCGCCGTCGCGAGCGAGAGGACCTCGGACGCGCCCTCACGCTCGGTGCCTAGCGAGTCGAGCCGCTGCGCCAGCTCCTCGATCTCCCGCACGGCGCCCTCGCGATCCAGCTCCAGGCGACGGCGCGCGTCTCTGCGCTCGCGCATCGCGCGCTCCGCTTCCTCGGCGAGGCGCCGTGCCTCCGCGACGCGCGCGCGCGCGGCATCTTCCGCCTCCATCCGCTGCGTGAGTGCGCGCTGGGCCGCGGCCAGCTCAACCTCCAGCCGCAGTCGCTCCCGTTCGGCCTCCTCGCGGTCAGCGGCGAGTCTCGACCCGCGTTCCTCTCCCGCTCGACGCTCCTCCTCGGCCCGCTCGCGCCGGGCGGTGGCGTTCCGTTGACGCTCCTCGGCGACCGCGATCTCGCTCTCCAGGCGCAGGACGTCTTCCTGCTGCGCGCTCACCAGGCGTGCGAGCTCGGCACGCTGGCCTTCCGCCGCCGCGCGGGCGTGATGCGCCTCCTCACGAGCCCGTTCGGCTCCGCGCACGTTCTCGTCGGAGCGAGGCACCTCGGCGCGCAGGAGCGCAACGCGCTCCTCGAGGCGGGCGAGCTCCTCGCTCCACGCCTCCATGTCGCGCGCCACGAGTGTCAGCTCCAGCGCGAAGCGACGCGTCGTCAACTCGGTGTGCCGCTCGGCGCGCTTGCGTTGGCGGGCGAGCGAGCGCACCTGGCTCTGCACCTCGCTGATGAGATCATCGAGGCGCGACAGATCGACCGTCGTTTCCTCGAGTCTGCGCTCGGCGCTGCGCTTCCGATCCCGATACAGACCGACGCCCGCCGCTTCCTCGAACAGCTCGCGCCGGTCGTCGGGGCGATCGGAGAGCAGGGCGTCGATCATCTTCGCTTCGATGACGACACCCGAATCGGCGCCCAGGCCGGTGCCGCGAACGAGATCCTGGATGTCACGAAGCCGGCACGGTGCCCGGTTGAGCAGGTAATCGCTCTCGCCACTGCGCGACAGCCGGCGCGTGATGACGACTTCCTTGAACGGGACGGGAAGGGCTCCGTCGTCGTTCTCGAAGTGGAGCGACACCTCGGCGATGTTCACCGGACGCCGGGCGGACGAGCCCTGGAAGATCACTTCTTCCATCTTCGCGCCGCGGAGCAGACGCGCGCGCTGCTCGCCGAGGACCCAGCGAACGGCATCCGAGACGTTGGACTTTCCGCACCCGTTAGGCCCGACGATCGCCGTTACGCCCGACTCGAAATCGAGCTCGACGTGATCGGCGAACGACTTGAATCCGTGGAGCTCGAGCTTGCGCAGTCGCACCCTAGATTCCTCTCCCTATGCGGTAGGCAACGGTCGCGTCGATTCCGGCGCGCCTGAACATGTCGAGAAGGTCCGTGGCCTGCGAGGGGGTCTCGAACGCGCCGGCGTACACACCAGCGTGATCGGCGTCACGTTCGAGCACGTACGCGGGAAGGCCCTGCGCGCGCAGCTCGACGGTCCGCTCTCTCGCGGCATTCGAGGTCATGTCATCGGAAACGCGAACGGCGTACGGGGTGCGTCGCACCGAGCCGAAGCCGATCTCGAGAACGCCGGCGCCACGAAGCGCCATGAGCGCGGAGTCCGCGGCGCGCCGCTCGCGCCATGCGCCGACCGCGACGCGGTACCATCGCGCGCTATCGGCGCCCAGTCGCTCGGGAGTGAACGTCGCGGCGGGCATGCTGCCCAGGCGGTCCTTCACGTGACGTCCCGCCGCCGCCAGGCTGTTGAGCATGACCACCTCCACCGAATAGACCGCGGCCTCCGCGGAATCGGCCTCCGGTGCGGCGATCATCCCCGCCGCGGGGACAGTCGTCGATGGCGTGTCCGCCGCCGCGCTATTCGCCGGAGCGGCATCGCGGGCGTGCCCCGCATTCCAGGCGAGCACGGCACCCACCCCAACGAGGACCACGACTCCGGCGGCGGCCAGCGCGGTGCGGGTCGACGATGCCTGACGAGCCTCGGTCGTGAACGCGGGAACCTTCGGCCGAGAGACGTGACCCGGGGTGACGTCCGCGCTCGCCCGGCCCGGAGGACGAACCGTTCCGATCACGTGGCGCGGCTCCGGGTACGCGACGTCTCCGACGAGCACGATCCCATCGGTATCCTCGACGAAGGCGGCGAGCCCAGCGGCGTCGGGCGGCAGCACGATGCAGAGAAGCGCCCCTTCCCCCCGAAACGCCATCGTGAGGCGACGCCAGCGCTCGCGTCGCAACAGCGTCTCGTAGTCGAAGGGTCCCGTGCCGCTCGGTATCAGGAAGAGCGTTCCCTCCCGGTTCACGGCGTGCGCGATCCTGCGCAGCGACACGCCGTGCAGGAAATGATCGATCACGCCGTGCGCGCGTATCTCGCCAGGGAGGAGCTTCTGGAGCGGGCGCAGCTCACCGACCGCATCCACGACGGCCACGCGACGCGTGGGCACGTGCGCGTGGGCGAGCGCCAGCGCCGCGCGAGCGGCGTCGTCGTCTCGTTCCCCGACGATCACTACGCAGGTGCGCTCGTGGAGCAACGGCGCGATATCGCGCGTGGCGTCGTTCCACCTGCCCGGCGCCCCCGCGTCGCCGGTCATCTACGGCCGTCCCTCGTAGATCCAGGGTGACCGCCCGGTACGGCGTGCGACGTCTTCAGCACGCTCGCGCGTGGGATAGGGACCGAGCACGACACGCCAGATGTCGAGCCCGCCCTGCGTGGTGTGCACGACGCGCGCACGCTCTCCATCGACCTCGATCTCCTTGGCGATGGCCTGCGCGGCGGCCTGATCCCGCAACGCGGCGTATTGCACGGTGAACCCGGGACTCGTGATCGGTTGCGACGGCGCGGTATCCGTGGGCCGGCGTGGTGGGACGCTGTCAGGAATTGGCCCGAGCGAGTCCGGCGAGGGCGTGGCGCCGAACGGGTCCAGGGAGTCGCCTGAATCGGGGGCGACGGTATCCATCCCCTCGAACTGTACCGGCTCGTCGAGCGATGTGTTGCGAGGCCGGAAGCCGTTCCACTCGATGAAGTGCCACAGATCGCGCCCTCCGCCGGGAACTCGCCGCATCGTCTCGAGCGACTCGCCATCGACGAGGACGACGTCGTTGCCCCGCAGCAGCGCGATGGCGCCATCGGGAGTCACGAGTGGCAGGTCGGCTCGCCACCCGGTCGCCGCGCCGCCCACGAGCGTATCGGTGGCGACGCCGACGACCCAGACCGTGTCCTTCTGGGCAGCGCGAGCGAGGACGTATCGTCCCGTCGGGTCCATGCGAAGCTCGCGCGAGGTGTCCGGAAGGGTGATCCGGGTCGCGATCCTTTCCGCATAACGATCGACGACGATGAGCTCGCGCGATCCGGCGGTGAGCAGGTAAATGCGATCGCCGCTGGGCGTGGTCACGGCCGCGCGAATGCGCTGTGGAACGCGAACGCTCGGGACCGGCGTGAGGTCGCGAGCGCGAACGCCGATCAAGCCGGTATCGACGGTGAAATAGAGCCGGTCGCCCAGCGGCGTGCCGACGGCTCGCTGCGCGAGGGGAAGGCGCGCGGTGTCGACGAGGGATTCCTGCGGCGGATGCACGCGCCAGACGGTCGTCCCGTTGCGCGCATCGGCGACGACGAGAAGGCCCCCATCGGACTGTGGGAACAGCTCACGCGGGCGCACCGGCGGCTTGAATTTCCACTCTCCCGCCGGCGTGAGGCGGCGAATGGTGCCGTCGGCGGCGACGCCATAGATGACGTTTCCATCCTGCGATGCGACGTAGGAGAGCTTCGTCCTGGTCTCGCGAGCAACCGCTCCCATGCGCAGATCGAGCCGGAGGGGAACGCCCCGCGCATCGAGTGCCGCGACGCTCCCCGCGTCGGCGTCGAAGCCCAGCACGCGCTCGATGGCCGGCACCGAGGCGGTGGATGTCCACACGAGCGAGTCGACGCGGGGATAGGCGAATGCGCGCACCGGTCCACCCGCCCGCGGGAACCGGAGCAGGAGGCGGTCCGCGCCGCCGGCGGAGACGACAGAGGGAGAGTCGCTGGCGGAAGGATCGTCGCCGCGCTCACGACCGGAACAGGCCGCAAGCACGAGTGCCAGCGCGAAGAGAGTGCGCACGCGGGAAAAGTAGCGACGGTACGCGGGGCGATAAAGGGATCAGGAGTCAGGAGTCAGGAGTCAGGGGGTGTCAGGGCGTGGGTTACAGGAGAGAACCGCACCAAGGGACGAAGTCCCTGGTGGTTCTTTCCTGCAACCGGCTCCCCGACACCCCCTGATCCCTGACTCCTGACTCCTGACTCCTATCTCAAAAGCTCGGGCCCAGCGAGAATCTCCAGTACCGATCCCGGCGCGGATCATCCAGCGGGATCGAGTAGTCCCAGCGCAGCAAGGCGAAGTTGAAGAGGTTCAAGCGGACGCCGAAGCCGTAGCTGCGGAGCGCGTGGCGCTCGAATGCCGGGTCGAAATCGGCCGGTCGGGACCAGCGCAGGGTCTGTCCCTCGAACCACGTCACGCCGACGTCGTAGAACACGAGCCCCTCGATAGGCGGCAGCGAGAGCGGGAGGAGTCCAATGTCCACCCGGCGGAGCAGCGGGAATCGAAGCTCGACGTTGGCGACCGCGAGTCGGCTGCCCACGAGCGGAGAGCATCGATAGTACTGGGGCTGCTCGCTCAAGCCGCACCGGCGAATTTCGTTCAGCGCGAACTCCTCGCGATCGTAGCCGCGCAGCAGCTCCGGATAGCCGACGTACTTCCGAAGCGTGTCGGCATCCCGTCCGTCCGACACGCTCGCCAGCAGCCGGGTGGAGAGGGTGAGGAAGTTGAACAGGATGGGGTCATACCGCCGATAGTCGACGAGGTAGTCCATCCACTTGTACGTCCCGATGATCGGCTCCACCTGGAAGCGGTAGCGGCGCCCCATGATGGGACCGGTGAAGCCCCAGAGGACATTGTCCGACACGAACGCCGCGTACGGCTGCATGTAGTTGATGCTTGGCTGATGCACCTCATCGAGAATCTGAAACGGCGTCGCCGTGCCCGTGTTCGCGTTGATGAAGCGGCCGATGAAGAGCGAGGAGCGATCGACGTTCGACAGCCGTGCGCCGAACTCGGCGCGCGTGAACCGGTCGAACGGATAGATCCCGATGCCGAACACCTGCCGCTCGATGATGCGAGTGATCGGGTACACCTCCTCGAAGAGGCCCGGCTCCCGCTCGATGAGGGCACCGACTTCGGGGAAGTAATACGGCGACTGGTAGGCCCCCACCGCGTACTGGAGCCGGCGCGACAAATTCGTGTACGCGCTGTACACTCGCGCCTCGCTGAGCCGTCCGTTGACTTCGCCGGAAAACGCCAGCCGGTGATTGCCGAGCATGTCGCTCAGCACGATCTGCGTGCCGCCGAAGAAGCCGCGCCCGAAGTTGTATTGCTCGTAGCCGATCGTCGGGCGCGCGATGTAATCGGGGCTGAAGCGGACCTTGTAGTCGTACGTCTTGAACCGCCCCGCGTCAGGCAGCGCCATGGCCGCGCTGTCGAGCAGCTCGGCGACGCTGACCGGCCCGCCACGCCCGGCGAGCTCCGCCGCGGGCGGCGGGTTGTGAGACGGTCGGATCCCCGCCGGCGACCGGTAATACGAGTAGTGCACGGGCGCGGTGGTGGTGTCCTTGACCGCGGCCCCCACGGCAATCGTATCCGGCACCGCCACCGCCGTCGGAACGATCACCGAGTCCGTTCTCGTGGCGGATGCCACGAGCTGCGGGGATGGAGCCCGGTACGGCTCACGCTTGAGCGACCGCGGATTGTCGATCGACCAGATGGTGTAGTCGCCGTTCTCGTAGTAGGTGATCGCCAGCTTGTCGGACTGACGCGCCCACGAAATCACCGGACTGTAGTTCGTCGCGGCGGTGATGCCACCGACGACGTTCGTCAGCTGATAGTGCTCGTTCGTCTCGATCTCGTAGAGAAAGAGGTTCTGGATGCCGGTGCGCGTCGAGACGTACGCGATCGATCGGCTGTCCGGCGACCACATCGGATTGATGTTGTGCCCATCCTGACCGGCGATCACCTCGATCTTGCCGGTTTCGAGCTCGTACGTGGTGATCCGCCACGGGCTGTAGCGGAGGACGTTGAAGTCCGTCTCCGTGCCGCGGTCGCTCGCGAAGGCGATGCGCTTCCCGTCGGGCGACCACTGCGGCTGAAGGTCTCCGTGGCGGTCTTTGGTGAGCTGCGTCAGCCCCGTGCCGTCGACGTTCACCAGGTAGAGATCGCTGATGCCGCCGAAGTGCCCCGAGAACACGAGGCGGTTTCCATCGGGAGACCAGGATGGCCCTGTCACTCCCTCGAGAGGCGTGTCGATCCGGCGGATCACCTTCTGCTTCCGAACGTCGAGCAGGTAGAGGACGTCCTTCCCCTTTCGCTGCGCGGTGAACGCCAGCGAGCGCCCGTCGGGGGAGAAGGAGCTCTGCGAATAGAGCAGGCGCAGCTCCTCGAATTCGGGATTGGTCGTGCTCTTGACCAGTCGCTTGAGCCGTTTGCCGGTGCGCGCGTCGGCCAGCCAGAGATCGATGAAGATCTGCCCACGCAGGAAGCTGCCGTTGGACAGGAAGACGATCTGTTCCCCGTTAGGCGACAGGGCGGGCGCCAGGAAGATCGCGCCGCCGCTCCGACGCTCGGAGAGGAGCGGCTGGGCATACTTTCGCGCGCGCTCCAGGTCGGCGATCTGCGGCAGGTGCTTCACCTGCATCGCCTCCTTCCACTCGTCGCCGAGGTCCTCGAGCGACTTCCCGAGCTCGCGACGGAACGCCCGCTCGACGCCGACGTTAGGCGCGGCCTGGAGAATCGCGCCGATGACTTCGTCCCCCCAGCGATCGCCGACGTACTCCCAGAGCGCCTGGCCGACGTCGTACGGGTTGTGGAGGTCGGGCCGCATGGTCAGCTGCTCGATCGTCGGCAGGCGACCGTTGAGCGCCGCGTCGCGCATCACCGTGTTGGCGAACGGATCGTGCGGTCCGAGCGACAGGTACTCCGCCATGCCTTCGGCGAACCAGTACGGCATGGCCTGCTGCTGGAGGGTCTGGAGTCCCGCTCCCGCCTTGCCACGCGAGTAGATGTCGTACTGGAACTCGTGCACCATCTCGTGCGTCAGCACCTGCTCGAACGACCCGTAATCGCCGGTGAACGGCAGCAGAATGCGGTGCCGCAGCGCCTCCGTGACACCCCCGGTGAACTCACCGAGGTCGCCGGTGACGTTGTTCTGTCCGAAGTCGGATCGCGACGCGAACAGAACGATGGGCTTCTTCTCGCGGAACTCGTGCCCCAGGATGCGCGACAGCCGTCCGTACGCACGCTCGGCCATCCGAGCCGCGTCGCGCGCGGCCGTCTCCTCGCCGGGATAGTAGTGCACGAGGAAGTGGTCGGTCTCGACGACCTTCCAATCGAACGAGTCGTACTGCACCTGGTTCTGCCCGAAATAGAACTGGGCATCCGCACGCTGGGCCATCGCCAGGACCAGAGCGATCGCGCCCAACAGCACCTTCCGTTCGATCACGGGTGTCCTCCCTCAGCGGTCCAGTGGGACCCGCTCGGCATCGCTCCAGAGACGTTCGAGCTGGTAAAACTCACGCAGTGTCGGATGGAAGACGTGCACGATCACGTCGACGTAATCGAGCAGGACCCACCGTCCTTGCTGTAGACCCTCGATATGGTGCGGCGCGACACCTTCGGCTTTCTTCAGCCCCTCCATGATGTGCTCGGCCGTCGATCGGACGTGCGTATCGGAGGTGCCGCTGGCGATGAGGAAGTAGTCGGTGGCGTCGGAGACGCCGGTGAGATCGAGCAGAACGATGTCGGTGGCTTTGAGATCCTGCGCGAGCGCGGCCGCGCGCTGGGCGGTGGCGAGCGAAGACGTGGTCGTCGACTGGGCCATTCGGGGACCGTTCAGGATTCTGATGGACCTTCTGCGTGCGCGCTGTTACCTGCCAATGCGCGAAGTTGTTCCGTGAAGGGGGGCATTGGCTGTGCCATGCGACACAGGAGTCGGGAGTCAGGAGTCAGGGATCAGGGGGTGTCAGGGAGTGGGTTGCAGGAGAACGGCGCCAAGGGATCAGAAGCTGGGTCGTTCTCTCCTGGCACCTTCAACCTGACACCCCCTGATCCCTGACTCCTGACTCCTGACCCCTACTGCTTGATCACCCACACCCGGATCTCCGGCTTCACTTCCGCGTGCAGGCGCACCGGAATCTTGTAGACGCCGAGCGACTTGATCGGCTCGTGCAGGTCGATCTGCTTCTTTTCAATGTCGAAGCCCTGCGCCTCGAGCTGGTGCGCGATGTCGGCCGACGTCACCGAGCCGAAGAGCTTCTCCTCCTCACCGACGCGCGCCGAAAAGGTGAGCTGCACGCCCTCCAGCCGCTCGGCCAGGGCCTGTGCTGCCTTGATACGCTCGGACTCGGCCGCCTCGAGCCGGGCCTTCTCCATCGCGATTCGCTTGCGGTTGCCGGCCGTCGCCTCGTAGGCGAGGCCGCGGGGGAGCAGGTAGTTGCGGGCATAGCCGGGAGAGACTTTGACGATGTCGCCGGGCTTGCCGAGGTTCTCGATCGATTGGCGAAGGATGATTTCCATGGGTAGCGCTCCAGTGGTGCGGTGAAACGAGGTCAGGATGCGGGGCGCATGCGGCGTCGCCAGTCTCCCCACGCGTCGCTCACGCCGAGCACGGCGAAAAGCGCGAGGATAGCGGCAAGCGCCACGAGCGCTGCGTACGGTTGAGGCCAGAGGATCGCGAGCACGGTGACGATCGCCACCGACACGGCGCTTCGCCGAACGAAGCTGTCGATCACGCCCAGTCCCCGCAACGCGTACAACATACCGAAAAACAACACCAAATTGTGCCCCAGCCGCGCCAGCGCGCCGAATGCCGGAACCAGCAGGAGCGTGAGGCCGACGATCAACCCCCACGCGAGGTGATCGTGGAACTGGAACTGTCGCAGCGGGGCCAGTGGCGGCCCGATGCGAGCCCGGGAGAGGCGGTGATAGAGCGTCCACGCGAGCGCACAGACCACGAGCGACTCGAGCGCGAGCAGGGCCGGAAACAGCGGCGAGGCCCGGCCCGAGAGCCGATGCAGCTCGAAGGCAGTCTGGTCCACCTGAGAGTCGGTCATCGCGTCGCGCATCGACGGGATCCGCTCGACGACGCTTTTCAGCGATAACGCGAGCGCGTCCATCGACTGTTGATTCCGTGCTTCGTATTGCTCGTCGAGGATGCGCTCGACGCGCTGAAACGTGGTCCGTCCCGCGGCGACGTGTCCGAGCGCGACCACGAGCGCCAGTCCAATCGCCGACAGCGCGCGTGCGAAGAAGGGACCCTGCTTCCCGAGGATGCAGATGACGCCGAACGATCCGGCGAGCAGCAGTCCCCAGGCCCGCGCCAGATCGTAGTAGGCGCTGCCGGTCGCGGGCGCCTGTTGCGCGAGCACCCAGGCGGCAAAGCCGAGCCACACCAGCGCGAGCGAGAACCGACCGCCCGCCCACCATCCAATCAGGAAGCAGACGGCGATGGTGGGCACGAGGAGCACGAGCGTGTGCTCGATCGGGAGCACAGCACGAACGGCGGGAAAGAGCGGAATCAACAAGAACGCCGCGAGAGCGAAGGCGAGTCGTGCCCACCCTCGCTCGCGCGGCGCCGGCGCGAGGCCGTCGGCCATGCTCAGGTCTGGTGGTGGCCCTTGATGTACGGAATCAACGCGAGGTAACGCGCCCGTTTGATTGCCGTCGAGAGCTGCCGCTGATGGCGGGCGCACATGCCGCTCAACCGGCTCGGCAGGATCTTGCCGTGGTCGGTGATGAAGCGGCCGAGTGTCCGGTCATCCTTGTAGTCCACGTAGCGAACGCGCGATTCGCAGAACGGGCAGGCCTTCTGGGGTCGGCGGATCATCATTCTTCATCCTCCTCGTCCTCATCGCGGCGACGCAGGTTGAGCTCGGCGCCCGGCTCGATCGCGGGAGCCCCGACCTCGTGCTCGTGAAGCGTGATCAGGTAGCGAACTACCCCATCGTCGAGTCGAAGGGCGCGCTCGTACTCGGGGAGCGACGCGGGATCGGCCTCGAAGCGCGCGATCGCGTAATAGCCGTTCTCGCGCTGCCCAATGGGATACGCGAGCTGCCGGCGGCCCCAGTGGTCGACGGCCACTTCGCCGGTCGCCGTGAGCAGGCCGTGCAGGCGTGAGATTTTGTCGTTGATTGCGGTGTCTTCGAGCGTCGAGTCGAAGATGTAGACCGCTTCGTACTGGCGGGTCACAGTGGCAAGCCTCCCTTTGGTCGTCGTAGCCGCCCCCCGCTGGTCGCCGGAGCAGGAGGAGGGTATCAGTTGTGAGTCGAGAAATGTAGCGAGGCGGCGGCGCCGGGGCTACTGCTCAGACGTTGAATCGGAACAGGATGACGTCATCGTCGCGCACGACGTACTCCTTCCCCTCCGAGCGCACCACGCCACGCTCGCGCGCCCCCTTCCATCCGCCGGCGGCGATGAAATCCTCGTAGCTCACCGTCTCCGCGCGGATGAAGCCGCGCTCGAAGTCGGTGTGAATGACGCCCGCGGCTCGGGGCGCGGTATCCCCCTGGTGAATCGTCCATGCCCGCACTTCCTGCTCACCGGCGGTGAAGTAGGTGTGCAGCCCCAGCAGGTGATAGCCGGCATGGATCACCCGGTCGAGCCCGGCTTCCACGAGCCCTAACGACGCGAGAAAATCCGCGCGATCCTCCGGGGGCAGTTGGCGGACCTCGGCCTCGATCTTGGCGGAGAAGGGCACCACCTCCGCGTGCTCGCCGCTGCGAGCCACCGCTTCACGCAGCGCGCGAAGGTGCGGCCCTTCGGCGCCCGCCAGCTCGCTCTCGTCGACGTTCGCCGCGTAGAGCACCGGCTTCACCGTGAGCAGGCCGAGGGGGGCGAGCAGGGCCTCCTCCTCGCTCGTCAGGCGCGCCTCCCACAATCCACGCCCCTCCGAGAGAAAGGCGTGCGCCCGCTCGATCACCGGAAGCTCGGTGCGCGCATCCTTGTCGGCGGCGCGCGCGGCCCGCTGCACCCGGTCGAGCCGCTTCTCGACGGAGGAGAGATCGGCGAGCGCCAGCTCGAACTCGATGACGTCCCGGTCGCGCACGGGATCGACCGAGCCCATCACGTGAAGGACGTCCGGATCCTCGAAGCAGCGAACGACGTGCACGATGGCGTCGGTCTCGCGGATGTTCGCAAGGAACTTGTTGCCGAGTCCTTCGCCCTGCGCCGCGCCTTTCACGAGGCCGGCGATGTCCACGAACTGCACGACCGCGGGGACGGTGCGTTGCGGCTTGACGATCTCGGCGAGCCTGGCGAGGCGCGGATCGGGCACCTCGACGATTCCGACGTTCGGGTCAACGGTGCAGAACGGGTAGTTCTCCGCCGGCGCGGCGGCGGCGGTGAGGGCGTTGAAGAGGGTCGATTTTCCGACGTTGGGGAGGCCGACGATTCCGAGCTTGAGCATTTCGCTTCGTGTGGGACGGCAAAGATGACAGAGTTCAGAATACAGATTTCAGAATTCAGACAACGACGGCGTGCTCCATCGGCCTCTTTGCCGGCGCATGATCGACTTTCACGGGCTGAAAGTGTGGCACAAGGCGCATGCACTCACTCTCGACGTCTATCGCGAGACGTCGCACGCCTTACGACGTGATCGCAGTCTGGCAGCCCAGGCGCGGCGCGCGGCCGGTTCGGTGAGTGCAAATATCGTCGAGGGATGCGGCGGATCATCCGAAGCGGAGCTCGGCCGCTTTCTTCACTTCGCTCTGAAGTCCGCAGTGGAGCTCGAGTATCATCTGCTCCTCGCGCATGACCTCGGCTATCTACCCCAGCATCGCTATGAGAAGCTTCGTTCGGCAACGCTCGAGGTGAAGCGCATGCTGACGGGGCTCCTCAAGAGGATCGAGAAGCAGGAATGATGGAGTTCTGAATTCTGAATTCTGTATTCTGAACTCTGTCATCTTTGCCGTTCCCCTCAGGAAATGAACCAGGGCGCCAGCACCAGACTCACCACGCTCATCAATTTGATGAGGATGTTCAAACTCGGCCCTGACGTGTCCTTGAACGGATCCCCGACCGTATCGCCGACGACGGCGGCCTTGTGCGGCTCCCCGCCTTTCCCTCCGTGCGCT
>DASRHU010000045.1:0-18083 GCA_035650335.1 Gemmatimonadaceae bacterium | reverse complement strand
CACGGTGACGGTGCCGCCGGGGCGCATCACCGGCGTGCCTAACGCGTCGGCGTTCGTCATCGATCATCGCGTGAACGACGCGGCGCTCGTCATCAACCGCCTCCTCAAGAGTGGGCACGAGGTGTCGTGGCTGCCCGACGGCCGCTTCCTCGTGAACGTTCGATCCGGCACGCGTGCGTTGCTCCAGCAGCTCGCGACGCAAACGGGTGTGAGCTTCGAGGGCGTACGGATGCGCGCGCCGGGCGGGTCGCGCCGCCTGAGTCAGCCGCGCGTCGCGCTGTGGGACACGTACGGGGGCTCGATGCCGTCGGGATGGGTGCGGTGGATTCTCGAGCGCTACGAGTTCCCGCACGAGGTGGTGTTCGCGCCGCAGCTCGACACGGGCGCGCTGCGAGCGAAGTACGACGTCATCATCTTCGTCGATGGCGCGATCCCCGAGCGCGACGGCGCGCAGCAGGGGGGATTCGGCGGCGGCTCGTTCGACACGTCCACCGTTCCAGCGGAATGGCGCGCGCGCATGGGTCGAGTCACCGTCGCCAGGACGGTACCGCAGCTCCGCCGGTTCCTCGAGGAAGGCGGGACCATTCTCACCATTGGAAGCTCCACGAACCTGGCGAAGCACCTTGGGCTTCCGGTGTCGAGCGCGCTGGTCGAGCAGCGTGAGGGGCGCGAGCAGGCCCTCCCGCGTGAGAAGTACTACGTGCCCGGCTCGGTGCTTCAGGTGCGCGTCGACAGCACGATGCCCATCGCACACGGCATGGGATCCCGCGTCGATGTCTTCTTCGATGACAGCCCGGCGTTCCGGTTAGGCACTGACGCCGAGTCGAAGGGCGTTCGACGCATCGCCTGGTTCGACTCCGATGCGCCGCTGCGCAGCGGGTGGGCGTGGGGGCAGCAGTACCTGAAGGACGCGACGGCAATGGCGCAGGCCCAGGTGGGGCGCGGGACGCTGTATCTGTTCGGGCCGGAGATCACGTTCCGCGCGCAGCCGCACGGCACGTTCAAGCTGCTGTTCAACGGAATACTGCTCGGCGGCGCCCGGTAGTGCGCACCGTGCGCCGCGCGTTAGGCGTGCTTGCGGCGCTCGGGCTGACCGGCTGCGGTGACGACGGAGTAGCACCGGGCGGCGGCACGCTCGAGGTCACGATCAGCGGGATGCCGGCGGGGCAGCCCGCGGTGGTGCACCTCATCGGTCCCGAGGGCTTCGCGCGCGAGCTCACCGCGACCACGGCTCTCGCCGACCTTCGGGCAGGAAGCTATACCGTTGCGGCGACGGCATTCGATCGCACGGGGGACCGTTGGGCGCCGACGCCCCCTGTGCAAACCGTGACGGTCTCGGCCAACGCGACGACGACAGCGACCGTCACGTACGCGGTGTCCGCGCGGACGGTGGGCGTTCAGCAGCTGGCGATGGCGGCCCTGCAGAATCCGGTGTACCTGACGTCGCCCGCGAACGACCCGCGCTTGTTCATCGTCGAGCAGGCTGGGCGAATCCGCATCTACGAGGACGGCGCGCTCCTCCCCGCGCCATTCCTCGACATCGTGTCGATCGTGACATCCGGCGGCGAGCAGGGGTTGTTGAGCGTCGCCTTCGACCCGTCATATGCCACGAATGGACGCTTCTACGTCTACCACAACGATCTCAACGGTGACATCGCGGTCGCGCGATACACCGCGACGCCCGGAAGCAATGTCGCGAACGCGGGTTCACGCGAGCCGGTGATCACTATTCCCCACCCCGTGCAGGGCAACCACAACGGTGGGCTCGCCCTGTTCGGGCCGGACGGAATGCTCTACCTCGGCACTGGAGATGGCGGGGGCGGCGGTGATCCCGCCAACAACGCGCAGAACACCAACTCGCTTCTCGGCAAGCTGCTCCGCATCGATGTGACGACGCTGCCGTACGCGATTCCGGGGAGCAATCCCTTTGCCGGCGCAACGCCGGGGGCTGATGAGGTCTGGGCATACGGACTTCGGAACCCTTGGCGCTACGCCTTCGACGCTCCTGCCGGCCAGCTGTATATCGCCGATGTCGGTCAGAATTTGTGGGAGGAAGTCAACGCCGTCGCGACGACGGAGCCCGGCGTCAATTACGGATGGCGCGTGATGGAGGCGACGCACTGCTTCAACGCGACGACGTGCAGCTCGACAGGCCTGAGGCTCCCCGTGCTCGAATACAGTCACGGCGATGGCTGCTCGATCACCGGCGGGTTCGTCTACCGAGGCACGGCCGTTCCCGAGCTGAGTGGACATTACCTCTACTCGGATTTTTGCACGGGCTTCCTGCGCAGCTTCCGACTGGCGAACGGACAGGCTGTCGATCAGCGCACGTGGCCGATCGGCACCATTGGGAATATCCTGTCGTTCGGGATGGACGCGGCCGGCGAGGTGTACATGCTGTCGCTGAACGGCGGCGTCTATCGCATCCTGACGCAGTAACGCCCGCGCGTCATCGAAGTCGTGGGATCAGCACCTCCACGAACAACGGCCGATGATCGGACACCGGCGTGGCGATCGCCTCCGCGCGCGAACAGCGCATCATCGCCGTCAGGTACAGATAGTCGATGCGCTTGACCGCCGAGTCGGCCGGGTAGGTAAGCCCCTGGCCGCGTCCGCATTCCGCGAAGGCATCCCGCAGTCCAGGAGCGCGGAGGAGCTGCTGGACGGCGCTCTCCGGCGTGGAGTTCATGTCGCCGCCTAACAGCACGAGCGGCTGCGACTGCCGCGCGGCGCTGACCGTCGTCACGATGACGCCGGCCTCCTGCCGCCGCCACGTGTCGTCACGGGACGCGTCGATGTGCGTGTTGAACACCACGAGCGCGCCGAACGGTGCGTCGATGTCGGCGCGGAGCAGCCCACGCGGCTCGCGCGAGCCTCCCGCCCGCTCCTGCGGCGGATCGACCGGCAGGCGATAGAGTGTGTCGAAAGTGATCGGCCAGCGCGACAGCGTGGCGACGCCGTATTTCCCGCCATCGTAGTCGAGCGCGCTCCCGAACGCGACGTGAAGCCCGCTCCGGGCGGCGAGCACGGCGGGCTGATCGACGACTCCCGATCGGCGTGTGTTCTGATCGACTTCCTGAAGGAGGGCCACGTCGGCGCGCATCTCACGAATCAGCGCGACGACCCGGTCGAGATTGGCGACGCCAGCAGCGTCCTTGCCCGCGTGGATGTTGTAGACGACCACGCGCACGGTGTCGACCGCGTCGAGCGCGGGCCTGCTCGCACCTGATGCGCAGCCCGTTGCCGTGTACAGCAGGCCAATGAGAAGCGAGCGCGAGCGATACGACATTGGAAGTCGAGAAAAGCGTCTACGCTGCCCGCGGAAGGGTCAGCACGAACGTCGAGCCGACGCCGAGCGTGCTCTCCGCCGTCAACGTGCCTCCCATGCCCAGCGCGAGGTCCCGGCTGATCGCCAAACCAAGGCCGATACCCTTGTTCTCTCGATCGGCGCGCCTGTCGACCTGGACGAACGGCGAGAAGATCTCGTCCATTCGGTCGGCGGCGATGCCGACGCCGGTATCCGCGACGCGTATCGCCACGTGATCACCGTCCACCTCGCACGACAACGTAATGCCGCCGCCGGGCTTCGTGAACTTGAGAGCGTTGGTGAGCAGGTTGAGCAGCACCTGATCCAGCTTTCCCCGGTCGGCCAGGACGGTCAGATCCCGGTCGCAACGCACGTACGTGTAGTTGAGCTGCGACTCCTGGACCTGGGGAGCGATCATCGTCTCCAGCGAGAGCAGAGCCGCATGGATCTTGACCTTCGTCAGGTCGTACTCGACACGGCCCGTTTCAATGCGCACGAAGTTCAGGACGTCGTCGATGATCCCAACGAGCCGCTCCTGCGCGAGCCGGATTCGGCCAAGGTCCTTCATCTGCGCCGCGGTGACTGGGCCTCGCAGCCCCATCTCGAGGAGCTCGGCGTAGCCGCCAATCGCGTTGAGTGGTGTGCGAAGCTCGTGTCCCATGACGGCGAGGAACTCCGACTTGGCGCGACTGGCTGCCTCGACGGTTCGATACGCATCCTCGAGCGCCGTACGCGCGCGTTCCCGGAGCTCTATCGCTTCGAGACGCATCGCCTCGACGCGCTTCTCCTCGGTGACGTCCCGCTGGACGCACACCCAGTACCGCTCTCCTGCCAGCTCGAGCGCGCTCATGCGCGCGCGGCTGGTGAACGTCGTCCCGTCCTTCCGGACATTCTCCCATTCCCCGACCCAACCGCGCCGCTCCTCGCGCTGCTCGGAGGCTGCGAGCCCAACACGGCGCTCGTGCGACGGCGGAACCGGATTCTGAATGGTCGCGCTCTTCCCCACCAGCTCACCCGGGAGGAAACCGAACATACTGTCCTCGGCGGGATTGGTGTAGACGATCGTGCCACTCGCGTTGGAGATGCTCACGCCCTCCGCCATGCTCTTCAGCACGCGGTCGTGCAGCTTGAGCTCCGCGGTCGTCGCCTCGAGCGCCGCGTTCAGCGTCGTCAGGACCTCGCGCGTGGACTGCGACTCGGCGAGGGCCTCCTCGGCGATCGTCTTCGCGGCCTCCGCCGAGGCGCGTGCGGTTTCCGCTGTCCGGTGCAATCGCGCGTTGTCGATCGCCATGGCACCGCGCCTCGCGAGGTCCTCCGCCAGGACGATGTCGGTCGTGCCGTAGCGCCGGTCGCCGTCGGCGTTCAGAAACGTGATGGCTCCCAGTGTCTGCCCTCGGGCGATGAGCGGCACGATCATGAACGACTTCGTGCCCAGCGTTCGCAAAATCAGCAGGTGCTCAGGATCGCGCGACGTTCTGATGAGCTCCGCGTCGGAGACGTCGACGTCGATCTCGGTACGCCCGGTACGCATCACGCGGGGCGCTCCGATCAGATCGGTCGACATCGGCGGGTGACGAAGGTGCAGCCGCCGAGCGAGGCGCTGCTTTCTCCGGTCGGGGTGAATGACGGAGAGGCGACGAATCGTTCCATCGGGCTCGATGACATCCACGATGCACCAGGTGCCGAACTGTGGAAGCGCGAGGCGCGCGACCGTCGCCAGCGTCGTCTCGTAGTCCAGCGAGTCAGCGAGGCATCGGCTGGACTCGGCGAGGAACGCGAAGCGGGCCTGAGCGTCTTCTGCCGTGTCGCGCGAGGAGACGACAGGCATGGAGGACGACGGAGTCATCCCGTCGTCATCGGCCCGCTGGTCATCGAGCGTGTTGACGCGCTCGGAGGGGTTGAGGTTGATCACCGTTCAGCGCGGTGCAAGCACGGCGTCGATCGCGTGGATGAGGCCGTTGGATGCACGAAGGTTGGTCTCCACGATGCGCGCATCGTTCACCTTGTAGTGCCCTTGGTCGACCACCATCGTGAGCTTTCGCCCATCGATCGCGGTCGCCGTGTTCGGAACGCGCTCGCGCGGGGCCCGGACCTTCGAGGCAACGATGTGGTAGCTGAGCAGCGACCGGAGCCTCGCCTTGTCCGCCAGCAACGAGCGAAGCTCGTCCTCGGGCATACGCGCAAACGCCGCATCGGTTGGGGCAAACACGGTAAACGGGCCGGCCTCATCCAGGATGTGCGCGAGGTGTGTCTCCTCGAGCGCGCGCAACAGCGTGGTGAAGCGCTTCGCGGCGGCAACGGTTTCGAGGATGTTCTTCTTTGGACCCCATCTCGCGGGGCGTGCGGCGTCCGCGCGAGCCCGTGATTCCTGCGTGGTCTGGCCTCGAAGGGAGTCGGTGGGAATCGAGACAGCGTCTGCGGTTCCCTCCGAGGTGATGGGCGTCGCCGGCGTGAAGAGGACCTTTTCGGCGCGTTGGATGGTCATGTTGTTACTCCCGTACGAAGCCGTGATGCTGGCTGCGGGACGACAGGCTCCAACGCCGCCCTGCATGACTAAAGATGGCCGATTTGCGGCCATGTGTCAATGCTTTGTCCAGGACAAATAATCGACAGATGTGGTTAGTCAGAGCCTGGCTGCTACCGTCCCCCGTTGGCATGGCGCCCTGTCACCTGTTGGCGCAACCCCGCGCGAAGCTCGGAGAGGTTCGCGGTCACGTGGATCCCGGACCCGTCCAGCTCCGTTGCCAGCGCGACGGCTCCGGCACCGCCGGCAAGGAGCGGAACGGACCCAGGAAGCCGGCTGCGGATTGTTCGCAACTCCGCCAATGCTCGGTCACGCTCGACGAGGTGCACGACGCTCACTCCCACGACTCGTGCTTCCGCAGCGACGGCTGCCGTCGCGATCTCCGTCGCGGGGAGACCAGGACCCAGGTACGTCACCCGCCACCCTTCGACGGCGGCCGCCGTGGCCGCGAGCAGGGCTCCCATCTTGTGCTGATCCCCAGCGAGTGTGGCGAGCAGGAGGTTCGGCGCCTCGGGCGGTGGAACCATGAAGTGGATGATCCCCTCGAGCACGCGCTGGATGATCGCCGTCGCGAGATGCTCCTGCGCCACCGTCAGGCGACCGGCCTTCCACTCGTCCCCCATCCGGCGCAGCAGCGGCGCCACGAGCCCGTCGAGGAAGACAGGCACGCCTAACGCCGCCGCCGTTCGGCGTAGCAGACTTTCGAGTGCCGGGGCGTCCACCGCTCGCGAGAGCTCGAGCGCTCGCTCGACATCCTCTCGCACCGACTCGGGAATCGCCCGCTCCTCCCATCGGATCGCGCGCTGGCGAGCCGCCTCGTCCTCCCGGACCAGCCGCGTGAGATCCTCCGTCCCCAACTGAGCCGCCTGCCTGATGCTACGCCCGGCGGCAGTCGCCAGCCGGAGCAGCCGTAGCCGCTCGACGTCGGCATCCGAGTAGAGGCGCTGCCCATCCCGAGAGCGGGATGGCTCGACCGCGCGATAGCGGCGCTCCCACACGCGCAAAAGGTCCGGCGACAGGCCGGTGCGCTCCGAAACCACGCCAATGGGGTGCTTTCCAGCCAGCTCGCCCCGATCTGACATGGATTTCAACCCGGCTTCTGTGTTCATGGTCTGTTCACCATATGACATGAACAATACATTGACATTGGCGGACAGGCAAGATATGTTGACTTGAGCAAATGGTGGACACAATGCGACAGCACGTGTACCCACCCC
This sequence comes from Gemmatimonadaceae bacterium, assembly GCA_035650335.1. Lineage (GTDB taxonomy): Bacteria > Gemmatimonadota > Gemmatimonadetes > Gemmatimonadales > Gemmatimonadaceae > JAICNG01. The sequence continues at coordinate 11,035 of DASRHU010000045.1, read as the reverse complement.
GCGTCTTGGTCGCATCTCGCGGGCACCGGGCTCGAGGAGCAGTTCATGGATTTCACCATCGTCCACACCCCGCCAAAGCTCGGCGCCAAGGCGATCATTCTGGCGCTCCTGAAGGCGCTCGGACTGGCGGCATTCCTCATCGCGATCTTCGCGTTCCCGGCGTTTGGGCAGCAGCCCGCCGTCAACACCGTCCCGACGATGGTGAGCGTCCGGATGCCGGTTCTGCGAGTGTCGAATCCCGTCGCGATCATGCAGCTCGAGAATGCGCGCGCGGCGCGCGACACGACGGGCACCACCCTCTATTTCGATCTCGGGAGCTCCGTCATCCGCTCGGAAGCCGCCGCGGAACTGGACGCGAGCCTCGAGATGCTACGAGCAAATCCGACGCTCCGCATTCGGATCGAAGGACGGGCCGATGACGGCGCTTCCAACGCGGACAACACGAGTCTGGCCTGGACGCGCGCCGGGGCGACGAAGCTCTGGCTGACCTCCCAAGGAATCGCATCCGATCGCATCGACGCCGTTGGTTTCAACGCGGCGCGTCCAGTCTGCCAGGAGTCGCTCGACATCTGCCAGGCGAAGGGTCTGCGTGCCGAGTTCCTGATCGTTGCCGGCACGGGCGACGCCGCGCCGAACAAGTGAGCGCCATGGACCACGTCGTGTCGCTGGAGACGCTGTACGACCGCTTCGACGCCATCGCTCGTCGCGGAGCACCGGGCAATAGCACGGCCGCGCACGAAGCGCTGCAGGATCGGCTGGCGCTGAATCGCACCGTCGCCGAGAGTGTCGGGTGGACAGCCTTCTCCCTCGAGCGTTCCGGCGGAACCGGCCCGCTGCGCCTGTGGGGTGTTCGGCCGGATCGCGAAGACCGCGAGGTCGTGCCGGACTGGTTGATCAGCGTGGACTAGGCCGTCGCTTGCCAAGGCCCTCGCTACCAGTGCGCACGGCTCTATTCTGATCCGCGTATTACCGACGCGCGGTCGTGAGGCGACCGGCAGACGACCGATTCGGAGTCCGCACCGGAACAGGACAGAGACCAAGCCTGCTCCAGTGCTTGCGGAGCACCGGCCAGAGTCGCTGGTTCGCGAACATCGTCGCCAGCGCCTCCACACGATCCACTTCGCGGTTCAGTCGAACGTAAATCGTGCCGACTACTCCGCAGCTCAGTGCAGCGCCTCCATTTCTCCGAGCGTCCCCCACCGCGAATACGAATGTCGTGGCGACCACCGGGTCTACGCTCACGACTACGTCACGCACGGTGTTCGCGCCCTCGCTCATCACGGCGCTGTCCAGCCGGCGGCGGTAGACGAGCCCCGGGGCGTTGAGCGTGCCGGTTTTGCCGAAGAAGGCGACGGTGGGCCCCAGCGCCCGCCTGACGAGCGCCCCGGTGCCGGCGGCCGTGCCCGTCTCGCCCACCGCGCGCAGCCCGGCCATGAACGCCGGATACCACGGTTGCGCTCGCAGCCCCTGTCGGGCGAACGATGACTCGGCGCTGTCGGAGGGAACGAAACTCAGCACCAGCGTTCGGTCACTCACCAGGCGACCAAACGCCTGCGTGAGATCGATCGGAGTGAGGCGCGCCTCTCCCGCTCCAATCGCCACCGCGGCGAGCCGCCGCAATGTGGAGCGGCCCCCCTGCATAACGAGCCCGACGCGCGAGCGCTCCGGCCAGAGACCCCTCGGCACACGAACCGGGGTGCCCGCCGTATCCCGCAGGCCTTCCCACACCGTCGAATCTCCGGCGTCGACGCTCGCCTCCTCGAGCGACGTCGTGATCCCGAAGAGGTCTTCCAGGCCATGTGAGAGCGCGCTCGCGAAGAGCGACTCGGGGTGGATGCCAAGATCCCGCTCCAGCGGGAGGTGCGGCTGTCGTTGCGATGCGTCTCGCCCGTTGAGGCGAAACACCGCACCGGGACGATACTCGAGCGTGAGGCGCCCGTTCCCGCGCGGTTGGAGGGCGGCGCTCAGCAGCATCGCCGCATACGCGTTGCTGGAGCATTCGAGAAATCTCCGCAGGTCGATCCAGCCGATCGGACACCGACTCCCGGTCTCGAACGGGCTCGAGAGCGGATAGCCCCAGAGCTCGCCGATCCGGCCGCCATCGTTGCGAATCTGAAGGGACGCCAGCTCCGGAATCGACGTCAGCGTCGCCGCCGCGAGGATCGGCTTGATCGCCGACCCGACGTTGACGCTCCGCAAGACGCTGCTCGGCGCATCTGCATAACGATGATTGACTTCGGGGGCGGCGAGAATCTCGCCGGTCGCGAGGTTCGCGATGACGCCGAGCGCGAACGACAGATCGCGCGCCTGAGGCTGCGTCCTGATGAACGCCTCCAGCGCCGCCTGCAGCTCTCGCGAGAGCTGCTCGTCGAGACTCAATGGCACCGCTCGCGATGTCGAGAGTCCCGACATCAGCCCGAAGCCACTGGCCGACACGAGCTGTCGCGCGATCGGAATGTCCCAGTCGGGGTTCTGCCGCCATACCACCCGGCCGTTCACCCACTGCGTGCCGGCGAGAATCCCCGTCACCGTCTGCTCCAACGCCATCGGCTCACCACGCTGGCCGAGAATCCGCGAAGGGAGGCGAAAGAGCCCACCCCTCCGGATGGACAATGACTGTCCAGGCGAGATCAGCTTGCCGTCGTAGAACACGCTGTCACGTCGGTACATCCGCAGCGTGCCCGGCTGCCCGCGCTTGTCGAGGGCCATCAGGATCTCCGGTCGCGCCGATCCAGGCTTGCGACACTGAATGCCGGCGGAGTCCTGACGGGCGAGGAAGAGACATCCCCGTCGGCCGCCGGGCGTCGTTCCTCTGCCGGAAAGCATGACCGTCGTGTCGAGCCCCAGGAACGCGAACCGCTCGGGCGCACGACGCGCGGTGATCATGATTTCCCGCCTCGACTCGAACGGCGAGGCGACCCGCATGCCCGTCGTCGCCGCGCGCGAGCTCAGCGTGCTTCGATAGCGTCCGCCTGACGAGTCATCGACGAACCGCACGCGAGTCCGGAAGACAGACGGGCTCTCCTTCTCCCTCAGATCGACGACTGGTCCCAGACTCGCTCCCCGACGAGCGAAGCGATCGCGAACATCACGCACGCGCCGATGCTGAATCGTGTTGTAGCGCTGCACGTGATCGGAGACGAAGCCGCCGTCGCGAAGTGAAGGCGACTGCCCCGTGTCGATGATCGCGAGCGTGTCGAAGCGCACCGTCAGCAGCTCGGCGCCCCGCTGGAGCTGAACCGAATCCTCGTTCACGATGATCGCCCGTCGCAGCGAGCTGTCGCTCGGCTCGAGTCCGGCGGCGAGCTCTTCCTCGAGCACGCGGTACAGGAGCGGGCCTCGGGCGCGCTGGTCGTATGCTGCCTCGTGCAAGCGCGCCACGACGAGGGCGAAGGCACCGAGCACCGCGCACAGGACGAGCGCGGGAATGAGCAGCGCGACGATGCGGCGTGCGCGCGTCACGCGACTCGCTCCCGCTTGTCGGTGACGAGGGACGTGTCCAGAAGGACGGCGAGGATGGCGGTGACGATCCCGCCGACGAACGTGACGTCGCTCCACGCATTGAGACCGAGGAACGGCATGTTCTGCCCGGTGAGTGGCACCATCGCGAGATTGGACGCGGCGACGTAGGCAGCCGGGATGGTAAGCAGCAGGATTCCGCCCACGAGCACGGCGACGGCCGTGTCATCAGGTCGCTGCATGTCCAGCGGAGTACGGGAAATCGACCACAGCACGACGAGCGGGACGATCGCCAGCGCGACGTAGGCAGCGAGCACGACGAGCCCGCCCAGGAACCCATGCTCGGCGAGGAGATAGACCGAGAAGGCGTTCTCGGCGTCCGAGACCGCTGCCGGCACGCCGCGCCCGATGACCGTCGGCCCGGCGAGTCCCTGCCCGGCGAGACCGCTCGCCGCGTACGCTCGGCCTCCCCAAACCTGCTCGAGAGCGGGCACGATCTCCTCGCGGGCCGGGCTCGGCCCGGCCCGAGCGAGCACCCGCTCCAGCAAATCGGGATGGAAAGCCGCCAGTCCGCGAACCACGGATCGCCTGACGGGGTCGCTGAAACCCGGGACGTGACGAAGCGGGCCGCCCAGCGAGGCGAACGCGGCGTCGGTCTCGTGAGGCGTTCGCTCGGCGCCGAGCCGCTCCACGTCAGGCGATAGCGCTGGCCACGCGAGAATGCCGCCAACCACGGCGAGCACGGCGGCCACGATGGCGAGACGGGTCGGCACGCGATCGATGCCAACCGCCAGCACGAGCGTGACGAGAAGCGGCAGCCCCACCACGAGCACCAGCCCGAAGTCGATCGTCACCACGAGGAACATTGCCGCCAGCAGGACCCCAACGACCGTGACGGCACGCGTCACGTGCACCCGCGTGAGGGACGCGCCAAGGTGATGCCCGAGACGCACCGCGAGCAGGAAGAGAAAGAACACACCGATGAACAGGAGCGTTGGCCCCTCGATCCACAGCATGGCGAGGTTCAGCGCGGTCAACACGAGCAGCACGATCGTCACCGCACCCCATCGCGACCGTGTGGCATCGCCTCCGCTGAGCGATTCAGTTCCTGAGCGGTCGCCAACCCTGGTGATCACGTGCGTCAACACGGCCGCGACCAGCAGACCGGCGGTGGTGACCACCGTCATCACGAGCGCGACATCGCGAACGAGGACGCTCAGCGGAATGCCAATCGTGATCAGCGCCAGCGCCGCCCATCGAGCTCCGTCGTGCTCGAGATCCTGTGACGACAGTACCGCCCCGGCGGAATCGACACGCCGCCGCGGACGTGGGGCGGTGAGGTACTCGACGAGCACCCAGGCCAGCAGCGAGAGCAGGACGACGCCCGCCACTCCCACGAACGTGCCGGGACGCTGATACATAACGAGCGCGATCCCTGCGAGGAGCGGAACCCATCCACGGGAGAGGCCGGCCGAGCGGCGCCTCGGCGGCGCCACACGGCTCTCATCGACAACGACCAGGGCAGTGCTCCGCGTCCGGATCCCGACGCGATGCTCGAGGTCGAAGAACCAGTCCAGCACACGAGAGCCCCACGCATCCCATCGCAGCAATGCCGCCGTGAGGATGATACAGACCACCCACAGGCCGACGGCGGTGTCTGCGCCCCTGGCGTGATAGGGCGCGGCGTAGCTGACGCGATAACCGAGTGCCAGGCGGACCCCGAGCATCACGACCGCCAGGCTCGCAATGGCCCATGCGGCACTTACCCCGATGGCTTTCTGCTCGACCAACGCGCGCACCCGGGAAGAGCGGGCCACGACGGCACCGGCTCCGACGAGCATGAGCGTGAGACCCACGAGGGTGAGGAGGAGCGAGGCCAGCTCGCCGCTTTCCATCTTGTAGACCCGGAAGCGATACCACGCCTGGTCCCTGCCTGACGAGCGCGCCGGCACGAGCAGCTCCTCGCCGGTGCGGGCCGTGAACTCGTGCTCCGGGGTCACCATGGAATACCGATCGCCCGATGTGGACACGCGCGCGAGAAATCCGAATCGCGCGGTATCGAGTCCGAAGCCCGCGATGTCGAAGTGCGGAATCGTCGGGGGAAGCGACCGGCTGCTGATGAGCGTGCAACGGTCGATGGGCCGGCACACCTCATCCGCGGGAAGCCATCCCAATCGCGGAGACGGACCTCGCCCGAAGCCGACGGTGACATCGCTGGCTCCGTACGCGGTGCGGCGCCGAGCATCGATGGAGATGACCCACTCTTCGCCGCCGGCGCGAATGCGGAGCGAGTCGCCGCGCTCGACGACCGGCAGCGGGCTCTGCACCGACGTGAGGCGAAATTCCCAGCCCGGGAGAAGCCCGAATGGATCCGCCCACCCCAGCTTCTCCCGCGGCTGCGAGACCAGCGTCAGCGCGAGCTGCGACGCAAGCAGCGAGTCGGGAAGGCTCGGCCATCCCAGCTCGTTCAGTCGGACACCCGCTCGAAGTCGCTTGAGCAGGCGCCTGTTGCGCACTTCGGTCGCCGGGTCACCATCATCCCGCTGGAGCACGGGCAGGCGGTTGTCATTCCATGCGATGACCGGCTTCCCGTCGGCGAGCTGGAGCGAAAACCGATGCGCCGACGACAGGCGCACCTCCGGTGCGCCGCCACTCAGCTCCGCGCCCCAGATATGAGGCCACTCGCGCCGACGGATGCCTAACCATTCGAGCAGGCGCGACGCGGAGGAGCCGTGTCTCTCCTGCTGCTGCAAGGCGTCCACCCCGCGCATCTCGGTGACGGCGAGCTTCCCCTCGCCCGTGGGAGCGAGCGCGAGCCGCCAGCGGATGGTCGGATCGGGGGCGCGCTCGAGGCGGACGTCTACCGAATCATCGACACCGACGACGACGGCACGTCCCTGTGCACCGGGAAGCTGTACGCCAAGCAGCTCGAGGCGCTCGCTTCGCTGTCGGCGAAGCTCCACGTAGTAGCTGTGAATGACGAAGACCCAGGACGTGGCGACGAGAAGCGTCCACGCGACGACCGGGTGACCGGGGAAGCACCGGCGTCGGATTGGTGCGATCGCGACGCAGAGCGCCAGCACGAGGAGGAAGAGGAGGCCGATCGGGAACCACTGCCACGTCGGCTTCCAGATCGCCAGCAGCGAGAGCGCCGCCAGGAGAAGGAGAACGGTGCGCGCACCCTTACGGTCACGGTCCGACACAAATGCCCAGGCGCGCTTCAGCATTGACCTCAGCCGGATCAGCGGTCCAAGGATCGATACGGCGGTGTCACTCGAGCGGTTTCGACCACAGACCGCGTGGTAAATGGGATGTCCGGAACGGTCAGATGGTTGCTCCGACACGCCAGCGAGCCCTGGGAAGGCGGCCCGACCGGCGCCGTCATCGACGTTTTCTTACAACTGCCCCGCCCGGTCGCTCGGGCGTTCCCGACACGGGACTTGCGGTCCATCATTTGTCGCGAGTGTCCGTGAGTTCGTGAGTGCTACGACATCCCGGGACAGACGATGGTCTACCGCACAGTCATTCTCGCGCCCTGGCTCGCGCTCGTGGTCGCCCCGACGCTCGGCGCACAGTCCTCGGGCATCCGTACCTACGCGAATCCGATCGACGTCGACTACCGGTACAACTTCGAGCAGCATAACGAGGGTATCTCCTATCGGCAGGGAGCCGATCCCGTCATCGTGAACCACGGCGGGGAGTACTACCTGTTCATGACGGTGTCGGATGGGTATTGGCACTCGAAGGACCTGATCACCTGGCGGTTCGTGACGCCCAGCCGCTGGCCGTTCGAGAACGTCGTCGCCCCCGCCGCGCTCTCGGTTCGCGACACGCTCTACCTTCTCCAGTCGGCAGTCGAGCCGAGGCCGATTCTGTTCTCGACGGCGCCGGCGACCGGGCGGCTCGAGTTCTACAACCGCATGCTGCCGCGGTTGCCGAAGATGATGCCGAGCTGGGAGCCGCCGCCCGGCCCGCCGGGCTCGGTGCCGCCGGGCCCATGGGACCCGTCGATCTTCCACGATCCCGACACCGAGAAGTGGTACCTGTACTGGGGATCGTCGAACGTCTATCCGATTTACGGCATCGAGCTCGACAAGAGTCGCCGCCTGGTCTACGTGGGCGAGCCCAAGTCGCTCTTCGCGCTCGACCCGGCCCGTCATGGATGGGAGCGCTTCGGACAAGACCACCGCGACACGATCCGTCCGTACATCGAGGGCGCGTGGATGACGAAGCACCGCGGAAAGTACTACCTCCAGTACGGCGCGCCCGGCACCGAGTACAACGTGTACGCCAACGGCACGTACGTGGGGGATGAGCCGTTAGGTCCCTTCACCTACGCTCCCTACAATCCGGTCGCCTACAAGCCAGGCGGATTCATGACCGGCGCTGGCCATGGCAGCACCTTCCTGGACAACCATGGCAACTATTGGAACTCCGGCACGCCCTGGCTCGCCGTCAACTGGAGGTTCGAGCGGCGCGTGTCGATGTTCCCCGCCGGGTTCGATACCGATGGCCAGATGTTCGCCAACACACGGTTCGGCGACTTCCCGCACTATGCGCCGACGCGCAAATGGAGGGACCGGAACGAACTCTTCACCGGCTGGATGCTGCTCTCGTATCGCAAGCCGGTCACGGCGTCGTCGGTGCGAGACACGTTTCCGGCGAGGAACGTCACCGATGAGGATCGTCAGAGGTTCTGGGTGGCCCGCACGACGTCGCCTGACGAGTGGCTGACGATCGACCTGCAGCGCGACTACACCGTGCGGGCGCTGCAGGTGAACTTCATCGACTACCAGGCCGGGCTCTTCGCGAACGATTCCACCGTGTACACACGATTCCGCGTTCGCGCGTCACGCGACGGCCGATCGTGGGAGACGATCGCCGATCTGAGCGAGGAGACGCGCGACCGGCCGAACGCCTACATCGAGCTCCCGAGGCCCGTGCGCGCTCGGTACGTGCGATACGAGCACATCCACGTCGGCGCGGCGAACCTCGCGATCGGCGACATCCGCGTGTTCGGCAATGGAGACGGCCGGGCCCCGGGCACGCCGCGAAGGCTCGCGGTCAGGCGCGACACCGACCGCCGCAATGCCTTCGTGAGCTGGGCGCCGGTGCGCGGCGCGACCGGCTACAACATCCTGTGGGGCCTCCGCCCCGACAAGCTGTATCAGACCTATCAGGTATTCGCCGATCGGCCGACGACTCTCGAGATCCGCGCGCTGACCGTCGACCAGGAGTACTGGTTCGCGATCGAATCGTTCGACGAGAACGGTGTCTCCCGCCCGAGCGCTCCCATCCGCGTTCAGTGAAACGGCGGGATGGAGCGCGTCACGTGAGCGTTCCGCTCAGCGCCGCCGCGGCACCCGTCCGTACTTGCGCATGGCGGCGAGCAGTCGGTCGTGCGGCAGGGCATACAGGCGGAGGTCATCTGCCCCCGTCATCGTCTCGGCGGCGAGCATGGCGTTGAGGATGGCCTCCTCGGTCGCGTGGACGGTGGCGTAGAAGAGCGGGTTGATGCGGGCGTTAGGCAGCATGCTGGTGTGCACGACGCCCGTATCGGCCGCCGTCCGGGGGTTCGCGGTCGAGAAGGCGATGAAGATGTCGCCGGAGCTGTTCTCCCCCTTCCCACCCATACGCCCGACGGCAAGCGACGCGCGAGTGGCAATCCGCTTCAGCTGATGTGGGAGCAGCGGCGCGTCGGTGGCGATGACGATGATGATCGAGCCCTCGCCGCCGTCCTCTTCGTCACGCGGCGCCCGCGCGCCCGCGACGCACCTCGGCATCCCCTGCCTGACGGTTGTGTCGGTCGAGGCAATGCACGGCAGAAGGTCTACGATCTCCTCGCCGACCGGTACCCCGGCAACACGGAGCTCGCGCCGCGCTCCGTAGTTGCACTGCACCAGCACGCCCACCGTCCAGCCGCCGAGTCGCGGGTCGATCCGTCGTGACGCGGTGCCGATGCCACCCTTGAAGCCGTGACACCGCATCCCGGTCCCGCCGCCGACGTTCCCTTCCTGGACCGCGCCGCCGCGCGCACTGTCGAGCGCGCGCATGACGTGCTCCGCCTTCACGTGAAACCCGTTGATGTCGTTGAGGCCGCCATCGTACGTCTCGGCCACGATGGGAAGTCCCCAGGGCTGGAGTCCGGGTCGGCTGACCTGCCACTGGAGAATCGCGTCGCGCACCACACCGACACTGTGGGTGTTGGTGATCGCGATGGGGCCCTCGAGGATGCCGCTCTCCTCGAGCCAGGTGGTACCGGTCATCTCGCCGTTGCCATTGAGCGTGAACCACGCGCCGAACACCGGGTCGCTGCTTGCGCGGCCGCGCGGATGGATCACGGTGACGCCGGTGCGGACCGGTCCGCGCCCAACCACGAGCCTGCCGTTGCCCGAGATGAGCGTCGTGTGTCCGACCTCGACTCCCGCGACATCGGTGATCGCGTCGAGTGGGCCGGGAGTGCCACCGATGAGGGAGTCGAGGCCGAGGTCGCGGGCGCGGACACCCTGCGCCTCCAGAGCGACCACTCTCACGGCGATAAGGAGAGAGAGGACGACCACGCGCACCGCGGGGGCTCCTGCGATTTCCCCACTCATTGTTTCGCTCCCGTGTGAGATTTCGCGATGGCGCTCGACCCGCCACCGGAACGCTACCTTGTTGCGCCGCTCCGAATCCGAGGGATACAGGATACGATGCTGTACGAGACCCTGAGCGGCGAAGTTATCGGCGCTGCGATTGAAGTCCACCGGCTTCTTGGACCCGGGCTTCTCGAATCGGCCTATCGAGAATGCCTTTGCTGGGAGCTACGAGACCGGGGTCATGTGATCGACCGCGAGCGTGCCTTCCCAGTGGCCTACAAGGGTGCACGCGTCGATGTGGGGTATCGCGCCGATCTCATCGTCGATGACCGCGTGCTCGTCGAGCTGAAGAGCACCGATCGAATCGCTCGGGTACATACGGCCCAGCTCCTCACGTATCTGAAGCTGTCCCGGCTCCGTCTGGGCATTTTGATGAACTTCAATGTTCCGGTTTTGAAGGACGGGATTCTTCGGGTCATGCTTTGACGGCGCCGCGCCACGAGCCACCAAAAAGCAGTTACACGGAGCACACGGAGAACGGCCACGGAGCACACGGAGAAATGCAACGGCAACGGCTTGTGAAAACCACGACGTTGCAGTTCTCCGTGTGCTCCGTGGCCGTTCTCCGTGTGCTCCGTGTAAATGCGGTTACGGCTCGTCGCGAAACAAGCCTCTACCGTTCGGGCTCCAGGATTCTCCGAATCTCATGCCGCACGTCGAGGAGATGATACCGCGTCACCCGGTTCTGCACCCGTGGCAACACGGCCGCAATCTGTGCATCGAGCGCCGTCAGCTCTCCACGGAGCAGCGCCCGCGCATCGGACGACCGGGCAGCCTGCGGCACGGCCGGCCCGCCAGGACCGCCCGGGCCACCGGGGCCACCGGGTCCGCTCTGAGCCGACCGATTCAGCTTCGCATCGAACAACTCCAGATACGTCCGCTGCAGATTCCGGCGCACTGCATCGATCTCGGCACCTGACGAGAGCTCCGACCAGATC